>JBGSXJ010000258.1:0-38344 GCA_041751535.1 Aquaticitalea sp.
TTAAACACATTGATTAGCTTGCCGTGAGATGAATCATAGGTGTCGTTCATTGCTTTCTTTAGTAGTATAAAACTCACTATGTCTTTTATATTGCACATTAAATTGGCATAGATCTTCCTGTTAACTAAAGAAATGATTTACTTATTTATTCCTCAAAGGTTTCGTAATGAGACACAAATTCTTCAAATTCAAGTAGGTACTTTTTGTCCTCTGCATAGTATCTTGCTTTTTCAAAATCCTGACCGGCAAACTTTTTGATGCTTTCATAAGAATCCCATTCTGTTATGGTTAGGAAATGGCATATAGTTCCATCAATTCTTCTCAATATATTTGCGGATAAATTTCCTTTAACATTTCGGTAATCGGAAAGTCCCTTTTCCTCGACGTATTTCAAATAGTCGTCTGCGTGTTCTGCTTTGGTTGTTCCGTGCCAAATTCTTGTTATTTTTTGCATTGGATTGCAGAAAGGGTGGCACTGACAGTGGTGCGATGATGTCTTCGGAGAGGACTCTGCTCAAAGCGGAATCTGTTGGGATGACTTCTGATGGTAGCAGAGGTGTTGCATGTTGGTGAATTAAATCAAGTGCGTTTGAACTGCTATCATTGTTGCTTTAGGTTATCTTTAAGATAGTAAAGGTATCTTACAAAAATACGAAGCGTTGGTTTAGAAAGCATAAATAAATACGTAGAAGTACGTATAGGATTAGTGGGTTATTTTGACTTACTTGCTGACATAAATGATATAACCGCAATGATTTCAACAGTATTGTGGTTATTCTATTGTTGCCAGTAATTTGAAGAAAACCCAAAAAAATGAGCGAAATAAAATTTAATTTAAAGGTTTTCTTAATAAACAAAAATTATTTTGAGCTTAAAGAAAAGAACAATAAGGAAATTATTGAGATAATTACTTCAAATCATAAAAGAAGTCTCCACGCAGAAGAAGCCGATTTTGATGTTGTAAAGCCAAATCTTAATCATCTTATAGAAGAAGAATTTGAATTTTACACTTACTGCTATAACCAAACTAAAACCCAAGATTATTGGCGACTTTTTCTACCAGAAGAATTAGGCAAAGACCAAGATTTTGATATAATCGAATTCTCTTACGTACTATTCACTATTTATAAATCTAATATATATTGTTCGGTTGGCGGAAGTGGTTTCAAAGTAATCCAATCTTATATGGATATTAATTTTGGAATTGATTTTTACCAACACTTCGCAAAACCATCTGAAGACATTCTTTTAAAAGTAAGCACTAGAGGTGTTGTTGGAAATATCGCTCAAAAAGACAATACATTTAATTATGACCAAAGAATAAGTGAGTCTTTAGAATATTCAGAAATCCCGAAGAAAATAAAAATTGTAATTAGAAAAGAGCTAAAAAAAGGAATTTTCAAAAACTTAAAACTTGACGGAGATAAAGACGTTATGGAAATTGGTTCTTATTTTGCTTTAAGAAAAAAATTAAGTTTTGATGAATTAAAACTACTAGTTCAAAACATTCATAATATTAGAAAAGATAAATCTAATTATGTACAATTAACATTGTTTTCCAGAGTAGAAGATTCAAACATAATTTCAGAGTTGGACAATGATTTAATGGAGAAAATTGCAAATGATGTGGTACTTCATAATACACCTGCCGATTTAGACCAATTAAATGACGATATCATTGAAATGGTCAACTCAAGAAAACTTGAAAAATTTTACGAATGTGATGAATTTAAAGTAAGGTTTAAAAAAACTTGGAGCAAAAATGATAGAATTGTTAATGATAGAAGAAACCTTTATAAAGAGTGTACAAATCATATTTTTCAAAACATTGAGGATATAAATGATAGATTTAAAATAAAAGGAAAGTTCTACGACCTAAACGTTATAGGCTTGATAAATGGTAAAGATTCTACATTTGGAACATTCTATTCTCATATAATCTGCGAACTTACAAGTAAATCCAAAAAGTATTTTCGAATTGATGCCAATTGGTATTATCTCGATAATCGTTTTTTAGAGCAAATAAAAAAAGATGCAATAAGTACTTATTCAGATAATAAACTAGAGTTAGATTTACTCAAAAAATGGAAAACTGGTTGGGATGAAGACAAATACAATTTAAAACATAATAAAAAGGGTTATTATGTTTTAGACAAGCTTATAAAAGACAATATTGAATTATGTGATATTTTCATTGTAAAAAAGAAAAAGATTTATTTTGTCCACGTAAAAGATGGTTTTAATACTCAAATGCGAAACTTATACATTCAAATAATCCTTTCGTCTAAAAGATTATGGAATGATTTATACAACAATACCGGCAGTAGTTATTTAGTACAAACATTAAAGAAATACAATAAAAAATATCCCGATAATAAAATTGATGAAGAGGCAATACTAGAAGGAATACTAAAAGAAGAATATAAAATTGAATTTGTAATGGCTTTCCGAAATTATTCATATCCAGGAAGTACAGACCTTGAAAAGATTAATTTAAGTCAGTCTAATATAGCCAAATATTCATTAGTTCAAACCGTTCGTGAAATGCGAAATATTAGACGATTTGGAATAAAGGTTATTGATATATCTGGGATATAAAAACTACTGGCAACACCGTATAAAATTAATTGCTAGTGCAAGCTTACTTACGAAAATCCTAACGGATTTTCTATTCGGTTTGTATTTGCTAAATTAGGTGCTTAAAACACGCAACTAATCTTATACATTAACGTTGCCAACAATAAAAACAAACCACAGCATAAAAAGACAAAAAGAAGAATGAAGTATAAAAATATACGAGAAGAAGAACTGAAAAACAAAGTTGGTGCTGACTGGTTTAAGCAATTTGACACAACCGAAATTCTTGGAAATATTGACTTTACCGTTTTTCCAAAACAAGACAGTTTATTTGGACGGACACCACTTTTATGGGCAGAAGCAAAAACAGGAAATTTTGACGTTCCTACAATGTTTGTTCAACTCATTCTGACAATCGGAAAAGCACGTACTTTCGACAAAACTTTACCACCAGCTTTTTTAGGTGCTTTTGACTTCAAAAAAATTGCTTTTGTTGACTACGTAAATATTCAAGATATTTTCTATCTCAATGACTTTAACTGGAATGTAACCTCAAGCAATCACGCAACTAAAGAATTTCAATTTATTAGAGAGAGAGTTGAATCTATCTTAAAATCAAAAACCTATGTATTTGATTATCAAAAAGACGAAAAACTACTTAATACTTTCATTAAAAATAATGTGGCTAAAGCCACAACAAAAAGTAAAATCAAGATTGACAAAAACAATTTCATTCCCATTTATTTGCGTTGGATTGAGATTGTTAAACCAATAATTGACGTCAATTGGGACGACTTAAAAAAAGCAAATATTTTTGATAGCGATTTTTATTTGGCAGACATATTCGTTAATGACAGAGACACTCAAAATATAGAAGATGATTTAACCATAAGAGATAATTTATTTGTTGTATTTCAAAATCAAGGCTATAAAATAGCAAAAGAAAACATCAAGCAAATGTTTGATGCTACAATAAACATTCGTAACAAAGATGCTTATTTACAATTCTGGAAACTCTACAAAAGACCCCCAATAAAAGAGTTTCAAGATTACATTATTGAGCGTAGAGATTTACTTGCACCGCAAGACATTAGAGAACGTAAAGGAGCATTTTTCACACCTCGTATTTGGGTAGAGCTTTCGCAAAAATACCTTACAGATTATTTAGGCGAAGATTGGCAGGACGACTATTACATTTGGGATTGTGCGGCTGGAACAGGTAACCTTTTGGCAGGTTTAACCAATAAATACAACATTTACGCAAGTACATTAGACCAAGCTGATATTAATGTAATGCACGAACGTATAGACCACGGAGCCAACTTATTGCACAACCACGTTTTTCAGTTTGACTTTTTAAATGATGACTTTTCCAAATTACCTCAAAGCCTACAAGACATCATTAATGATGAAGAAAAGCGTAAAAAACTGGTAATTTATATCAATCCTCCATATGCAGAAGCTACTTCTTCAAAAACAGTATCAGGTACGGGAGAAAATAAGGCTGGTGTTACTACAACCTTTAAGATTAAAGAACAATTGAATCCTAAAATTGGTAATGCTTCGAATGAAATTTTTGCTCTTTTTATGGCTGTTATTTATGAAAAGATTGAAGGTTGTATACTTGGTCAATTCTCAAAAGTTAAATTTGTAAACGGTTCAAATTTCAAGAAATTTAAAGAATTCTTTTTATCTGATTATGTGAATGGCTTTGCTGTACCTGCTGAAACATTTGACAATGTAAAAGGTAAATTTCCTATTGCCTTTACTATTTGGAACACATCTGTAAAATCAAAATTAAGCACGATTGAGACAGATATTTACGACAAAAACGGTAATTATTCAGGTGCTAAAACTTTTTATGGAAATCTGCCAAAAAGTATAAACAAGTGGATAAAGACATTTGAATGCAATGAAAATGAAAAAATTGGCTTAATCGTTAGTTGTGCGCCTGACTTTCAACATAATAGTCAATTAGCAATTTTATCAAAGCAACAAAAAAGATATTGTTTCAATATTACAGGTCAAAATCTTGTAAAAACATCGATTTATTTTTCTGCACGTCATTGTGTTAATGCTTCTTGGCTAAATGACCGTGACCAATTTTTGTGGCCAATTGATGGATGGCAAACAGATATTGAATTTCAAAACGACTGCTTAACTTTTACTTTATTTTATAGTGCAAATAGTATCACAAGTGCAGAAACTTCAAATCATTGGATACCTTTTACCGAACAAGAAGTAAATGCGCAAAATCGTTTTGAGAGCAGTTTTATGACTGATTTTATAAACGGTAAAATAAAATCCGAAAATGAAACTAATCTATTTGGCACAAAAGAAAATCAAAGTTTAAAGAGGGAATTTTCAGAAGAAGCCAAAGAGGTTTTTGATGCAGGTAGAGAATTTTGGAAATACTATCACAGCCAACCAAACGTAAATGTAAATGCGAGTTTGTATGACATTCGAGAATACTTTCAAGGCAGAAACGATAAAGGTAGAATGAAAAGCAAAAGTGATGATAAAAGATATATGGAATTGATTGGCGAATTAAGAAATAAACTAAACTTTTTAGCCGATAAAATCAAACCGAAAATATACGAATACGAATTTTTAAAAGAATAATAACTGCTGGAAACAATGTATATAAAAAATAGGCTAAACAGTGCTAAATTCAAGGACTTTGCTTTGTATCAAAGCTTGCGATTAACGGAAATTTTCGATTCGTAATCGCCTACTTTTCATATAAGAGCCGTTAGCCTTAATTTAAAACAAAAACCATGAAAAAATTATAACCATTATTTTTGCTTTTGTATTAATTTTTTTAAAAACTAAAGATAATACCGTAGGATAAAAAAAAACGAGATGAAAATACATTTTCTAAAACCAGGTGGTCTAACCATCACACTATTAATAATTAGTGCATTAGCTCTTTTAACCTTTTCTTCTTGTGATAAGGAGGACAAGGATAATAATGAAACTGAAATAAACGACAATTACTACGTGAAGTATATCATAACAGGTAATGGTGCTTATGGTCGTTTTAGTAATTGGACAGCAAACACCCCTCAAGGAACATATACTAATAGCGGGTTACAGGTGAGAAGTTGGAATCAAACATATGGACCTGTAAACAGAGGTTTTAGATGTAAAGTTGAAATAGGTGATTATATAAGTGGCCCTCCCACAATTGAAATTCATATTTCAAAAAATGACGAACCATTTGCGTTAAAGGCAATTGAAACGGGAAACTCTGCATCATATACTATAAATTATTAAAATGTGATTAAACAACAACAATTCCCAACCACAACAAACCAAAAAGCATAAAAAAAACACCAATACCCATAATTGCCAACACCAATCCCCGCTCGCGCTCGTTTGCAACGAGTGCCGTCAAAGACTCACAAAACATTCTTTAAAATTAAGTAAACCAATAATCTGACATAAATATGTAAAAAGGCAGATAAAAGGCTGTCTACAATTCTCTTAAATCTTCGCCTGATACGTATACAACTCAAAATACCGACCTTCTTTGGCAATCAATTGGTCATGGGTGCCACGTTCTACACTATGGCCCGCTTCAATCACTAAAATCTGGTCTGCTTTACGAATGGTACTCACATACCTAAACATCTGACAAATTTCACGGTTACTGCACTATTTGCGTATCTTTAATCAAAAATTATTGGAGGTACTTACCGCTTTAACGTGGATTTCGGGCGTTGCATTCATTTACTTTGGAATCAAATGCTTTTATTCAAAGTTCATCATATCGGAATTCGTTCGGTACAATTTGACGAACTACAGACGCCTCGTTGGATATCTACAACTTATGGGTGCCATTGGTTTATTGGTAGGATTGTATGTCAGTCCCACCCTATTGCTTATTGCTTCTGTAGGATTGAGTCTATTGATGTTCGCAGGATTTGCGGTACGAATCAAAATAAGAGATAGCTTTGTACAGTCTTCGCCATCACTGATTTTTGCAGCCATCAATGTGCTGATAGCTTTTAAGACCGTTTCATACTATTTTTAAGCGCCTAAAACGGTAATTGCAATGTTCATAAGAATGAACAAAAGGGCAGGAAACGATTTGAACAAAGGGTCTTTGATTTTAAAATGCATGATGATGGAACCGAATAACAACAATGCCAATCCCGAACTTGCATAAGCCGTCAACTCTTGAAACCAAATGGAAACCAACAATAAAACTGCCAAACTGACCTTTAAAAACCCGACGATATAGCACATCGTTCTCGACAATCCGTAGGCTTCAAATTCTTCAAAGATAGTCTGGGCATTGCCACCTCGCCATTTGGTTGGCTTTTTAGGTTGGATAAGCCAAACGTTCAAAATACTGAAGCCGACGATTACTTTTAGAACAATCACCAAAATAGCTGTAAAGTCAAGATTTTCCATAAAAAAATAGTGTGTTGAAAAGATTTCTAACGAAGTTATGAAAAATAGTGCAACTAAAATGGGTCTTTATAAGTAGGTTTCCAAAAGATTTTATTCAGTTGACCTTCCCCTCAAATCTTCGCCTGATACGTATACAACTCAAAATACCGACCTTCTTTCGCAATCAATTGGTCATGGGTTCCACGTTCTACAATATGGCCGGCTTCAATGACTAAAATCTGGTCTGCTTTACGGATGGTGCTCAAACGGTGGGCAATGACAATGGTGGTTCGGTCTTTAATCAACTCCGCCAAACTTTTCTGAATCAAGGCTTCACTTTGGGTGTCTAAACTCGACGTGGCTTCGTCTAAAATGATGATTTTTGGGTTTGCTAAAATAGCCCTAGCAATGGCTAAACGTTGGCGTTGTCCGCCAGAAAGTTTTACGCCCCGTTCTCCGATTAAGGTTTCTAAACCGTCATCAAACCGGTCGGTGAATTCGTTGACGTAGGCTGCATTCACAGCATTTTGCACTTCTGCTTCCGTGGCATTGGGTCTTGGGAACATGATATTTTCGCGAATGGTGCCCTCAAATAAAAATTCATCTTGCAACACCACACCCAAATATTGACGGTAGCTGCTTAACTTCACTTGCGATAAGTCGTGGTTATCAATGGTCACGGTACCCGATTGCGGCGTTAAAAAAGTCGCCGAAAGCCCCGCAATGGTGGATTTCCCAGAACCTGAACTTCCCACTAACGCCGTGACAGAACCTGCAGGTGCTTTAAAATTGATGTTGTGCAAAATTTGTTTCCCTTCTTCATAAGAAAAGGACACATCCTTAAATTCGATGTCCCCTTTGATGGTTTCCAACTGGATGTGTCTGTTTTGGTTATCTTCTTCAGCCGTCATATTCATGAGTTCTTCCGTCCGGTCCAGACCAGCCAAGGCTTCTGTTAACTGGCTCCCGATATTGCTCATTTGAACAATGGGCGCAATCATAAACCCAAGAATCAGGGTGAAGAATAAAAAATCGCCTGTGGTCATTTCGCCAATCATCATGTAATAGCCACCCATGCCCATGATGCCCGTGGTGGCGACACCAATCAAAAACGCGGAGGAACTGGTCATTAAGGCGGTGGCCGTTAAACTCTTTTTCACATTTTGATATAAGCGTTCCACCCCTTTTTCAAACACCACATTTTCTTGTGCTTCGGCATTAAAGGCTTTGATGACCCTAACGCCTGAAAGTGTTTCAGTTAAGCGTCCTGTGACTTCGGCATTGATTTTACCACGCGTCCTAAAAATGGGACGAATGTATTTGAAGGCCTTTAAGGCTATAAAGCCGAATATGGACAAGGGCACAAACACAAAAAGTGTCATCCAGGCATTTAATTTTATTAAAATAATCAAGGACACAACGGCCGTAAAGGAACCGCCTACCAATTGCACCAAGCCTGTACCAATCAGGTTCCGAACACCTTCAACATCGGTCATGATCCGTGACACCAAGGCACCAGATTTGGTATTATCAAAAAAGCTGATGGGCAAGGACAGTACTTTTTTCTGGACTTTAGAGCGTAATTCACTTATTAAATATTGGGCTTGTACGCTTAATATTCTGGTGAGTAAAAATGAGGTGACGGCCTGTACTGTGATGGCACTGATGACGATTGCAATTAAGGTATAGAGTTGGCTATAATCTTTATTTGGGACTACCTCGTCAAGCAATACTTTACTTTGCCATGGTAACACCAAAGCGGACAAGCTTTTTATAATGATCAAGAATAAACCGATAAAAACCAGATTCCGCCGAGGCCAAATGATGGTTTTGAAAGCCTGTACCATGGTCACTTTTGGCTGTGAGCTGTCTTTGTTTTTTGGTGTTTCTTTGAAATGTTGCATGTGTTGTGAGGAATAATTGAACGTGCAAAAATAGGCATTAAAACAGGGTTAGATAGCGGCCGATACCTAAAAATTGCAATCCTTGAAATTTCTACCTTAAGCCAATCCAACATAAAAACCAGCCTTCAATTGTTATATCTTTGCCATACTAAACATTAAAATGGCTGCTACGCTCCTATCGTCCCCTTTGCAGGGTTTTACAGATTTCCGGTTTCGGAATGCCTTCCATCAGTATTTTGGAGGGATTGATACGTTCTATTCACCATATATCAGGCTCAATGGCAAACTGACGATTAAGCAGTCCTATCAAAATGATATCGCTCTAGAAAACAACACGAGTCTGGAGGTGATTCCACAAATCATAACCAATGATGCCGATGAATTTGTCTTTGTTGCCAAATATGTGCAAAGTTTAGGCTACAAAGAATTGAATTGGAATTTAGGTTGCCCCTATCCTATGGTTGCCAAATCTGGCATGGGTTCTGGCTTGATCTGTAACACTGAAAAAATAAATGACGTCTTGCATAGAGCGCATAACGAAACCGATATTTTGGTGTCGATGAAAATGAGAATGGGATACGAGAATGCTGAAGAAATTCTCGATGCCTTTCCTATTTTAGATCAGTATCCGCTGAAGAACATTGCCATTCACGCCAGAATAGGAAAGCAACTCTATAAAGGCCCTGTAGATTTGGATGCTTTTGAAAAATGCATCGGTAGCACCAAGCACAAATTATACTATAACGGCGATATTACCAGTGTAGCTGCTTTTAAAGCGATGGCCGAACGCTTTCCAAAAATTGATCATTTTATGATTGGCCGTGGGTTGATTGCCGATCCTTTTTTACCGAGTATGATCAAAAACAATACGACAGAATATCCCGTAAACAGATGGGAGATCTTTTCGAAATTCCATGATATCATTTACGCGCAATACGACGCCTATTTGTCTGGACCCACACCGATAAAAACAAAAATGTTGGGCTTTTGGGAGTTCTTTTCACAATCGACATCAAATCCTCAAAAAACTTATAAAGCGATTAAAAAAGCTTCGAATCCTGTAAAATACAGGAAGGCTGTTGCTGAAATTTTGGATAGGGAAAGGAGTGTTGCAAGCCGCTAATTGGCAATAGCAAACCACTCGGGGCTTGTTGCAACTCGTGCCCTTACAGATTGCCAAACTAACCAATTATTCTACAAACAAACCTACTCTTCAACCCCAACCTCCACGTCCGCCATCACCAACTTTTCCGGTGTAATCGGTAAATCGCGCATACGTTTTCCAGTGGCGTTGAAAATGGCATTGGCAATGGAGGCTGCCACAGAGGTGATTCCTAATTCGCCGATGCCTTTAATACCCATTTTATTAGCGACCTTGTCTTCTTCCGGTAGAAAAACTACGTCGATATTTCCTATGTCCAAGTTGACTGGGACATGGTAATCGGAGAAAGAACGTGTGATGAAATTCCCGAAATTGGGTTCTACGCGTGTTTGTTCGGCAATGACCATTCCGGCACCCATGGTGAGCCCTCCGATGACTTGACCGTAAGCGGTTTTTGGATTTAGGATTTTGCCCGCAGAGCCTGCGTGTACCATGCGCTTGATTTTGTACATGCCTGTGTCTTTATCGACCCAGACTTCTGTGAAATTGGCACCAAAGGAAAAGACGGAATGTTTTTCAAATGCGGAATCGGGTATTGCCAAGCCTTCAGATTCATAAGACGTTATTTGGTTCTTTTTCAATAATTCTGCGATGGCAACATCTTCATCATCTGGAATGTTTCGATTTTTTTTGAGCGTTTTTAGGGCGTTCTCGCAAGCGGACTGTGCGCCGTTGCAATAAGACGCTGCACCCCAAGAGCCGCCAGAACCTGGCGTGACAGGGAAATCGGAATCGCCTAATTGCACCACGACTTGTTCCACAGGAATGTCTAGATACTCCGATACGGTCTGTGCCAAAATGGTATAGCTACCTGTGCCAATATCAGTAGCATCCATCTGTAAGGTAGCCGTTACTGTTTTATCTTTCAATTCCAGTTTCAGTTTGGCATGGGTTTCTTTATAGGGTGCGGCTCTTGCGGCTGCACTGACCCCGTATCCGATGAGCCAGTTGCCTTTTTTATTTGAACGAGGTTTCTCTTTACGTTTGTCCCAACCGAATTTCTTGGCTCCGATGTTGAGGCACTCCACCAACAATCGAGATGAGAAGGGTTTTTCTTCATGGAGATCATCTTGCGTATCGTTTTTGATACGGAATTCAATCGGGTCCATGCCGAGTTTATACGCCAATTCGTCCATCGCAGATTCCAAGGCAAAACTGCCTGTCGCCTCGCCTGGCGCTCGCATGGAAAAGGGTTGTTGCAGATTCATTGGAATTAAACGTTCGGAGATGTTGACGTTGGCCACCTTGTACATCATCTTGGACATGGAGCCACACGGTTCCTGAAATTCCTGTGTAGTGGATGTATGAGACAAAATTTCATGCGTCAATGCTGTGAGCCGTCCACTCTTTTTGGCACCGAGTTTTACGGTTTGTATGTTGGCTTGGCGCATCCCTGTATTAGTAAACATCTGCGTTCGAGTGACTGTTGCCTGTACGGGTCTTCCAATTATTTTGGAGGCCATGACTGCCATGATGAGGTGACGTTCCACATTCAGCTTCGAACCAAAACCCCCACCGACGTAATTTGCCACGACACGTATATCTTTTTTTGGGATAAGGAATGTGCCAGAAATCGCGATGACCGCATCTTCCACAATTTGCTGACTGGCATATGCCAAAACTTTACCATCCTTCCAACTGGCAATGGTGGCGTGGAGTTCCATTGGATGTTGATGCTCAATGGGTGTGTTGTAGGTTGCTTCTATCGTCTCGTCAGCTTCTGAAAATCCTTTCTTTACATCCCCTCGCTTGTGGTCCGACTCTTCGGATGGCTTATAGGCTTTAGACTTCTTTGTTCCGAAATTGAAATGCGCGGTTGGATCTGCTTTATAGGTGAATTTGACCAAAGAGGCCGCATATTGTGCTTGCTCAAAGGTTTCAGCCACTACAAATCCCACATATTCTCCGTAATAATGCACTTTGTTGCTTTGTAGGACTGGTGCAATGCTATCGGTTTCCACCACCGGACGTTCTTCATCAAACCCTTTTAATTTTTCGGCGTTTTTATAGGTAATGATTTTGAGGACGCCTTTTAGTTTTTCGGCTTCAGAGGTGTCGATGGATGTGATTTCACCTTTGGCAATCGTACTATTAATGCCTTGTCCGTAAACTTTGTTTTCTATTTGGAATTCGGAGGCATAGGTTGCCTGACCTGTCACTTTTAGGTAACCTTCGACTCTATTGATGGCGGTTCCGACTCCTGTTGCGTTTTTTGTTTGCATAGTGTTGATTTGATTTGTGCCAATGGCAATTTATTTCCCTATCTCCTTTGCTTGCATGAGCGCTCTTACAATGGCGTTTTTGCCCATTGGGACCTTATAAGCATTATCCTCAAAGGGTTTGGCATCTTTCATGGCGAGGTCTGCTGCCTTTTTGAAATTGGCTTCTGTTGGTTTTTTTCCCAACAGGAATTCTTCAGCTTCAGTCAGTTTCCATGGTTTGTGTGCGACGCCGCCCATTGCCAATCCGATGTTTGAAATTTTTCCGTTTTCGATTTGAAAGCCGGCTGCCACAGAAACCAAAGCAAATGCATAGCTAGAGCGTTCGCGAATTTTTATATACGCGTAGTGATTGGACAGTACGGGTTTTGGAAGGTGAATGTGTGTTATCAATTCGCCTGGTTCCAAATTCGTATCCTTTTCAGGATGGTCTCCCGGTAAGCGATGGAAATCTGTGAAATCGATGGTTCTTGAATTGCCGTCGGGTTGTTGTACTTCTACTTTAGCACCAATTGCTGCGAGCGCCACACACATGTCTGATGGATGGGTTGCGATACACTTATCGCTATAGCCGAAAATGGCGTGCTGGGCATTCATTCCCTTTAAAGCACCGCAACCAGAACCTGGTTCGCGCTTGTTGCAGGGCATGGAAGTCTCAAAAAAATACGGACACCTGGTTCGCTGTAATAGATTACCACCGTTGGTTGCCATATTCCGTATCTGTGCGGTTGCTGCGGAGAGCATTGCCATGGATAATAGCGGATAGTGGGTGCGAATGTCTTTATGATTGGCGGTCGCGGCGTTGCTCAACATTGCGCCTAGCGTAAAACTGCCATCTTTGTTGGCACTGATGGTGTTGTATCGTAAGTTTTTGACATAAATCAATTGGTCGGGTTGCTCTACGTGCTCCTTCATCAGATCGAGAAGATTGGTGCCGCCGGATAAATAGTGGGATGTTTTGGTAAAGGCGTTTAGTGCCTCGTCTTTGCTGGTAGTCCCTGTATATGTAAATGGTCTCATGTGTTGGTGTTTTAATATATGTCTGCGTACTTTCTGACGTTCGAGTTGGTGTTAGTTGGTTTTAGCGCTCTTCATTTGGGCTTCGGTTGCGAATTCCCAGGTTGGCATTTCATCATCGCCAGAATGTACTTCTTTAAAAGCTTGGACGATGTTGTTGTAGGCACCGCAACGGCAAATGTTTCCAGAAAGACGTTCCCTGATTTCTTCTTCGGAAAGCTTTAATTTCTTACTGATTTTTCTAACATCTTCTGTCAGATAGCTTGCCTCTCCGTTTTTTGCTTCGTCTAATAAAGCCACAGACGAACAAATTTGTCCCGGTGTGCAATAACCACATTGAAATCCGTCATGTTTGACGAAGGCCGCTTGCATGGGATGCATTTTGCCTTTTGTAGCCAATCCTTCTACCGTGGTGACCTCTGCCCCTTCGCAGGTTGCCGCCAAGGTGAGGCAGGACAATTGACGCTTGCCATCCATTATGACGGTACAGGCACCGCATTGTCCGTGGTCGCAGCCTTTTTTAGTTCCGGTCAGTGACAGGTATTCCCGCAAGGCATCCAGTAAACTGGTTCTAGAATCCAAGGTCAAGGATTGCTTGGAGTTGTTCACTTTAAGCATGACTTTTATTTGATTTTGTAAGAATGAGTTGTTCGTTGGTTTGTTTTTCATAGTTTCAGCAAATCTATTAGGTGAGTAATAGGAGCTTGTAGTCATTTTTAAATTGGAATGAACCTCATCGCTACTACCTCTTCAATGTCTTCAACAAGTACCGACTATTATTCAATTTTAGTTAACTTAAAACATATGAATATTAACACAATAGAATTCACATGAGACATTGAAAAACGGATCGCATTCGCAATTATTTAAACCTTGAGCACCAAAGTTTAAAATATAAGGCCAACCGGTATATCTCCAACTGGATTTTAGAATTAAGTACAATGGACGACAAAAGAATTCATGCTCCTAGTTATTTGAAGATGTTATTAAGAAAGCGAAATATCCCAAACCGATTGAAGTTTATAAAAAATGGTCTAGAGCCATCAATAGAATTTTAAAATCCGTGGGAGTTGAAACCTAATCACTCTTTGGTTTGAGTGATAATGATGTAAAGCATGAAGCCATTTAACATAAAGGAAATTCCATTGGTTATGATGATGGGCCAATCAGTCTTCATAACTCCATAAACCGTCCAAAGTCCCACACCTACGCATAAAATTACAAACATATACGGACTCACATCTTTTACCTTTTTGGTTTTGATAGCTTTGACAATCTGTGGCAGAACGGCAATAGTTGTAAAGATGCCGGCAGCCATGCCAATGATTTCTTCAAGATTCATCTAGTTCATAAAATGCTTCTATAAAGTTTATATTGAGCAATTGAATATGCGGCAAGAAGCTTTAGCTCTTAAGTGGCGACTGTTTAAAAATCTTTTTCGCTTTCACTGCAAAAATCATCAGCACTGCAACGATAGTGATTAAAAGAAATGATATATTAATAAGTTGGAAATTTTCAAAAACGCTAACACTGACAATCCAACTGGCAAGATATAAGGCGACTAATAGATTGAGGGACAGTTTCATTTGATTCAGTTTAATAATTTATAGCTTCATTAGATTGGTGATTTTAGAGGTCTTCAAACTCCTAATCTATATTGATGTTTTAATATTAAAAACACTTCATTAAGTCATCACACTATCGGGGTCAAAGATATACAAGGACTTGATCTGACGTTTTATACAATTCTCACAAAAGGTTGTATAATTCGCATTTTTGAAATTAAATCACCACATCTTGACTTAACTATATACCTTCAATTTAATATAAATCAAATACTTACAACCAACAACCTACATCTATGAACAGACACAATCTTAAATAAAGTTCAATGGAAGCGCACTAGGATTCAAGTCAAACAATATACCTTAAAGGTATTACCCCTTCTTGTGTTTTAACTTGTAATAATAAAAGGCAGGGACTAATAGCAGTAACAGCAATGGCTGTATCAAAAAGCGTCGGATATTGAAAAAGATGTAGTAGTCTTCCTGTTGCGGATTAACAACGAAGTACAAAAAAAACAAAATCAGGACGATTAAGGCAGTCGAATAAATCAATGCAGAAAACTTGACAATACTCTTATCTTTAAAAAATAAATAAATGATTCCTAATGAAATACCCGAATTCAAGACGTAGCGCAAAATAGTGAACATGGTTAGTTTAAACACTTCTCGCCGTGGATTATCGATGTACAGATAATCATTTTTAAAAAAAGACAAGTATGGATCGTAAAACAATTCGTTCTCAAATGCCCTGATTAGAATCAACAATCCGAACAACACTAATAGCGCTATCATTTTTATAACATTGCTCATGGTTTCTGATTAAGCATTGCAAATCGATTGACCCAAAACATCCAAAGCAAAAATACCATTCCGTAAATAATCAAGGGAAAAATAACAGTGTGCAATTCTTCACGCCGCCATGGATAATGATACAAACCAATGGACAAAATTACGATACGGAACAGATTGACCGCATAAATAAGTACACTTCCAGCCAAAATATAAAAAAATGTAGTTTTGAACTTTCCTGCAAAAGCTATCATAAAAGAAATAAAAAGAATGATGATACTTACGGAATTACAGCCTTCCACCACACGAGCTACAAACTTATTATTGATAATGAGTTTCATGGAAGGTTCATCGGGATGAGGTGCAATGTACGCGTTATATCCAAATGTTTGGATAAGGGATTCACTTTGTTTCGCAACCAAATTGGTGAGATAATCAGGGTAATATCTAGAGCCTTCAGAGTAGTCCAAGTACAATTTATAGGAAAAGGACAACACTGCATATACCAATAGAAACGTAAGGATGAACTTAAGTACCGATTTGTATTTGACAAATAAATCCTTCAAAAGATTCTGTTTTTTGGGTTTGTTAAATTTATATAAAAAAATGCCTCAAATTATGCTTTTGTGATACTTTTACCAAAACTTTTTACATAATGACATTTGAGCAACTAAAGCCAATAAGTACTACGATTATTGCTGAAAACACCCTATCGGTTGAAGAAAAACTATTCGCTATTTGCGAACTACTCGAAAGCAATGTACCTCACTACAATTGGGTTGGTTTCTACTTTCGAAATGGCGACAAAGAGGAATTAAAACTTGGTCCATATGTCGGCGCTCCTACTGATCATACCATCATTCCTTTTGGAAAGGGGATTTGTGGACAAGTGGCCGTAAGCAATCAAAATTTTGTGGTTCCTGATGTGTCGGCTCAAGACAATTATATCGCCTGTAGTATTACCGTAAAAGCTGAAATAGTGATCCCCATTTTTGTGAATGGTGAAAATATTGGCCAAATCGATATCGACTCAAACACAGCAGATCCTTTTACGGAAGAAGATGAACGATTTTTGGAGTTTATCTGCAGTGAAGTTGCTTCAATATTAAAATAGGCATATCTCGACAAATACCTGTTTACATCCCAGATCGTATCGCTTCCACAGGATCCAATCGCGATGCTGAAATAGCAGGTATCACTCCGGAAATCAATCCAATTAAAGTAGAAAGGATAAAGCCCAATAGCATATTTCCAAAAGAGAGTACAAATTCAAAATCTCCAGTAAAGGTCGATGCAATCAGTGACACAATCCACACCAAAAATAATCCAATCAACCCACCGATGACGGCCAATATAACGGCTTCAAACAAAAACTGAAATAAGATAAATCGGTTCTTTGCTCCCAGTGATTTTTGGATACCGATAAGATTCGTGCGTTCCTTTACACTGACGAACATAATGTTTGCAATACCAAATCCACCAACGAGCAAAGAAAATCCGCTAATGATCCAACCCATGAAATTCATGGTTCCGATAACACTATCAATGGCTTCTTTAAATCCTGACATTTTATTTACAAAGAAATCATCTGGATCTCCTGCTTTCAAGCCTCTATATATTCTAAATTTTTGCTTCAAAACACCTTCAAAAGCACCTAAATCTATGCCGTCTTTAGGTTTTATAATTACTGCTCCAGGCACACCATCGGGACCTCCAGTTTTGAAACGACGCACAAAATTTACAGGCACATAGGCCTTCTCATCTGGCGAACCGAACATACTCGAACCGAATTTCTTTAAAACGCCGATCACAGTTAACTTACGTCCGTACACACGAATTTCCTTACCAATCGGATTTGCGTTTTTAAATAAATTTTCAGCAATGGAATGTCCTATCACAATAACAGGTGCTCCAGAAATCGATTCAGACTCCGTATAAAACCTGCCTTCACCAATTTTCATTTCCTCAATTTCGTAAATCTCTTGAGAAACTGGTGTTATATTAATTCCTGCAATGGTTTCTGCACCATATTTCATGGTTTCCCCCGAACCAAACATCACATAGGCAACTGCATCAATATCTTCAACATTTCGTTTTACAAATTCATAATCATCATATTCTGTTTGCCGAAAATTGTCGCGCTGCCACTTTGGAACTTCTGTAGGACCAAAGGAATATTTAGTTAAATACATAGTATTATTGTCCAAACCTGAAAGATTTTCTTTGATATTGCGGTCTAGGGAATCTACAGCGGCCAAAACAGCAATAATCGAAAATATACCAATAGTAACACCCAATAAAGATAGGAAGGTTCGAAGTTTATTATTCGTCAATGCACTAATGGCGAATGAAAAACTCTCTTTAAATAAGCGTAAGTAAAGCAGCATGAATTTTGACTATTTTTGAATAAATTTAAAGATAGGACGTTTTCAACAATTTTTTGTTACAAAAAACATTAATAAACTCCATTTAATAACTCTTAATTGTCTTCGAGAATATGTACTTTTGTGCCATTCAAATCACACAACCACATAATGAGTAACAATAAATCGATTAAATCGGCTCTAATCTCTGTTTTCAATAAAGATGGACTAGAACCAATTGTAAGACAATTAAACACATTAGGTATTAAAATATATTCCACAGGAGGCACGGAAACGTTTATAAAAAGCCTGGAGATTGAAGTCATTCCCGTTGAAGACGTTACCTCTTATCCTTCTATTCTAGGGGGTCGGGTAAAAACCTTGCATCCAAAGGTTTTTGGTGGCATTTTAAACAGACAAAACAATGAAAGTGATGTTGCCGAATTGGAAGAATTTGAGATTCCACAAATCGATTTGGTCATTGTGGACCTATATCCTTTTGAAAAAACTGTGGCCTCTGGAGCAAGCAATGCCGATATTATCGAAAAAATTGATATTGGTGGCATTTCTTTAATTCGCGCGGCTGCAAAAAATTATGCAGATGTCATTTGCGTATCATCAGTGGATGATTACAGCGAGTTTTTAGATCTTTTAGAATCTCAAAATGGTGCAACTACCGAAACTGACAGAAGACATTTTGCTGCCAAAGCATTCAATATATCTTCGCATTATGATACGGCTATATTTAATTATTTCAACAAAAATCATGAACAGGCTGCTTTAAAAATAAGTGAAATCAATGGAAAGGTTTTACGTTATGGAGAAAATCCGCATCAAAAAGGATTTTTCTTTGGTGATTTTGATGCCATGTTCACTAAACTTCATGGCAAGGAATTGAGTTATAATAATCTCTTGGATGTAGATGCTGCCGTTAACTTAATGAGCGAATTTAAAAACGATTCACCAACTTTCGCCATCTTAAAACACAACAATGCCTGCGGAATTGCCCAAAGAGACACATTGCATCAGGCGTATGTAGACGCCCTTGCTGGCGATCCGGTTTCTGCCTTTGGTGGCATATTAATCAGCAACGCCGAAATAGACAAAGCCACTGCAAATGAAATTAATGAGCTGTTTTGTGAAGTGGTCATTGCACCTTCCTATTCGAATGATGCTTTGGAAGTTTTAAAAGGGAAAAAAAACAGAATACTGTTGGTACAAAACGAGGTGGAATTGCCAAAAACCACAGTTAGAACTTGTTTGAATGGTGTGTTAGTTCAGGATAAAGATAATGTCACCGACGCAATGGATCATTTATCCTATGCCACCAACAATAAACCGACCGAAAACGAGTTAGAAGACTTACTGTTTGCATCTAAAATTTGCAAACATACCAAATCGAACACTATCGTTATTGCAAAAAACAAACAACTGTGCGCCAGCGGAACCGGTCAAACCAGCCGTGTTGATGCTTTAAATCAGGCCATTCATAAAGCACAATCTTTTAAATTTGATTTAAATGGTGCGGTGATGGCAAGTGATGCGTTTTTTCCATTTCCTGACTGTGTGGAAATTGCCGATAATGCCGGCATTACCTCGGTTATTCAACCAGGAGGCTCCATCAAAGATGATTTGAGTATCGATTATTGCAATAAAAATGGTGTATCCATGGTATTTACCGGAACACGACATTTTAAACATTAACATTTCCCGCGAATGCAGGAATCTCGTATTATTCAATGGATAATTACGTGTCATAGAACCAAATAGAAATAGGTATTTAATTAAATAATTATTTAGTAAGTTTTAATTACATTTACAAGACCGACATACCAAAAAATTAATATCAACTAATACAATTTATCACGCCGATGGGATTTTTTGATTTCTTTATAGAAGAAATAGCCATAGACTTAGGAACCGCAAATACCTTAATTATTCACAACGACAAAGTTGTTGTTGATAGTCCATCTATAGTTGCCAGAGACCGAATTACAGGAAAAATCATTGCAGTTGGCAAAGAAGCCAGCATGATGCAAGGCAAAACCCACGAGAACATTAAAACCATCAGGCCATTGAAAGATGGCGTGATTGCCGATTTTGATGCTTCCGAACAGATGATTAACTTATTCATCAAGAACATTCCTGCACTTAAAAAGAAATTATTCAATCCTGCACTGCGTATGGTAGTTTGTATTCCTTCAGGAATTACCGAAGTTGAAATGCGGGCTGTAAAAGAATCTTGCGAGCGCGTTAATGGCAAAGAAGTGTATCTTATTCATGAGCCAATGGCAGCAGCTATTGGCATCGGCATCGACATCATGCAACCAAAAGGAAATATGATTGTTGATATTGGTGGTGGAACAACCGAGATAGCAGTGATTGCCCTTGGTGGAATTGTATGCGATAAATCGGTTAAAGTGGCTGGTGACGTTTTTACAAACGACATTATTTATTATATGCGTACACAGCACAACTTATATGTTGGTGAGCGTACGGCCGAAAAAATAAAAATACAAATTGGTGCAGCAACCGAAGATTTAGATTTGCCACCAGAAGAAATGAGTGTTCAAGGACGAGATCTTTTAACAGGAAAACCAAAACAGGTGCAAATCTCTTATAGAGAAATAGCCAAAGCACTCGATAAATCCATTTTGAGAATTGAGGATTCTGTCATGGAAACGCTGTCACAGACACCTCCGGAATTGGCTGCCGATATATACAACACAGGAATTTATCTTGCTGGTGGAGGCTCCATGCTTCGTGGCTTGGACAAACGATTATCACAAAAAACAGACCTACCTGTTTACATTGCCGAAGATCCTTTGCGCGCTGTTGTAAGAGGTACAGGAATAGTGCTAAAAAACCTTGCAAGATTTAAAAGCATCCTGATAAAATAGTAATTACCAATGCAACAAATCATCAATTTTGTTATTAGAAACAAAACATTTCTTTTGTTTTTGTTGCTGTTTGGCTTGTCACTTTTTTTTACCATTCAATCCCATTCTTACCATAAAAGTAAGTTTATAAATTCTGCCAATTTTTTTACGGGTGGAATTTATAATATCACCAATGGCATCAATCAATATATCAATCTCAAACACCGCAATCAGGCTCTTGCAGAGGAAAACAAAAATTTGAGAAATATCATTTTCAATTTAGAGTTGGATACTGTACGTGTTTCAGCAATTGACAGCACCTTAATCGGTGACCATTATCGATTTACCACAGCTATGGTTCTAAAAAACAGTTATGATCTCACCAATAATCATTTGACCATAAATAAAGGAAAAAAAGATAAAATTAAAGAAGATTATGGCGTGATAACTTCTAAAGGGATCGTGGGAATTGTTAACAACACCTCAAATAATTACGCAACCGTTCTCTCCGTATTAAGTAAAAAGATCAGCATCAACGCTCAACTGAAGAAAACCAACAACATTGGTTCGATGGTATGGAATGGAAAATCTTCCGAAATTGTTCAATTGATTGATATCTCTAAATTTGCTCCTGTCGCTATTGGCGATACTATCATGACTGGTGGCCAATCGGCGATTTTCCCGAAAGGTATCCTCATAGGAGAGGTGAAAGATTTCTCTTTAGATGTAGGTGGAGATACTTACACCATCAACGTGCGCCTTTTTAATGATATGACTAATATCGGACATGTGTATATCATTGAAAATTTGAATGCATCCGAAATCCATTCATTACAAGCCAAAAACAATGAATAGTACCACTCTCAATAATATTCTTCGATTTGTGATATTGGTATTGGTGCAAGCTTTGGTGTTAAATCATATTAACTTTTTAGGATATATTAATCCGTATCCCTACATCCTATTTGTTGCTTTATATTCTGTAAACAATAACCGCACATTATTTGTCTTCTTAAGTTTTTTGTTGGGGTTAAGCGTTGATTTATTTACCGATTCGGGAGGAATTCATGCTGCAGCTTGTGTGACCATAGCCTACATAAGGCCACCAATTTTAAAGTTTTCATTTGGTTCCTTTTATGATTATCAAACGATTAAATTTTATCAAACTGAAATTGGAAATCGATTGGGATATTTCGCAATTATTGTAATCATTCATCATTTGATCCTCTTTTCTTTAGAAGTTTTTAACCCTTCCGATATAATTTTAATATTGAAAAAAACGTTATTCTCAAGTATTTTTACTATAATATTGTGCCTAATAATTACAATTTTATTCAGCCCAAAACGTAAATGAGAAAATTATTACTTTTTTCAATCATTGCCTTCGTAGGAGTGACATTTATTGCCCGCTTATTTTATTTGCAAATATATAAGCCAGATGTCTACAATCTCTATGCAGACAATGCCATTCGAAAGGTCTACGATTATCCAAAACGAGGATACATCTACGACAGGAATGGAGCACTTTTGGTCGCCAACCAACCTTCTTATGATGTTATGGTTATTCCGAGAGAGGTAAAACCATTAGACACCTTGGAATTGTGCTCACTATTAAAAATAACCAAACAAGATTTTTTGGATATTTATAACAAGGCGTACAACTATTCACCTCGATTGCCTTCCGTATTCATCCCTCAATTATCCAGGAATGATTTCGCAATGCTTCAAGAAAAAATTAGAAAATTTGAAGGTTTTTATATTCAAAAACGTTCCTTAAGGGATTACCAAACAACCATTGGAGCCAATGTACTTGGTGACATTGGCGAGGTCAATAATTACATAATTGAAAATCAGCCATATTATGAAATGGGTGATTTAATTGGTAAGCAAGGTGTTGAACAAACTTATGAGGAAGTATTGCGTGGCGTAAAAGGTATAAAGTTCATTCAAAAGGATCGATTTAATCGCGATATCGGACCCTATAAGGAAGGTATGTACGACACGCTACCACAATCTGGTCGGGATATAACCATAACAATTGACGCGAAGCTTCAAGAATATGGTGAATTGTTGATGCAAAACAAACGCGGAGGTATCGTTGCCATTGATCCAAGCAGTGGAGAAATTCTGGCGATGATTTCTGCTCCAACATATAATCCTAATCTATTGGTTGGGCGACAACGTTCAGCAAATTTTACCAAACTATATAATGATACCATTGCAAAACCATTGTATGACAGAGGATTACAGGCAATGTATCCTCCAGGATCGCCTTTTAAGATTCTGAATGCCCTCATCGGTCTTCAAGAAGGAGTTGTCAATACCGAAGAACGGTTTGGTTGCAATCATGGATACAGTTATGGTGGTCGAAAAATGGGTTGCCACAGTCATCCAAGTCCACTTGCAATGAACGGTGGAATTTACAATTCATGCAATGCTTATTTTGCAAATGTTTACAGACGGATTGTTGACAAACATAAAGATCCTGGAGATGGGTTGGACATCTGGAGCGATCATTTAAAAAGCTTTGGTTTGGGAAATTATCTCAACAATGATTTATCGGTAGGGCAGCCAGGAAAAATTCCCAATAGTAAAACCTATGACAGACTGTATGGTGATAATCGCTGGGGAAGCACTTATAACCTATCCAATTCCATTGGTCAAGGGGAAGTGTTAACAACGCCCATTCAATTGGCAAATATGGCAGCGGCTGTAGGGAATCGTGGCTATTATTACACCCCTCACATCATCAAAAATATTCAAGGCGGAACTATTGATCCAAAATATACAACGAAAAATCACACGACCATTGATAAAGAACATTTTGAACCCATCGTTCAGGGAATGTTTGATGTTTATAATTATGGTACGGCCTCAATGGTTCGAATTCCTGGCATAGAAATATGCGGCAAAACTGGAACTGCTGAAAATTTTACAAAAATTAATGGCGTTAAAACACAATTGACGGATCATTCCATCTTTGTGGCCTTTGCTCCAAAAGACAATCCCACAATTGCAATAGCAGTATTTGTAGAAAATGGCTATTGGGGAAGTCGTTTTGCAGGGAGAATTGCAAGCTTAATGATCGAAAAATACATAAAGGATGAAATAACCCGAACAGATATGGAGACTTGGATATTGACGCATGGTCTTGAAAGCGAATATAAGAAACCTTATTCTGGCCAGCCGTTTACCATCAACAAAGGCGCAACGATCGATATCATAGAATTGAAAAAGGATGAAACCAATCTCAAATCAAAAAAAGACATTGATATAAAAGCTAATTCCTCAATTTAAAATATGCAAGGAGAGCATCGCGGCTTAAGATTGGATTGGATCACGATAGTAATATTCCTACTGTTGGTAGGTTTTGGTTGGCTAAATATATTATCAGCATCGCATCAAGGTGAAATAACAGACTATTTTGATACGGATCAACCCTACGGCAAACAAGCGGTATTTATATTATTGACAATCGGTCTAATTGTCCTAACCCTGGCTATTGAAGCCAAATTTTATGAGCGTTTTGCAAGTATTATTTATTTTATATTACTACTCTCACTAGTTGGGTTGTTTATTTTCGGGAAAACCGTCAATGGCGCCACTGCTTGGTACGGCATAGGCGGAATGACTTTACAGCCTAGTGAGTTTGCCAAATTCGCTACATCGTTGGCAGTTGCAAAATTTATAAGCGACTTACAGACTAACATAAAAACGCTTAAAGATCAATTAAAATGTATTGCAATAATTGTTATTCCTGCTATTTTAATTTTGTTACAAAATGATGCAGGAAGTACGGTGGTCTATGTAGCTTTCTTTTTTGTTTTTTATCGTGAAGGTTTGCAACAAATTTATTTAATCGTTGGGGTTGTACTCATTTTGTTATCAATTTTCACGCTTAAATTTGGGATTATTTTCTCAATTACACTGTCTGCCCTTATAATTTTTGGGATGCATTTTTTTGCAAAACGAAAGCGCCCTATGCTTATTCAGTCTATCGGTATATTTCTTTTGTGCATTGGCATTACATTTGGTGTCAAATATTTTTACACCGATATTCTAAAGGAGCACCAACAAGATCGAATCAGTTTATGGTTGCGATTGGAGAGTGACCCAGCAAAATTGAAGGAACTTAAGCAAACAATTCTTTATAACCTCAACGAATCTGAAAAAGCAATCAGTTCGGGCGGTTTGAGAGGAAAAGGCTTTTTGCAGGGCACAAGAACTACAGGGAAATTTGTTCCAGAGCAACATACTGATTATATTTTTAGCACCGTTGGCGAAGAATGGGGATTTCTTGGGAGCGCGTTGGTCGTCATTTTATTTGTTGCCTTATTAACAAGGGTGCTATTTCTGGCAGAATTGCAAAAATCACAGTTCAGCAGGGTTTACGGATATTGCGTGGCTGCAATTTTGTTTGTCCACTTCTTGATCAATATTGGAATGGTTATGGGACTGATCCCGACTATTGGTATCCCTCTACCCTTCTTTAGTTACGGAGGTTCCAGTCTTTGGGGCTTCACGATTTTACTGTTTATCTTTATAAAATTGGATTCCAATCGTTTGTACGATTGGTAAATCATCATATCTCGCCTCTATTTAAAAGAGTTAAACACTAGCCTAAATTCGCCAAGCTGGATTTTATTGTTTCAATTTTAGCTAGGGCATCTGCTTCTTTGTTACGTTCGTTCTGGATGATCTCGGGTTTGGCATTTGCCACAAATTTTTCATTTGATAATTTAGATTGTACTGATTTTAAGAAGCCTTCAGTATATTTAAGTTCATCATTTAATTTCTTGATTTCTTCCTCAATATTGATCGCTCCCGAAATAGGAACAAAATATTCATTGGACTGCACCCTAAAACTCAATGCACCTTCAACAGCATCCGAAACGGATTCCATTTTAGAAATATTCCCTAACTTCATTATGACCGAATTAAACCGCTCCGAAAGGTTTTCATTGTTCAAAACAGATAGATCTATGGATTCTTTAAAAGAAATATTCTTCTCTTTACGGATGGTTCTGATGCCAGATACAACTTCCTTTACCATTTCAAAATCTGAAATCAATTCACTATTAAATGCTTCCATTTTTGGATATTCTGAAATAATCAAAGCTTCATCAGGAGTTCGTTCAGAAATAAATTGCCAAATCTCTTCGGTTAAAAATGGCATAAACGGATGGAGTATTTTTAAATTATCTTCAAAGATGGCAATCACATCCTTAAATGTTTTTGAATCCATTGGCTGTTGATACTCGGGTTTAACAAGTTCCAATAACCATGAGCAGAAATCATCCCAAATCAATTTGTAAATTGACATTAAGGCATCCGATAAACGGAATTTATTATAATGATCCTCAATATCCACCAAGGTTTCTTGGAACTTGGACTGATACCATTCAATAGAAACTTTGGACGCTTTTGGCTGCGGAATCTCGGCAACTTCCCATCCTTGAACCAAACGAAATGCATTCCAAATCTTATTCACAAAGCCTTTTCCTTGATTGCACAGCTCTTCATCGAACATCAAATCGTTTCCTGCCGCAGAACTCAACAATAGACCCACGCGAACACCATCAGCACCATAATCATCAATCAATTTTAAGGCATCGGGAGAATTTCCAAGCGATTTACTCATCTTGCGACGCTGTTTATCACGTACCAAGCCGGTTAAATAGACATTGCTAAACGGTTTTTCATCCTTATACTCGTAACCTGCTATGATCATCCGAGCCACCCAAAAAAATAAAATATCTGGACCCGTCACCAAATCATTGGTTGGATAATAATAGTTGATGTCCGGATTGTTTGGGTTGCGAATGCCATCGAATACACTTATTGGCCACAACCAAGAAGAAAACCATGTGTCGAGTGCGTCTTTATCTTGTTTTAGATCTTCGATTTTGAGCGCTTGGTTGTTAGATTTTTGCTTTGCCAGTTCGAGAGCCAATTCCGTGCTTTCGGCTACTACAAAATCATCGTTTCCCGGACCATAATAATAAGCAGGAATTTGTTGTCCCCAGAGAAGTTGACGCGATATGTTCCAATCACGAATGTTTTCCATCCAATGACGGTACGTATTGTTAAATCGTTTTGGAAACAATTTTACGTCTTCATCTTCCAAAACCGCTTTGATTGCAGGTTTTACCAAATCTTCCATCTTTAAAAACCATTGGTCAGACAAGCGCGGTTCGATTACGGCTTTTGTCCGTTCACTGGTGCCAACTTTATGTGTGTAATCTTCAGTTTTGTGCAATATTCCCAATGCTTCCAATTCTTTGGCAACATCCATTCGGGCAGCGACCCTATCTTTTCCAACGTGGTGCATTCCGAAGCTATTCATTGTGCCATCATCATTGAGCACATCAATGATTTCGAGATGATGTCTATCGCCAATGCCCTTGTCATTCACATCGTGTGCTGGTGTAATTTTTAAACATCCAGTCCCAAATTCCATATCCACATAATCATCGGCAATGATTGGAACAGAACGGTTGCAGATAGGAACAATCACGTTTTTTCCAATCAATTTTTTAAAACGGTCATCTTCTGGATTGACGCAAACGGCAGTATCACCCAAAATTGTTTCCGGTCGTGTTGTGGCTATGGTCACAAAGCCATCTTCATCTTCAATTTTATAGTTGACGTAGTACAATTTATCAATGCGTTCCACATGGATTACTTCTTCATCAGACAAGGTTGTTTTGGCTTCGGGATCCCAATTCACCATTCGGTAGCCTCTATAAATCAATCCTTTGTTATATAAGTCCACAAAAACGTTAATAACTGATTCGTTCATGTCAGCATCCATGGTGAATTTGGTT
Organism: Aquaticitalea sp.; assembly: GCA_041751535.1. Taxonomy (GTDB): domain Bacteria; phylum Bacteroidota; class Bacteroidia; order Flavobacteriales; family Flavobacteriaceae; genus JBPOFM01. The sequence continues at coordinate 27,701 of JBGSXJ010000258.1, forward strand.
CTATCCCAATCGCAAGAACATCCTAGTTTTTTAAGCTGCTCTAAGATGACACCACCATACTCGTGCGTCCACTCCCAGGCATGTGCCAAAAACTCATCTCTTGATAGGTCATTTTTATCGATACCAAGCTCCTTTAGCTTTGCAACCACTTTAGCTTCGGTGGCAATAGAAGCGTGATCTGTTCCTGGTACCCAACAGGCATTTTTTCCTTGAAGGCGCGCACGGCGTATCAAGACATCCTGGATGGTGTTATTGAGCATGTGTCCCATATGCAGCACCCCTGTAACGTTTGGTGGTGGAATGACAATAGTGTACGGCTCTCTCTCATCAGGTACTGAATGAAAAAAATTATGTTTCATCCAGTAGCTATACCATTTATTTTCTACCTCTGCAGCAGAATATTTTGTTGGGATTTGCATATCTTGGTATTGTTTTTGTAATACAGTATGCAAAAGTACTTATATTTCTTTTTTCGTGAAATGATAACAACAATTAATGCAAGAAGTTAATTCTATATTGTTAACTGTTTGATGTATTACATCTAATTTATTTTGCTGAATGGGAAAAAGTAAGTAGTTTTGAAAGTTAAATTAAAAATTTCGATTCGCTCGAATTGCTGAATATTATTAAAATAACATAAATTATAAAATGATGAAAAATTTAGTTGCAATTTTATTTGTAGGATTATTGAGTCTTGGTGTTTTCGCTCAAGAAAAAGTAGCGAAAATTGAATTTAAAACCGACACCATCGATTATGGGACTATTGAAAAAGGTGCCGATGGTATTCGGGTGTTTGAATTTACCAACACTGGTAATGCCCCATTAATTATAAGTGATGTAAAATCTACTTGTGGATGTACGGTTCCCAAAAAACCTGAAGCTCCTATTATGCCTGGTCAAACAGGTGAAATATCTGTAAAATATGATACCAATAGAGTAAATCCAATTAGAAAAACAATTACTGTTATATCGAATGCTGACACCCCGACAGTTGCATTAAAAATTAAAGGTGAGGTTGTCGATTCTTCCAAAACAAGTGTTTTAGAGAAAAAAGATAAAAGCGTAATGGAACAATAAAACCTTTTGACAATTCAAATAGAACGAACCCTTTGATGAAAATTAAAGGGTTTTTTATTTAAAATAACTTTTCCAGTTTAAATTCATAATTTAGTAATTGCCCAAATCTTTCTACACTTAAACGCATCAGTTTACCATCCTCTCCTGAAAATAATTCATTAATATCCTGAAGTTTTAAATCGGCCGCCTCCTTATTATTTATCTTTAATATAATATCGCCAAGAAGCAATCCTGCTTTTTTAGCCGGCGATCCTTCTCGGAGCTCTACAACTATAAATGCAGGTTTAACGGCTAGCTTGTAGCTAGATTGGAAAACAACTCTTCTACCACCATCAACATTGCTTTCGCTGTTATAAAAAAGTCCATCATTGATTTCTCTAACAACCCTAATTCCATTTTGTTCCAATACAATTCCACTTTTATTATAGTGAAATGGCGCTTTGAAATTTCGATTTTTTTTCAAGGTCAATTTCGCATTAGTATAATCAAAAATCACATTAAAGCGCTTTAATAAATCGCCAGCAATGCTTCCATTTCGGTCTTTAAATCGTCGGGCAATATTGATTGAGGACGAATCAGGAAAAGCCACATTAACATCCCTAAATTCAAAATCTTGCAAAGAAAAAGATTCAATCTTTGACCGTTTTCCATAAACACTCCCACTCAATCCCTTTCCAAGGTAATCTTCAAAATATTTATTCTCAATCGGCATGATGTCTTTTTCCTCATCCTCAAATAGCCAGAGTGCATCGCTCCCCCCTGAATCAACAAGCAATTTTACTGGAATCTCATTTGCCCTGATTTTAACAATTGCATTGATATAAGGTTTATTGTTGCTTAAAGTCAAATCAAAAGTTTGGCACTTTCGGCATTTTCTGTATGTATAAGTGGAAGGATTATGAAATTTTAAATATTTTGAGGCATAATTTATTTCGACAATAAAACCCTTAAAAACATCATATCCGATGATACCATGTATTGGAATTCCCAATCTGGGTGTAAAATTAATGGCTTCATCAAAAATAACATATATTTCTTGGTTGACATTGATGGCATTTCCGATTCTAACCAAGTTCCGTTTAGATTTTAAGGCTTCTATGGCGCCTTCTCCACCCAAACCTCTTAACATAACTTTCTCTATGTTTTTTACCTGTAGCGAATCAGCAAGCGTGATAATATTAAATAATATGGGTTTACTTACCCCGGAATCGAGCAAAAATGACAATTCGGCACCATTGACTTGCACTGGAATAACAATAAGATTATTAATCAATTGAAACGGTATTCTATCTTTTTTTGAATTCAATAAATTAAAATCTCCTTGAGAAAAAGAAAAACCAGTAACCAAAAGTGAGAAAAGCGCAAGCAAATTTCTTATTAGCATTTGTTGAAAGTTAGGTAGCTACAACAATTTACGATTCTTTGATTCAAGTTGTATGTTTTGGCTTAATTTTTAAAAAAACTTTAAGATTATTTTCGGTACTTTGCCGTCTAAAATTTAAGTCAATGCCAAAGATTTCAAAAAAAGGGCTTTCAATGCCAGAGTCACCTATAAGAAAGTTAGTACCTTACGCTGAAAAAGCCTATAAACAAGGAAAAACTGTTTACCATTTAAATATTGGACAACCTGACATCAAGACACCAGAAGTCGCACTTGATGCCGTTAGGGTTCATTCACTTGATATACTTGCCTACACACGTTCTGAAGGCTCTGAAGACTACAGGAAAAAAATAGCAGACTATTATAAAAAAAATCATATCGATGTCAGCCATAACGATATCATTGTAACAACGGGTGGTAGTGAAGCGCTATTGTTTGCCTTTGGAAGTATCATGGATACTGACGATGAAGTCATTATTCCTGAACCATTTTATGCTAATTATAACGGTTTTTCTACGGCTTCAAATGTAAAAATTGTACCAGTAATTTCGAAAATTGAAGACAATTTTGCCTTACCACCCATTGAAGAGTTCGAGAAATTAATCACTTCAAAAACCAAAGCAATTCTTATTTGCAACCCAGGAAATCCAACTGGATATCTCTATTCCAAAGTAGAAATAAAACAATTGGCCACGATAGTCAAGAAACACGATTTATTCCTTATTGCTGATGAGGTGTATCGGGAATTTGTTTATGATGGAATCGAATTTTACTCAATCATGCAAGAAGAAGGTTTGGAAGATCATGCCATTATGATTGATTCTGTATCCAAGCGATATAGCATGTGTGGCGCTCGAATAGGGTATTTTGTTTCAAAAAATAAGGAGGTCATCAAAACCGCATTGAAGTTTGCACAAGCACGTTTGAGCCCACCTACGTTGGCGCAAATAGCTAGTGAAGCCGCTTTGGATACGCCTCAAAGTTATTTTGATGAAGTGATCAATGAATATGTCAATAGACGTAATACCTTAATGAGAGAGCTTGAAAAAATTGAAGGAGTCAAGGTAGGTAAACCAAATGGTGCTTTTTATTGCATCGTAGAATTACCAATAAAGAGCGCAGACCATTTTGCGCAATGGCTTTTGGAAGATTTTGACGTCAATGGCGAAACCATTATGGTAGCCCCTGCGGCGGGATTCTATTCCACTCATGGTGTGGGACTCAATCAAATACGTATTGCGTATGTCCTCAATGAAAATAGCTTGATAAAAGCAGTTCATATTTTAGGTAAAGCACTTAAAGCTTACAAGCACTAAATGCAAATTCAAAAACATATATCCTTAAAACCTTTTAATACCTTTGGTATTGACGCCAAGGCGGACAATTTTGTATCAGTAAATACTGTTGAAGAACTCAAGGCAGCACTATCATTAACAGGGTATCCAGAGAAATTTATTCTTGGCGGTGGCAGTAATATGTTGCTTACAAAAGATATCAAACCCTTGGTGGTCCATATCAACATCAAAGGTATTGAAGCGGTAAATGAAAATGGCAATTCGATTCATATTAAAGCTAAAGCAGGCGAGAATTGGCACGAATTTGTACTGTGGTGCTTACGTCAAGATTATGGCGGATTGGAAAATTTATCTTTAATACCAGGTAATGTTGGCAGTGCACCCATACAGAATATAGGCGCATATGGTGTAGAGCTGAAAGATGTATTTGTATCATGTGACGCCATTGAAGTTGAAACTCTTAAAACCAAAACTTTTAATTTTGAAGACTGTAATTTCGGGTATCGGGAATCGGTTTTTAAGCAAGAAAGCAAGGGGAAATATGTGATTACCGACGTGACTTTCAAATTGACCAAGAAAAACCATGTACTGCATACCAATTATGGCACGATTGCAACCGAATTAGAAAACATGAAGGTTGACAATCCTTCAATACAAGATATTTCAAACGCTGTAATTACCATTCGGCAAAGTAAACTGCCAGATCCAAAAAAAATAGGCAACAGTGGCAGTTTTTTCAAAAATCCTATAATTTCCAAAGAAAACTTGGAGCAACTAAAACTTGATTTTCCAACCATACCTAGTTATGATATTTCAGATTTTGAAGTTAAAGTTCCAGCAGGTTGGCTCATTGAGACAGCAGGATTTAAAGGTAAAACGTTTGGAGATTATGGTGTGCACAAACATCAGGCGCTTGTTCTGGTTAATTATGGGAATGCAAAAGGCAGCGATATTTTTAATTTGGCACGCATAATACAAAAAACAATTTATCGTATCTTTAAAATTCAAATTGAAACGGAAGTGAATATCATATAAACCTAAAAGAGCTCAAATACAATTTGAGCTCTTTTAGGTATTGAAAGAATGTAATATTTGAATAAGCTATTAATCAATTCTTTTATGAAGAAATTACATTCTTAAAAAACAATATTTTATTTAATTTGCGGTTAGCTATTATTTACTAATTTTACCCGCTTGAATTATATACGTTTGCTAACATCCGTTTAGATTTTTCCCAACTAAAAAAACCAACTTTTGAGCGCTTCTTTAGAACAACAAATTGTTAAACTCCTTCAAAATGGCGACCGTGCCGCCATAAATTTGCTATATGAAAATTATGCAGATAGTTTGTATGGTGTCATTTTAAAGATTACCAGAAATGAAGAGATTGCCCAAGATGCCCTGCAAGAAAGTTTTGTCAAAATCTGGAAGCATTCAAAAAAATATGACGCATCAAAAGCGAAATTATTCACGTGGCTATACAGAATAGCAAAAAATACCGCAATAGATAAACTCCGAAGTTTTAATAATCGTTTTGAGAAAGAAGTCCAAATTGATAAATCGAACGTATATATCCTACCAGCGCAGAATTTAAATCAAGACGTCATTGATTTAAGAGATCATGTTGAAAGACTAGACAGTAAGTACCAAATTGTACTAAATGCCTTATTTTTTGAAGGGCTTACCCAACAAGAAGCAAGTGAAGAATTGGATATTCCTTTAGGTACTATTAAGTCTAGATTAAAAATTGGGTTGCGAGAATTAAAAAAAGTCTACAATCCATAAAACGTCAAGAAAAAATGGAAACAAACTTACAAGTATTTATCAATTCCGGCTTAATAGATAAATATGTATTAGGCGACACCTCTATTGCAGAAGCGTTAGAAGTTGAACATTACATTTCAGTATACCCTGAAATTGAAACTGAATACAACCGTTTACAGAACAACCTGGAAATACTCGCAAAATCAAATTCGGTAGAAGCCCCAAAACATGTTTTGGCCTCTATTATGGAAGAGATTGATGAAAAGCCGGTGATCAGTCTGCAAACCACATATAATAGAACACCTTGGTATAGTTTTGCTGCAAGTTTTGCTGCTATAGCATTTGCTGTTATGGCTTTCCTATTATATCAAAAAAATATGGATCTGATTGACGAAAATCAAGTTGTAGTAGATGAGATTTTCGATTTGAGAAGCGATATTGAACAAAACAACAGCAAACTGGACAACGTGATGCTTCAATTTATGAAATTGAACAATCCAGAAACTGAAAAATATGTTTTACGTGGAAACTCAAGAGCTAAAGATCTAAAAACTGTTGCTTATATCAACCCCATAGATAAGACATCAATGATTGATGTGGTTTCTTTACCAAAATTGCCCGAGGAACAACAATATCAGATGTGGGCCGAATTTCAGGACAAAATGGTAAGTCTCGGTATTTTAGATGCAAACAACCGCAAACTAACATCCATTCCTTATATTGAAGATGCCCTTGGTTTAAGTATTACCATAGAATCCAAAAATAAACCAAATGGCAAAGCAACTGCCGAAAATTCCGTTGCTGAAATTGCCTTCAAAAACAAATAGATTTAATTTTTACAATTACAAAAACCACTGTATGCCGAGATTTAATAATTGGTACCCAGTGGTTTTTTTGTATTCATAAAAGAGTATTTCTACCAATCCGAACACTATAATCAAAATTACATATCAAAAAAGTGCTTCCCCATCTCAAAATAGGATTGGTTTTCACTCTTTTTTGTTTAGTCAAGAAGAATTAACGATTTTCCGACTTTTAAATCATCAAATGGATAAAATGCCATATCATGTGTTCATTTCTCAAGCCCATACTTGAAACAAACCAATATACTAAATGTGAAATAATTAATTTTAAATATTATACCTTTGCATAAAATAAATTGAAATGAAATCGCCATGATTTGGAAGCAAAAACGGCAATGAAATTAGCGATTGCATATGACCCATAAAAAACAATAAATATCTAATTATGAAACTTTTAGTAATTACATTAATCCTTCTAGGTCTTGGAGTTGCTGGTATTGCCATAAAATTATGGGCAAAAAAAGACGGCAAATTTGCTGGTACCTGTGCTAGTCAAAACCCAATGCTCAATAAAGAAGGAGAGAATTGTGGTTTTTGTGGAAAAACTCCTGACGAATACAAAAGTTGTAATGAACCTCAACATTCATCATAGGTATACATGCTGATTTTTATTGGATTATTCTACGCATTCATTGTCATTATTATTGTTCAAATACTCTTTTACCTTTTTATTTTTGGAAATTTTTCCTTTAAAAAACCTGTACAAGCCCAATCCCAGTCGATCCCTGTTTCTGTAATTATTTGCGCTAAAAATGAGGCCAAAAATCTTAAGAAACACCTTCCATTTTTTCTTGAGCAAGAGTATCCAAAATTTGAACTAATTCTTATTAATGATAGTTCTTCTGACAAAACTTTAAAAGTCATGGAGAAGTTCAGATCCGAACATTCTAATATAAAAGTTGTAGACGTCAAAAATATTGAAGCCTTTTGGGGCAATAAAAAATACGCCTTGACTCTCGGAATAAAAGTAGCAAGTTATAACACTTTACTGTTTTCGGATGCCGATTGCAAACCTGTTTCAAAGCACTGGATCAAGGAAATGAGCAGTCATTTTTCGAACAGTAAATCGATTGTAATAGGATATGGAGCATACAAGAAACAACCAAATTCATTTTTAAATAAGCTCATTCGCTTTGAAACGTTACTGACTGCTGTGCAATATTTTTCATATGCCAAAATGGGGCAACCTTATATGGCTGTAGGCCGAAATCTTGCCTATACTAAAATTACCTTTTTTGAGGCACGCGGCTTTATGAATCATATGAATATCAAATCGGGTGATGACGACTTGTTTGTCAATCAAATTGCTAATGCTTCAAACACATCTGTTTGTTATACAAAAGAAAGTTTTACGGAATCCATTCCAAAAAAGACCTACAATGAGTGGTTGTCTCAAAAACGCAGACATGTCAGCACGGCAAAATATTATAAAACCAAAAATAAATTCCTATTGACCATTTTTTACCTGTCTCAACTCCTATTTTATATCTTGGCTATTGTACTTATCAGCTCGCTGATATATTGGAAAATTGTTCTTGGTCTCCTCGTCTTAAGATATGTAATTCTATATATAAGTCTGACTTTAGCGGCAAAAAAACTCAATGAAAATGACTTGTTGCCCTATTTGCCATTACTGGAATTGTTTTTAATTATGACACAATTCTCTATATTTATAAAAAATACAGTCTCAAAACCCAACCATTGGAAATAAAACAAGCAATTGAAAAAGCTAAAATGAATGACCAATTGGCCTTCAACTATTTGCTGGATACTTTTTGGAATGACGTCTATGGCTTCCAATTAAAACGAACAGAAAATGAAAATGATGCCGAGGATATTACCATCCAAACGTTTTCCAAAGCTTTCGACAAAATTGCAAGTTACAATCCTGAATTTGAGTTCAAAACATGGCTCATCACGATATCCAAAAACATTCATATCGACCTTTTACGTAAGCGAAAATCATCCGTTACAAATACGTCAAACAAAAGAAGAAATGATGAGTTTTATGATATCATAGACGAATCGCCTTCGCCAGAGGACAAACTGATAACCGAACAAAATTTAGTCAAATTACTCCGTGACATTAAAAAATTAAAACCTCATTATCAGGAAGTCATTAACTTGCGGTATTTTCAAGAATTATCCTATCAGGAGATTTCTGATCAACTAAATGAGCCTATGAATAATGTGAAAGTAAAATTATTAAGGGCAAAAAAATTATTGGCGGAAATTATTAAGAAAAAGTAAATTCCTAAAGGTGTGCATTAACCCTTTTGGAGTTATAAATTTGTATCTTTGCTCTTTAAATTGTTTACCCAATGGAATCAGAAACTGTCTCTAATATAATCCCAGATCGTCTTGCCAAGCCCAAATGGTTGCGTGTAAAACTTCCTACGGGAAAAAAATACACCGAATTAAGAAGCTTGGTTGACAAATACAAATTAAATACCATTTGCACTTCGGGCAGTTGCCCAAATATGGGTGAATGTTGGGGAGAAGGTACTGCAACCTTTATGATTTTAGGAAATATCTGTACGCGTTCATGCGGTTTTTGCGGAGTTAAAACCGGAAGACCGGAAACGTTAGATTGGGATGAACCAGAAAAGGTCGCCCGTTCTATCAAGCTTATGAATATTAAACATGCTGTTTTGACCAGTGTGGATAGAGATGATTTAAAAGATATGGGGAGTATCATGTGGTCAGAAACGGTCAAAGCAGTAAGACGGATGAATCCTGAAACTACTTTGGAAACCCTAATACCAGATTTTCAAGGCATCGAACAACATATTGATAGAATTATTGATGTAGCTCCGGAAGTGGTATCACATAATATTGAAACTGTAAAAAGACTCACTCGTGAAGTAAGGATTCAAGCAAAATATGATCGAAGTTTAGGCGTTTTAAAATATTTAAAATCTCAAGGACAACGACGCACGAAATCCGGAATTATGTTGGGTCTTGGTGAGACTCGTGAAGAAGTCATTGAGACACTGCACGATTTAAGATCCAATGACGTTGATGTCGTTACCATCGGCCAGTATTTGCAACCGAGTAAGAAACATCTACCTGTAAAACAATTCATTTTACCAGATCAGTTTGAAGAATATAAACATATTGGTCTCGATCTAGGTTTTAGACATGTAGAAAGCAGCGCTTTGGTAAGATCTTCCTACAAAGCACAAAAACATATCAATTAATGATTAAAATTGCCATCAATGGCTTTGGTCGTATAGGACGCCGAGTATTTCGTCTTATTCAGGACCGCACAGATATGGAGGTGGTAGCGATCAATGATTTGGCTGATGCAAAAACATTGAGCCACTTATTAAAATATGATAGTATTCATGGCATATTAAAAAAGTCTATATCTTCTGATGACGGTCATATTCTTATTGATGGTAAAAAAATCCCGCTTCTTAATCATAAGCATCCAAAAGACATTAACTGGAAACCATATAATGTGGATTTTGTAGTCGAATCTTCTGGAAAGTTTAAAACCTCCATAGATCTTCAACACCATATAAATAATGGTGCAGGCCGTGTTATTTTATCAGTCCCTCCTATGGATGATGCTATAAAAACGGTGGTGATGGGGGTCAATGACGCTTTTTTGGATGGCACAGAAACGATCATTTCCAATGCTTCTTGCACCACTAATAACGCTGCACCCATGATTGACGTCATCAATCGTCTATGCGAAATCAAACAAGCGTATATAACAACCATACATTCTTACACCACTGACCAAAGTCTACATGACCAACCTCATAAAGATTTACGTCGCGCTAGGGCAGCAGGACAGTCTATCGTTCCTACAACTACAGGTGCCGCAAAGGCATTAACCAAAATTTTTCCCGATTTATCAGAGTCGATAGGTGGTTGTGGTATTAGAGTTCCAGTGGCTAATGGCTCACTTACAGACATTACTTTTAATGTTGTTGTACCTGTGTCCATTCAAGATATCAATAAAGCATTTAAAACAGCTTCTGAAACCTACTTAAAACATATTTTAGAATATACCGAAGATCCTATTGTTTCTGTTGATATAATTGGTAACACCCATTCTTGTATCTTTGATTCTCAAATGACTTCAGTCATCGGCAATATGGTAAAAATAATTGGCTGGTATGATAATGAAACTGGCTATTCGTGTAGAATATTGGATATAATTAGCAATTTATCGGATAAATATGCACGTTTATCCGATAAATAATTATATTTGTTTAATTAAAGTGGCAAAAAATGTCCCCTATCAAATACT
>JBGSXJ010000259.1:0-3193 GCA_041751535.1 Aquaticitalea sp.
ATTGGAAATTCTGCGTGAAGATGACTCCAAAGAAGAAGCGGCGTTCTTTACTGAATTGTTCCATGAATTATTGAGTTTGTTCACACAACCATTTCATGTGGAAATTTTTGATTTCTCGAACAGTGAATTCTTCGGAAAAATTACCGAATTGGGTCAGCGTTATTCCAAAAGTACTGAACTCCGAAAAATGAATGGCAACAGAGGTTCCAAGCATTTTATTTACATGAATAGAACGTTTTTCGGGCTGTATAATCTCATGTTCGATTTGAAGGCAAAAGACATTAAAATCAATAATTTTACCAACTTATAATGATTCATTTTAATTCAGATGATTTTAATAAGATGCACCATCTATACAGAATTAACCTTATCAACAGTTGTTCTGGTTATAAATCGGCAAATCTCGTGGGCACAAAGTCCGCTGAAGGAATTAATAATGTAGCCATCTTTAGCTCAATCACCCATATTGGTTCTGACCCTGGATTGCTAGGTTTTTTTTTAAGACCCACAGGAACTGGGACCAGAAATACGTATGATAACATTAAAGAAACTGGTGTGTTCACAGTCAATCATATCCACGAATCCATTATCGAAGACGCTCATCACACCTCTGCCAAATATAATTCCACTATTTCTGAATTTGACATGACTGGTTTGGAAGAAGTTTATAAAGATAGTTTTTATGCACCTTTCGTCAAAAATGTGCCTGTGCAAATGGCGATGATGTATGTGGAGGAATATAATATAAAGGCTAACAACACGATTCTATTGATAGGACAGATAAAAGATTTATATTTGAATGAAGATCTGCTTCAGAAGGACGGATTCCTTAATTTGTCAAAAGCAGAAATTGTTGCCATCAATGGTCTTGACGGTTATACGATTCCACAGTTAAAAACGAGATTGGAATATCAGAGGCCAAAACATCATTGAAATCAATTTTAGTCAGTAATTTTAATTATTCAAATAATTAATTTATTCTAAATGAAAATTGTTTTTTTAGCTCGATATCTTCCTGCCGAAGGTTCTACTACCCTTATGTATTCGATTGCTGAAAATCTTATAGAAAGAGGTCATGAAGTGTATTTATTCTCATCAGGGCCAGATGACGACCCGAGTGCAATTCATTTATATGAAAAGGCTAAATCCAGAGGTATCAACTTTGTTAAGGTACCTTTTCCTCGAAATATAAAAAATAATTTATTTGGCAAGGTTAGCCAACTTTTATCCTATGTATATGCTACTCCCAATGTATTAGTAAAGCTATTTAGCATAAAGCCAGATGTAATTCATGCGCACTATCCTGTTACAACCTATGTAGCTTCATTATACAGATCACTAACAGGTAAAAAATATATAGTAACGCATCACATTATGGGCATTCCGAAGCATCCATTCAACCGAAAAGCTGATTATGTGGTTGCCATCAGTAGAGAATTGCAAGACTATCTAATTACATATTACAACTATAAAGAAAGCGAGGTAAAACTAATTTTCAACGGTGTATCAGAAAAGAAATTCTCAATTGAAAAGGAAACTGGAATAGTGGAAAAAGAGATGTTCAATCTTTCTTCGGATAAATTGATTTTTGGTTTTGTTGGCTCCGTTTCCAAACGAAAGGGAATTGACGTATTAATTAAAGCTTTTTCGCATTGCAAACATTTGAAAGTTCACTTATTAATACTTGGTGATGGTAAAATTACCTGGGCGCAACAAGTCATAGACGAGCATGGAATAACTAACATGGTCACCTTAATTCCTTTTAGAGAACCGAAGGAGATTTATAATATTATTCAGGTGTTAATTCTTCCTTCCAGAATAGAAGGATTCCCTTTAGTGCCAATTGAAGCTATGATGATGAAAAAACCAGTTATACGGTCCAATGTTGAAGGTTCCTGCGACCAAATCATTGATGGCTTCAATGGTTATATTTTTGAATCTGAAAACCATGCGCAATTAGCTAATATTATTGAAAAGGTTGCCCTTAATCCTGATGAATTGGTTGCTTTGGGAGAAAATGCATACCATCACGCCTTAACAAATTTTAGCGAAGATCTTATGATTGATAAGTTGTTGGATGCATATAATTTAACAGTATAATCAATTGAATACAAAGAAAATAATTAAAATATATTGAATTTAATCAATACACATTAATGACATAAATCTATATGAAAATCCTTGTTACAGGAACCACAGGCTATATTGGCAAACGATTGATTCCCATTTTAATCAACGAAGGCCATCATGTCGTTTGTGCTGTGAGGGACACTTTAAGGGCAGACAAAACCTATCTCGAAGATGACCATATTTCCATTGTTGAAGCCGATTTTTTAAATCCCGAAACGCTCAATAGCATTCCAAAAGATATAGATGTTGCCTACTATCTCATTCATTCGATGTCTAATTCGTCAAAAGATTTTGAAGCGTTGGAAAGCCAATGCGCCCAGAATTTTAAGGACTATTTTGAAACAACACACGTTAGACAGGTCATCTATTTAAGTGGCATCACCAATGAGGAGCATCTTTCAAAACATTTGCAATCCAGGAAAAATGTTGAGACTATTTTACAATCCGATGTGTATGCACTTACCGTTTTAAAGGCCGGAATTATTGTAGGATCCGGAAGTTCGTCCTTCGAAATTATCCGAGATTTGGTCGAAAAACTTCCCGTGATGATTGCTCCAAAATGGCTCAATACCAAAACGCAACCTTTGGCGGTTCGCGATGTGCTTTCATTTTTATCACGATCAAAAGGCAGAGAAGAACTTTACAATACATCTTATGATATTTTTGGCCCCGAAATATTGACCTACAAACAAATGCTCTTAAAATTTGCAGAGATTAGAGGCTTAAAAAGATACATCCTCACAGTGCCTGTAATGACTCCAAAGCTATCCTCCTATTGGTTGTATTTTGTGACGTCAACGTCTTATAAACTCGCTTCTGCTTTAGTAGACAGCATGGGAATAGAAATCGTTGGCAAGAAAAGTAACATCAACGAAATTCTCAACGTACAACCCATTACCTATAGGGAAGCAGTAGAATTGGCATTCGAAAAAATTGAACAGAATAGCATCATCTCAAGTTGGAAAGATTCCATGGTAAGCAGTGGCCGATTGAAAAACAGCCTTCATAAATATGTCAACGTTCCAAAATATGGCTGCTTTAAGGATTACAAGGAACGTGAAGT
>JBGSXJ010000260.1:0-1743 GCA_041751535.1 Aquaticitalea sp.
GGGTTTCTTATAGATTCCGAATACTCCGAAAAAATGATCGGCTTTGGGGTTGTGGGATTGTTTCTTATTGTCTTCCCATTGTTTTCTTATTACCGCTGGAAAGATAAAGACGTGAAAGATTATATGCTTACCAAAGAAAATCTGGAAAAGATGCGCAATCGTGAAAAAACTAAAAGACGTTAGTTCAAATTCCGTTTTTCAATAAAGAACCGCTTTAACAATTCAGCAGCTTCTTCAGCCATTACCCCACCAACCATAATCGTTTTTGGATGTAATTTTGTATTCAAAGCCACACAACCACGCTCTAAATCGGTGGCACCATAAACAATTTTAGATATTTGGCTCCAATATAAAGCCCCAGCACACATTTGGCAAGGTTCTAAAGTCACATAGAGTGTGCAGTTGTGAAGATATTTGCCTCCCAAAAAATTGGAGGCCGAAGTAATGGCTTGCATTTCTGCATGTGCAGTTACGTCCACCAATAATTCCGTTAGATTATGAGTTCTGGCAATAATTCTATTGTCTATGACGATGACGGCTCCTACTGGGATTTCACCCTTTTCATAAGCCAATTCAGCTTCCTGTAAGGCTTTTTTCATAAAATAAGAATCGTCAAAAGGTTCTAACATTTGTTGAATTGAAAATTTAAAACATCAAAAATACGATTTCATTGGATACCCGTAAAATTTTAATTGTATCCAACTTCTAATTATGACTGAAACTATTAAACCTTTGTTTATGGCGTTTCATATATTACATTTGTAGCCGTGAGCAAATTATTGGACCATATAAATTCCCCTGTTGATTTACGCAAACTAAATCAAGACGACTTGCCGAAACTGGCCATAGAATTGCGGGACTTTATCATTCATATCGTAGCAACAAAAGAAGGACATCTTGGCGCAAGCCTTGGAGTGGTCGAATTAACGATCGCCTTACATTATGTTTTTAACACACCTGATGACTTATTGGTCTGGGATGTTGGACACCAGGCTTACGGACATAAAATATTGACAGGAAGAAAGGAAATTTTTCATACCAACAGGCAACTCAATGGTATTAGCGGTTTTCCAAATCGGAGTGAAAGCAGCTATGATGTTTTTGGAGTTGGGCATTCATCCACTTCCATTTCAGCTACTTTAGGCATGGCCATTGCTTCTCAATTAAAAGGGGATCTCAAACATCATATAGCAGTTATTGGCGATGCATCCATTGCCAGCGGGATGGCGTTTGAAGGTCTCAACCATGCTGGAGTTACCAATGCCAACCTTTTGGTAATTCTAAATGACAATGCCATCGGTATTGACCCAAGTGTGGGTGCATTGAAGCAATATTTAACCAATGTAAAAAAAGGCACGGAAAAACAGGACAATATCTTCGAAGCGCTTAATTTTGATTATTCCGGTCCCATTGATGGTCATGATATCAATAAAATCATTTCAGAATTAGAACGTCTAAAATCAATAAAAGGACCCAAGTTTCTACATGTTATTACTACGAAAGGCAAAGGTCTTAAACAAGCGGAAGAGCATCAAGTCACCTACCATGCTCCAGGAAAATTTGATGCCCAAACAGGAGAATTGGTTCCGAAAATCAAAACCAACGAAGCTCCAAAATTTCAGGACGTATTTGGATATACGATTGTAGAACTCGCAAAAGAAAACAAGAACATTGTAGGGATTACACCAGCAATGCCAACTGGGAGTTCATTAAAATTTATGATGGATCAAATGCCAGAACGCG
>JBGSXJ010000261.1:0-3995 GCA_041751535.1 Aquaticitalea sp.
GCTGAATTTAGTGCCTATTGTTTTCCAATTATCGCTCATTCCCAAAAATCCATGGAGAAAAATAAAGGGTGTGCCTTTGCCTATTATGTTTGAGTGTAAAATCATTTTTGATGTGCGTTTTACGATTGTTGATTTACGATTACCGATTAATTTAAACCGATTTATCTTCCCTTATTTTAATCGGTGCAAATACATGTTTATCACATTTTCAATTCCCAGATACAGACTTTCAGAAATAAGGGCGTGGCCAATGGACACTTCCAACAAATCGGGAATGTTTTTTTTGAAAAATTGAATGTTATCCAACGACAAATCATGTCCTGCATTAATTCCCAAACCTATGGAATTGGCCAGAACGGCACAATCGGTATATGGTTTTATGGCCATCACATCACCTATATTATACTGATGCGCAAAGGCCTCGGTATATAATTCTATTCGGTCGGTTGCAGTTGCTTTTGCCCCTTCAATTTGATTTAATACAGGATCCACAAAAATAGAGGTTCTTATCCCATTTTTTTTAAATTCCTGAATGACTTCTTTTAGAAAATCCTTATGCTTTAATGTATCCCATCCTGCATTGGAGGTAATGGCATCTTCAGCATCTGGAACCAAAGTTACTTGGGTTGGTTTCACATCCAAAACCATTTCCATAAACTGACGATTTGGATTACCTTCTATATTAAACTCGGTAGTGATTATAGGTTTTAGATCATAAACATCACTGTAACGAATGTGACGTTCGTCTGGCCGAGGGTGAATGGTAATGCCATGTGCGCCAAAATTCTGAACATCTATCGCAAACTGTACCAGGTTAGGCACATCACCTCCTCTAGCATTTCTCAAGGTGGCTATCTTATTGATGTTAACGCTTAATTTTGTCATGGACTTTAACTTTTACACAACAAAAATACAAAGTAGAACACGCTTTTTGTGGTTATTTTTAATTATTTTGCAACAGATATATTTTCATTATGCATTTACAGGAATTCATCATAAACGATATAAAACCGCTCAACATCCATGACAAAGTTAGCGACTTAAAAATGGTGTTCAATGAACTGACCTATTCTCACGTTCCCATAGAAAATGATGGAACTTACTTGGGGTGCATTTCTGAAAACGATGCCCATTGTTTTGAAGCCGAAAAAACGATTAATGATTGTAACTATGCCTTTGAAGGATTCTATGTAAGATCATTTACAAATTGGTTGGATGTGCTAGAAGAATTTGCGCAACATTCTTGTAACATCATGCCTGTATTGGATGAGCACAACAAATATTTGGGATACTATGAACTGAATGATGTGATTGGCCTATTTAACGAAACACCCTTTTTTGCGGAGCCTGGCGGCACATTGATTATCGAAAAAGGAATTGCAGATTATTCGTTTAGCGAAATCAGCCAAATCGTTGAATCCAATGACGCCAAAATCTTGGGTGCCTTTATCTCAAAAATGGAAAATGACTTAATTCAAGTGACATTAAAAATAGGAAATACAGGACTCAACGATGTCATTCAAACATTCAGGCGCTATAGTTATAATATCATCTCCGGCCATGAAGAGGATTCCTATATGGAGAGCCTCAAGGAACGTTCGGAATATTTAAAGAAATATCTGGATATATAGGTCTGAAATCTCCATAAGTTTGAAAAACAAAGAACAATGAGGATAGAGCGATTGCACATGACCTATAAAAAACAATAAATATCTGCATATGAAAATCGCCATCTACGGACAATACTATCAAGGGGTTTTGCATCCAAGCATCCATACCTTGTTGGACATTCTGATTCAAAAGAAAACAGATGTTTTTATCGAATCTAAATTTTTTAAGTTTATCCAAAAAGAAAATAAAGTCACTTACAATGATTTCAAAACCTTTAAGAAACTCGACCCTTCTTATGATTTGCTTATCAGTATTGGAGGAGATGGCACCATCTTAAGAGCTATCACCTATGTAAGGGATTTGGGAATTCCTATTGTAGGTATCAATACTGGGAGATTGGGGTTTTTAGCGACCATACAAACCAATAATATTGAAAACAGTATTGATAGTATCCTGGAAAATCAATATAAAATATCCGAACGCACCTTGTTGTGCATTGAAACAACACCCGAAAATAAAGACATCGTACATACCAATTTTGCGTTGAACGAAATTGCCGTAAGCCGCAAGAACACCACCTCCATGATTACTGTTGAGACGCATCTCAACGATGAGTATTTAACCTCATATTGGGCAGATGGGCTTATCGTGTCGACTCCCACGGGTTCTACGGGATATTCCTTAAGTTGTGCAGGGCCTGTGATTTCACCAGATGCCAATAATTTTGTCTTGACACCCATTGCGCCTCACAATTTGAACGCAAGGCCTTTAGTGATTCCTGACGATACAGAAATCCGATTAAAAATTGATGGCAGAGAAGATGACTATTTGATTTCATTGGATTCGCGAATTGCGACCTTACCAAAATCTACGATTGTGACCATAAAAAAAGCGTCATTCAACATTAAAATGGTGGAGTTATTTACTGAAAGTTTTATAGATACCCTACGAAAAAAATTGCTTTGGGGAGAAGACAAACGCAATTAAATCAAACAATAAATCCTTATAAATACTGTTTATCTGTAATACAATTTGATTCAAAATGTTATTGGCTAATCATATTTATTATATTTGCAAACTCTTAAAATTTTATGAGGTATTTAATCTTACTTTTATTTAGTCTTTGTTTCGCACAAACAACTCAATCTCAAATATATGAGGTCGGATTTTTTTTGGGAACCAGCAATTTCATTGGTGATGTGGGCTCCACCAAATATATAGATCCAAATAATCCTGCCTTTGGAGGCATTATTAAATGGAACCGAAGTCCCAGACACTCGTTCAGGCTTTCGGCCCTTTTTTCAAAACTTGAAGGCATTGATGCCAATTCCGACGATCCGAGACGGATTGAGCGTAATTATCAATTTGAGAACAATATCTTTGAGGTATCGGCAGGAATGGAATTTACGTTTTTTGATTTTGATCTTCATGCAATTGGCAACAAATCAACACCATATCTAGCAACAGGGATCAGCGCTACAAAGCACCATAATTTTTTCTTTGATTCAAACGGAGTCCTTACTTCAGAAAACACAAGAAGTTGGGCATATGGCATTCCGATGATTTTAGGATTTAAAACTACTACCACCGATGATTTAATTTTGGCAGCGGAAGTTGGGGTTAGATATACCTTTTCCGATGAAATTGACGGTAGCGTGCCCGATGGAAGTTTTAGAAACCAATTTAGTTTTGGCAATACCAATAGCAACGATTGGTACGTTTTTACGGGAATTACACTAACTTACACCTTTGGGCAACGACCTTGTTATTGCAGATATTAAGTGGGAGACATAAAAGACATATATAAAGACAAACTTCCAAAGCACCTAGCCATTATAATGGACGGCAACGGCCGATGGGCAAAACAAAAAGGTCTATTGAGGGTCATTGGGCATGAAAACGGCACAAAGTCCGTAAGGGAAGTGGTCGAAGCCAGTGCAGAACTTGGCATTAAGAACCTAACCCTTTACGCCTTCTCAACAGAAAACTGGAACCGACCAAGAATCGAAGTACAAACCTTAATGAAACTTTTGGTAAAATCCTTAAAAAAGGAAATCAAGACACTGCAAGATAATAACATCAAACTTTTAGCCATAGGGAACCTCAATGATTTACCAAAAAAAGCCCACAATGAGCTTCTTGAAGTCATTGAAAAAACAAAAGAGAACTTTGCAATGACTTTAACTTTGGCCTTAAGTTATGGGGCAAGAGAGGAGCTTATTAACGTGGTAAAAGAATTAAGCAATAAAGTTAAAAATAATATAATTTCTGTTGATTCTATTGACGAATCCATTATAAATAAGCATCTTTACACGCAAAATTTACCAGACGTAGATTTGCTCATAAGAACCAGTGGGGAACAGCGAATCAGTAATTTTTTATTA
>JBGSXJ010000262.1:0-5751 GCA_041751535.1 Aquaticitalea sp.
GATGGAACCCAAAAATTTGATGGTTCGGCCACACCCGATTTA
The DNA here is from genome assembly GCA_041751535.1 of Aquaticitalea sp. GTDB lineage: Bacteria > Bacteroidota > Bacteroidia > Flavobacteriales > Flavobacteriaceae > JBPOFM01. The sequence continues at coordinate 43 of JBGSXJ010000262.1, forward strand.
GCACTTATAGATAGTGAATATCGCGATGTCATTTGGATCGATGTCAAGCATCCAAGTCAATGGGACAAGACAGTCTATGACCAACTAAACGAAGCATGGCTAGCGAGTGAGGGTAGCGATCAATTTAAAGCTGAAGAAAAATTTATGGATATGGATATGATGCAAAAGGAAATCGATTCCATACGCGCGATTCCGAAGGTCAATAAAAATAATTTAGAGATCGAAAAGTTGCAACGCCAAATAGATTCCCTAAAATCGACTGGAAATTAATTAGTTCAAATTTGAGGATCCATTTTTAATTCCATCTTTATATTTCCGCGTTTGTATGGCGAATTGGCTTCCACCGGAATTTCTATAAAACCAAATTTTCTATATATGTAAATGGCATTCTCAAGCTTCGTATTGGAGTAGAGCATCAGTCCTTTAAATCGCTCTTTTATAGAAAAATCAATGCAATATTGCAACAATTGCTGACCGATTTTTAATCCTCTATGATTTGGCAAAACAGCCATTTTGGTAAGTTCAAAAATACCTTTAGTTTTGGTTGGCATCAAGGCAACCGTTCCTACAACCGCATCGTTCAATATTGCAAAGAATATATGACCTCCTTTATCGATGATATAAGTCTCTGGATTGCTCAAGACCTCTTCATCAAGAGGTTCGACATAAAAATAAGTTTGAAGCCATTCGATATTTAAATTATAAAAAGCTTTGGTATGTGCCTTGTCAAACGGAATGATCTTAAGATTCATGATACAATTCCTATAAAAATGGCTGAAAGAATCGAAATAAATAGTGTGATGATTGAAAGCCTACGATTTTTGGATTTTTTGGAAATAAGCCTAAAAGCCGCGATTAAAGGAGTTGCAATCCCAACCAAAAAAATCGGTATGGTGATTAATTCCATAACAAATCTTAATATAGCCTCGTTCCATTGAGATACATATGCGATATACATTAAAAGAATGTAAATGAAGGTGAGCAAACTGGCTGCAAAGAGCCATACATCCATATTGTAACGCTTATTTTGTATCATGGCCTAATTGATGAGCTCTTATAAAATCAGTAATCAGATAGGTAATTAATTTACCAACCCTAACTTCCGTTTCGGGCGTTGGAGCTGCTTCACAAATGTGTAAATAGCATGCTTTTTCAAATTTTCCAAAATAATTGACAAATGCTCGCGCTTTTTTAACGCTATAGCCGCTGGGAGTCATCGCACTACTTGGAATATTTTTTATGGCATCGCAGTCCATTTCAATACCGAAAAACTTTTGGGTGACAAAATCTGACGCGCGCTCCAGTTCTCCCTTAAATGAGTTTTCATTTCTTATAGAGATAGCTTCAAAAGTATTGTACTGTAAATTCTTGAACTTGTCGAGTCTTTTGAAAATGATATCAGGGGTATAATTTTCATGCAGTCCAAAAATAAAATAGTTTTTCAAAAAACCTTCGGCGTAAGCATAACTAAATCCGTTGCCGCTATGTCTCCCTTCTTCAGGCCTAAAATCGGAATGTGCATCAAAATTGACAGCATTCACCGGTTTTTTAAGTGCCAAAGAAGTACCTTTAATATTTCCATAGGAATTGTTGTGTCCTCCTCCGACAATAATCGGTATTTTTCCAGCCTTTACAATTTGACATACTAAATGGGTAACATAGGTGTCGATTTTAGCAACTTTTTTCCGTGCTTTATTTATGTCCTTTTTACTGGTCTGATCGTAGGATTTTATCTTTTCCATCATTTCGGAAACATCCAAATGACCAAGTATTAAGACTTTATTTGGCGTGGTAAACGTATTGCTTTGAATATTTAACAAAACTTTTAGAGTTGCCTCCCAAGCCAATGCTGTGCCTGTATTACCGTAATTTGCAAACACACCAATATCTTCTTTTATTCCAAAAATGACGTAATCAACGTCTAAAGTTCTTAATGAATCGTATATATTGCTAGATTTAGGAAGCAATTGTATGTGTTCCCCAAATTTGGATTCATTCGTTCTGTTTTTTAAAAGTGATTTTAAATCGTTCGTATTAAAGTGAATAAGTTGATCCATCGGGGGAATTTGATTAGCTTTGTAGTCATAAAAATACATCTAATTACAACCAACATCAAAAAAATTATTTAAAAAACCAGTTTAAAATTAAAAAGTAACAATTTATGGAAAATACAACCAACAGCAACAGTAAAGGGACAGGTTTAAAAATAGCTTTAGGTATTTTATTGGCCTTATTTTTAGGTACAGGATTTTACACTTCCAAGCTTTACAACGAGAAAAAGGAAAATGAAGCTACCCTGATCAAGGAGAAGCAACAAGTAATGAACGATTTGAGCAATATGGCAAAGCAATATGACATTGTCATTGGCGAGAACGAAGCTACTAACGAGGATTTGGTAGAAGCGAGGGATCGTATTCAAGGTTTGATGGATTCACTTCAAGTTTCTCAAAACAGTGTATCCAGCTTATGGCAGTATAAAAAGAAATACCTTTCATTGCAAGAAGAGATGAATGTATTATTGACTGAAAACGATAAGCTTAAAATCGAGAATTCGTTATTAGCTACCTCATTGGACAGCACGAATGTTAAATTGGCCGAACGCACCATGTTCACAGATTCATTATTGATTCAAAACACTGAAATATCAAATGTTCTTGAAAGCGCTGCTGTACTTCAAACAGTTGGTCTTAAAGGATTTGGTGTAATTGAGAGAAGTTCAGGTAAATTGATTCCAACAGAAAGAGCTAGCAGAAGTGATAAACTGAGAGTTTGCTATACCGTTGCCAAAAATGCTTTGGTAGGTGCAGGTGATAAAGAATTATATGTACAGGTTACCGATTCTAAAGGGAACGTTTTAGGTGCTAATGAGCAAGTAACAGTTGGCGAAGATATGATCAACTATAGTTTGGTTAGCAAATTTAACTATGAAAATAGAAGTTTAAACATCTGTGAATTTGTTTCCCCTAACGGAGACTTTAAGGAAGGACGATACACAGTTAATGTTTACAACAAAAGAGAATTGGTATCTACTACAGAATTCACTTTAAAATAAAAATATCATTTACAAATTCGAAGAACCCGGGAAGTTTTACTTTCTGGGTTTTTTTATGATATAATTTGACCACTGACAATAACCTTGTCAATAAGATTATCGCCAAAAGCATAGGGTAGATTATAGTAACTTGAAATCTCTTTGGTAATAATCAAATTCGCCTTTTTTCCTCTACAAATACTTCCATATTGATTGGATATTCCCATGGCATATGCACCATTGATGGTAGCCGCATTGATGGCTTCCTCTGGAGTCATTTTCATTTTGATACATGCAGTACTGACCACAAAATTCATGTTTCCGCTGGGTGTTGAACCAGGATTATAATCTGTTGCAAGTGCCAACGGCAGCCCAGCATCTATAATCTTTCTGGCAGGAGTGTACGGAATGCTTAAAAAATAGGAGCAAGAAGGCAAGGCAACTGGCATTGTTGATGTGTTTTTAAGGGCTGCAATATCTTCATCGGTAAGTTCTTCCAAATGGTCAACAGATAATGCATTATACTTCACGCCAAGTGCCACACCTCCAAAGGCGTTGAATTGATTGACATGTATTTTTGGTAGAAGACCATATTGCTGTCCGGCTTTCAAGATTCGTTCGGTATCTTCCAATGAAAAATAGTCTTTCTCGCAAAATACATCTATATAATCCGCCAAATGCTGTTTGCTTACAGTTGGGATCAATTCATTTATTACAAGGTCAACATAGGCTGTTTTATTGTTTTTATATTCTTTAGGAAGGGCATGAGCACCCAATAGAGTGGCTTTGATAGTCGCTTTTGATTCTTTGTTGAGACGTTTGATGACACGAAGCATTTTGAGTTCCGCCTCAACTGTCAGTCCATATCCCGATTTGATTTCTATAGCGCCTGTACCTAATTTGATTACTGAATTTAATCGTTTTAAGGATTGCTGATAGAGGTCTTCCTCACTCGTGTTTTGAAGAGTTTCCGCCGAATTTAATATGCCACCACCGCGAGTGGCAATGTCTTCATAACTCAAACCATTGATCCGATCTACAAATTCTTGAGATCGGTCTCCTGCAAACACGATATGCGAATGCGAGTCGCACCAAGCAGGAAGCACCATTTTTCCAGTGGCATCGATGGTTTCTTCAACGTCATAACCAGGGTAATCATCCATAGAACCAAATTCAACTATGGTATCGTGCTCAATAAGAACATAGGCATTTTTGAGTGTTGGAAGCACTTTCATATCACTTCCTTTGACAATAGTTACATTGGTTGATCTTACTTGAAGTAATTCTTTGATATTAATAATGAGTATGGACATATCTGATTATTTGAATCTCAATTAAATTATGAATCAGTCTTTTACAAATTTAACGGTTACTTTTGAATTCTTGAATGAAAGAAAACATATTCCAGATTGAAATTATTAGGTTCCTGAAAAACAATCTATTAGTTGTCGAGGCCTATTGTTTTATGAATTTGTAAGTTGAAATTAAACCATCATTTTTAAGAAAATAAATTCCATTATATAAATTGGAAACATCCAATGACTGATTAAAATTCAAAGAGGTATTCATTACTTCCTTTCCTAAAACATCATAGATAGAAAAAGAAAAAGCTTAGGTAAAACCTTTAAAATTTAGATGGCTTGTAGTTGGATTTGGATAGGTTATAAAAAATTTCAATACTTTGAGTATTAAAAAAACCTACAACGACATCCAGATCAGTATCTCCATTAAAATCTGCGACGTCAACATAATATGGTCCATCGGTTGTAGCATTTTCAATATCAGGTCCTGCTGTAAAATTGCCAGCACCATCCCCTGCATACCAAACGGTGTTGTTGTCGGTGTAAGACATAGTAATTAAATCCATATTGCCATCGTTGTTGATGTCTCCTGCAACCACTTCCCCAGGACCAATCAGTGCACTGTCAACTGCAATTTCTGATCCGAAACCACCAGCTCCATCGCTTAAAAAGTAAACTAATTTATCTTGATTGACAGACGTTGCAACAATGTCCAAACCAAATTGTCCATCAATATCAGCAACGGTTAAACCATCTACCCATCTAATGGTTGAGGATATCGTAGGCATGATGGTAAAAGTTCCCATTCCATCGTTTTGGTACCATTTAATATAATCCTGTGTAGGGACTCCGCCATTGTAGAAATAGGTAGCCATGACGATGTCCATATCGCCATCACCATCAAGATCACCTGATGCGATTTCATATGCTTCCTGTCCTGTATTTGGATCAATAGTTTGTACTGGCGCAAAAGGTTGTGCCAAACTTAAATTACTTGCGAAAACAATAATAAAAGAAGTGAGTAGAGTTTTTTTCATAAGACATATTTATAGTTACACTAAATATATTGATTTATTTTTTACTTAAACTTATTTTAAACTACCAACCATTTCCTCTGGCTTTACCCATGCATCATAATCTTCAGCTGTTACATAACCAAGGTTAATTGCTTCCTCTTTTAAGGTGGTTCCGTTTTTGTGAGCCGTATTGGCTATTTCAGCTGCTTTATAATAACCTATTTTCGTATTCAGAGCGGTTACAAGCATCAAAGAATTGTTCAATAATTGCTTTATGACTTCGTGATTTGGTTCAATTCCCTGCGCACAATGTTCATCAAAGCTTACACACGCTTCACCTAATAATTGGGCTGATTCCAAA
>JBGSXJ010000263.1:0-3236 GCA_041751535.1 Aquaticitalea sp.
GGTTTGCCTTAATTCCTTGCACAGATTTATGGTGGAAATGATTTTATAGAAAAAATATAAAGGTCCGGTAAACAGATTCAACTGATGACCCGTGGTTACCGTAAAAGTTGTTCGATGCTTCAATAAGTCGATATTGGTAAGCGTGAACGACGAAATACTTAAATCTTCATACTGATGCATCAAAGTTGTAACCAAATTTTTTCTGTTGGAATGGTCAAATGATAATTGTTTCTCTTCAATTTGCTCTTTGAAGTTTTCCAACTTTGGAAATCGATGATAGAAGGGTTTTAGATGGTCTTTTTCATCCAAATAATCACAAATAAGTGATGAAAAATAATGGGTATCAATAAACGGAATATAGTCTGCTGGCATAGTGGATATTCAATTCTTTGGTAAAGATAAGGCTCTCAACTATTTTTTTTACTAATTTTTAGTTAATTCCAAATTGCTCTGTATCTTTACTTCTTTAAATTAATCCAAGTTACTCAATGCGAAAATTTGTTAGTGTCATTCTGTTGTTTATTTTCTCGATTTCTTTCTCTTTCTCTCAACAAATCACTTCCCCAGAAGCATTTTTGGGCTATGAGGTAGGTGAAAAATTTTCGAGACATCATAAAATTGTTGATTATTTTAAGACGATAGCATCAGAGCTTCCCAACCAGATAAAATTAGAGCAATACGGACAAACCTATGAAGGCCGTCCACTGTATTTAGCTTTTGTTTCTTCGGAAGAAAACATCAAAAACCTTGAAAGTATAAGGAACAACAACCTAAAAAATGCCGGTGTGATGGATGGGGATGCCTCTAATAATGATGTTGCAATTGTTTGGTTGAGCTATAATGTACATGGCAATGAAGCGTCGAGCAGTGAAGCGTCCATGAAAACCGTTTATGAATTACTAACCCAAAAACAGGAATGGCTCAAAAATACCCTTGTAATTATCGACCCTTGTTTAAATCCTGATGGTCGCGATAGGTATGCCAACTGGTACAATCAAACTGCAAGTACGCCTTATGACATATCACAACAAGCAAACGAACACAATGAACCTTGGCCAAGAGGACGCGCTAACCATTATTTATTTGATTTAAACAGGGATTGGGCTTGGGCGTCACAAATAGAGACTCAAAGCCGATTGAAAATGTACAATAAATGGCTGCCTCACGTACATGTCGATTTCCATGAACAAGGCATCAACGAGCCTTATTATTTTGCTCCAGCCGCCGAACCTTTCCATGAAATTATTAGCGATTGGCAACGTGATTTTCAATCACGGATAGGTACTAACAGCGCCAAGTATTTTGATGCCAAAGGATGGCTCTATTTTACCAAAGAGCGGTTCGATTTATTATATCCAAGTTATGGTGACACGTACCCAACGTATTTGGGAGCTATCGGCATGACTTATGAGCAAGCTGGTCAGTCGGGTTTAGGAATTTTGAATGATGAAGGAATTGTCCTGACTTTGGTTGATAGAGTTGCACATCACACCACCACTGGGCTCTCAACTGTAGAAGTTGCATCCAAACATGCACAAGAACTCAATGCGGAGTTTAAAAAATTCTTTGACAATTCCAATCTGAAAGAGAAAAGTTATGTCTTAAAAGGCAGAAAAGATAATCTTGAAGCCCTAAAAGAGTTATTGGATCGACATGAAATCAATTACAGCAGCGCATCAAACGGAAAAGTGACGGGATATAATTACGGTACAAGTAAAGAAGGCTCAATCAATACCACTTCGGAAGATTTGGTGGTAAGCACCAATCAGCCCAAAGGGAAAATGGTAAAAGTGCTCTTTGAACCACAAACAAAGTTGGTGGATTCGTTAACATATGACATCACTGCATGGAGCCTTCCATACGCTTATGGTTTGGATGCTGTAGCAACGACAAAACTTGCCTCCACTTCTACCACAGGTGTAATGCCAACCCAAAATGTTAAAGACAAAAATGCCACTGGTTACATCAGCAAATGGAACCACCTCAAGGACGCTGAATTTTTAGCTGAATTGTTAAAACAAAATTTCAAAGTCCGTTTTACCGAAAAACCATTCACAATAACCAACCCAGAAAGCTCGTTTGATCGTGGAGCGTTTATTATTGCTAGAGGAGACAATTCGCATATAGAAAATTTTGATGACAAACTGATCGAAACAGCAAATAGATTGAATAGAAGTCTTGTTGCGGCCACAAGTGGATTGTCTAAATCAGGTCCTGACTTTGGATCACCAGACGTAAAATTGGTGAACAAACCTAAAATTGCCTTGCTGTCAGGCGACTATACATCGTCTTTAAGTTACGGCGAAATCCGGCATTTCTTTGAGCAGCAATTAAAATATCCGGTGACATCAATCAATACCAAAAATTTCAAGAATGTGGATTTGAGTTCATTCAATATTTTAATAATGCCCAATGGATATTACTCCGGGATGTTGGATGAAGACACCATGAATGATCTTAAAAATTGGGTTAGCAAAGGTGGTAAACTTATTGCTATTGATGGCGCGCTCAACAGTTTTGCAGATCAAGATGGCTTCTCCCTAAAGCGAAACAAACCAGAAGACAGTACTAAAGTTAAGAGCAATCTTATTCCTTATGCTGAAAGGGAGCGCGAATCAGCAAAGGATTTTATTATCGGAGCTATTTTTAAAAGCAACGTTGATGTTACGCACCCAATGGCCTTTGGTTATGACAAAAGTTATTTCACTTTAAAATTGAGCAACGATTCCTATAGTCTACTGGACAAGGGATACAATATTGCTTGGTTGGGAAGTGATACAAAACCGGTTTCTGGATTTGCGGGCAGTGATGCAGTAAAAACATTAGGCAATTCATTGATATTTGGAGAAGAGCGCATGGGCAACGGAAGCATCATTTATATGGTAGACAATACCCTTTTTAGAAGCTTTTGGGAAAATGGCAAACTATTTTTAGCCAATGCCGTGTTTTTTGTGAACAATAATTCCTATGAATTATAAAAATATAAATCAATAGAATCAGCCTCCTTCATATATATCAATATTGTCTCGTAAGGAATCTTTACTGATATTTTTCACTGATGATTGCAACAGAAAAACTTTAAGAACAATTGCACCAAAATTAAGAAAGTGCCTAACCATATTTCTACGATCAGACACTTTCTACTAACAAAAAACTCTAAAAAAACTACCACAACACTCGTGGTTCCGACGCGTAAAAGTAGGATTCTACGCATATATTTTCTTGTTAGCAATTTT
>JBGSXJ010000264.1:0-2798 GCA_041751535.1 Aquaticitalea sp.
CGCTGCCAAAACTATTAGCAATGGCGGTGAATGCATGGTTATGACCAAAGATCATGACGGTATCCAATTTATCATCTAATTGATGAACAAAATCTGCAACCTTATTGCCTCCGAAATCGTATAACTTATCTGTGATCGATAGCAACTCAATATCATAATTCAGGGTATTCATAAATATGTTGCAAGTGGTCAAAGCTCGGTTTGCAGGACTTGAATAGATAGCATCAGGTTGAAAAGAATGTTTTAAGAATTCATTTGACAGCAAATTCGCATCCTTAAATCCACGATCACTTAAAGGCCTATAAACATCCTCTACATCATGGTCCCAGGAGGATTTTGCATGTCTAATTAGTAAGAGTGTTTTCATATAATATTCGATAAAGTGCAAAATAATTCGATAAAGTGTTGCATAATTCCATTTTAACGATTATTTTCGTCCCTTCAACATTTAAATTTGTTCAGTTGTTTAGTTATGAGTTGCTTTGTCATCTAAGTTAATGTAAATGACCCCAAATCAACAATATATTAATAAATCCATTCAACCCGCATTGATTTTCAATGTACTTCCCTCGCAATTATTAAATTTTGACCAATTACATCTTTTTGATTTTAAATCAATCAAAGCTTGCATAAAGTTAAGGTTTTTTAGTTAACAATACGTTTTAAAATATATCGCATAGCGAAAAAAATACTGTTTTTTAATTTCGAATCATATGAAAACAATTACGTTTAAAATAGAATTAAAAAGACTTTTGGTACTAGTAATGTTTTTTGGAGCATATACTGTATTTGCACAAACTCCTGATTTGAGAAATTGCGGATACGGATGTACTTCTAATAGCTTTTCTATACAAAGTGTCTTTTTGAGTGCCACGAATGTTCCAGGCACACCTCTTACTAACACAAGTTGCACGCCTGGAACTACGCAAAGCGTGTATATGATTGCCGAAATAACCAGTAATAGGAATTCTCCAGTATATGATGGTCGGGTATTTGCTGATTTAGTGGTCGGTTCTAATACCATTGCAATCAATCAATATTTAGGGACATTGCCTGCTTCAAATTCAGGTATAACCCAAAGATTGGTTTATGGCCCCTTCAATTGGACATATGGAGAAGCCTTGACCTTAACAAACTTATTGGTTGTTTGGAGAACGTCGCCACAAAACCTAATTGGAGCGAATGGTCCTTATACTTGTAATAGTTATAGCCAATCACAATGCCAATTTCCATCAGACTTGTTGGTCTCCACGCCATTAGCAGTTCAATATGACTATACGGCTTGTACTGGGGCAACTACTGCTCTGGTTACGTTTCAATCAACAACAATCGGTGGAACACCTCCATATACTTATGTTTGGAATTATGATGGTGGTATTTATCAAGGAGGAACAGCTTCTTCACCAATAGTTCTATACAATATACCAGGAACTTATAATCCAACTTTAAAAGTAACAGATTCAAATGGTAATACAAATCTAATAGCTTATTCTGAAACATTAGTGTTTCCATCTCAATTAACAAATACTACTTCAAACTCAAATCCAACATGTGGATCTACTAATGGATCTGGAAGTTTTACTGCAAGTGGAGGAACACCTCCATACACTTTTAACATACTAACAAATACAACAGGAGCATCTACATTTATGAATGGTCCCCCAACGACAGTTTTAATGTATACTGGAGCCGGAACAGGCACCATTACTGTTAGGATTACTGATGCAGCCGGTTGTACCGCAACCAAAACTATAACTATTTCTCCTGGCGATAGTGAGGCTCCAGTCATTACAGGTAGCATAGCCCCAACTATTGTAGAAGGTTGTAACTCAAGTGCAGCTCCAGCCCCCCAAAATACAGTGGCCGGATTAGAAGGCCTGCCAGGAAATCTATCCGTTACTGACAATGTGACTTCAGATGCTAACCTAACAGTTAATAGTTCTGATAGTGTTTCAGGAACTTGCCCAATTATTGTTACTAGAACCTATTCCGTTACGGATGAGTGTAACAACACAAGTGCTAGTTTTACCCACACAATTACTATTCAGGATACAACAGCGCCTTCCTTTGTGGAAGCCCTTCCTGCAGATGTAACTGTTGAATGTGATGCCTTGCCAACTGCAGCCACTTTAACTGCTATGGACGACTGCGGAAACGCTACCGTTACGTATAATGAAGTTCGCACCGATGGATCTTGTGCCTCTAACTATAACTTGACAAGAACTTGGACAGCTACTGATGCATGTGGTTTGACTGAAACTCATACCCAGACAATCACCGTTCAGGATACGATCAATCCAATATTGATTTCCCCAGCTTCCGACATCGTCGTTGAGTGTGACGGTACAGGAAATAATGGTACGATCCAAAATTGGTTGGACAACATTGGTGGTGCTTCTGCATCTGACTCCTGTTCTTCAAACCTTATATGGACAAATAATTATAATGGTGCAGCTTCCGATTGCAACAGCCCTGTTTCGGTGACGTTTACCGCTACGGACGATTGTGGCAATTCGGTATCCACCACTGCAACCTATGCAATACAGGATTCAACTCCTCCAGTGGTAACTGGTGGCTCTGACCTGACTGTGGAGTGTGACGGTGCTGGAAACATGGATGCCCTTAACAATTGGTTGGCATCAAACGGTGGTGCTTCAGCTACCGATGACTGTTCTGCAATCGCTTGGTCTAACAACTTTACTGGACTTTCTGACCTTTGTGGTGCGACCGGTTCGGCTACGGTGACCTTTACCGCTACCGATGGATGTGGCAACGCTGCCTCTACAACCTTGACATTT
>JBGSXJ010000265.1:0-4921 GCA_041751535.1 Aquaticitalea sp.
TTGGATGTTATAGGCGAATTGATTTCGAATATGTACGGCGCCCTTGAAGTGCATAAAATGGTAACGAACGGGACGCCAAAGAAAGACGCTTTAAATACGTTTATGAAGCGTGTTTTGGGTTCCATTGATAAGGAATCGTAATAGCATCATAGACCTATTGTAATAAAAAAACCTCTTCGCGACCCACAAGTGGGCGGAAGAGGTTTTTCAATTAACAACTAAAAAACGAACTCTAAAAAACTTTTATTTTGAGGATGGCAATAAAACAGCATCCACAACATGGATCACACCGTTTGACTGATTGACATCTGCAATGGTTACTTTGGCTGATTTTCCGTTCTCATCAGTGATGTACACATCGCCATTTTTAGCCCAAGCAGTTAATATACTGCCAGCAACTGTTTTGATTTCGGCTTTACCATTTCCTTCTTTAATCAATTTGGCAACATCCGAAGCATTCCATTTTCCTGATACCACATGGTATTTTAAAATGGTTTGCAATTGTTCTTTGTTTTCAGGTTTCAATAAGGTTTCGACCGTTCCTTTTGGCAAATTTTCAAATGCTGCATTGGTTGGGGCAAATACTGTAAATGGTCCATCACTGGCCAATACCTCAACCAATTCGGCTGCCTTTACTGCGGCAACCAAGGTTGTATGATCTTTGGAGTTTACAGCATTTTCAACAATGTTTTTTGTTGGGTACATTTCAGCGCCACCAACCATTTTGATGTCTTGTTTCATCATTTTGTCCTCTTTTTTCATCATTTTTTTCTCTTGGGCCATAACGCCTTGTCCGATGAACATTGAACCTACTACTACTGCAATACTTAATACTTTAAATGTTTTCATATTAATTTTTTTTTTAAGTGAATGATTACTGTTTTAATTCAGCCTATTTACGTGATTAATTATGTTATGGTTTTATAGATGGATTTCTTTAACACAGAATTAACCTGTTGGTTCGGTAAACATCATAATTTGTGAGTTTACCTTCAGCATATTATGTTTTTTTCGTATCTTAATGACGGATTTTTTTTAAAATACCCATATGGAAAATGATTATATAAAAGTCTTTTCAGGAACCTTCATCATCGTTCAATTGATTAAGGACCGTCTTGAGAGCTCGGGCATCAATGCCATCATCAAAGAAGAATCAGGCTTGGGACAACATTCCGGGTTTAGTTCAGCCAATTCTGGATATCAGGAGTTGTATGTCTCCAAAGAGGAGCTGGATTATGCCATACCTATAGTGGAGGCCGTAAAGTCGGATTTGGAACAATAAAAAAAGCCCATTAGGGCTTTCTTTATTTTTTTAAATGGTAACGGAATACATCTTTTCCCTTAACTCCTTTAATTTCTTATCATCCATATAGTCATCAAATGTCATATATCTATCGATGATGCCATTTGGTGTCAATTCAATAACTCTATTGGCTACTGTTTGTGCAAATTCGTGATCATGTGTTGTGAACATCACGGTTCCTTTAAAATTCTTCAAAGAATTATTAAAAGCCGTGATACTCTCCAAATCCAAATGATTGGTTGGTTCGTCGAGCATCAATACATTAGCTCTCATCATCATCATTCGACTCAACATACAACGCACCTTTTCTCCACCAGACAATACAGTGGTAGTTTTCAGGGCTTCTTCACCGCTAAATATCATTTTGCCCAAAAATCCTCTGATATACACTTCTTCGCGTTCTTCTTCACTTTTTGCCCATTGACGCAACCAATCGACCAAGGTCATTTTTTCTTCAAAAAACGAACTGTTATCTAACGGTAAATATGACTGATTCGTTGTGATTCCCCATGAATAGTGTCCTGCATCCGCTTTTTCATAGCCATTGATGATTTGATAGAATGCGGTCGTGGCCCTCGAATCTCTTGAGTATACAACCACTTTATCGCCTTTTGTGAGATTGATATCCACATTTTGAAACAAGGTATCGCCATCGGTTGAAGCTGCCAATCCTTCGATATTCAAAATTTGGTCGCCTGCTTCCCTATCGCGCTCAAAAATAATGGCAGGATAGCGTCTGCTCGACGGTTTTATATCGGATATGTTCAACTTCTCGATCATCTTCTTTCTACTGGTAGCTTGCTTCGATTTAGCCACGTTGGCAGAAAATCTGCGGATGAATTCCTCGAGTTCTTTTTTCTTTTCTTCAGCTTTTTTGTTTTGCTGTGCACGCTGTCTTGCCGCCAATTGCGAAGATTCGTACCAAAATGTATAATTTCCTGAAAAATGATTGATTTTACTAAAATCAATGTCAGAGATATGCGTACAGACGGCATCTAAAAAGTGCCTATCATGAGAGACTACAATGACGCAATTTTCATAGTTGGCCAAGAAATTCTCTAACCATCCGATGGTTTCATAATCCAAATCGTTGGTTGGCTCATCCATAATCAGTACATCCGGATTGCCAAATAAAGCCTGTGCCAATAACACACGTACTTTTTGTTTTCCATCCAAATCCTTCATTAAGGTGTAATGGTTTTCTTCTTTGATCCCTAAATTGGACAACATGGATGCTGCATCACTTTCGGCATTCCAACCGTTCATTTCTTCAAACTTGACCTGAAGCTCCCCTATTTTTTCGACATTCTCGTCATTGTAATCTGCATAAAGGGCATCCAATTGACTTTTTAGTTCAAACAAGGGCTTGTTGCCTATCATTACCGTTTCCAAAACCGTATGTTCATCGTATAGATTATGATTTTGTTCAAAAACCGACATACGCTTCCCTGGCTCTAAATGCACATGACCTGACGTCGGATCCATTTTTCCAGATATAATCTTTAAAAATGTTGATTTCCCAGAACCATTGGCGCCAATAATACCGTAGCAATTCCCTTGGTTGAAAGTCGTGTTGACCTCATCAAAAAGGATGCGTTTGCCAAACTGCACTGAAAGATTAGAAACTGATAACATAAACTGTGTTTAAATTTGCTGCAAAAGTAGTTAAAAGCATCCAAATCAAAAAACATATGTAAATCGCGAAAAAACATTTAACAGCGCATTAACAACTGTATAGGCTAGCATCGGTTATTTTTGTTAATGAATGGTTTACCAACCCTTACTATCTTTTATGAGAATTCACGTGTTACTATTATTGACCTTGTCAACATTATTCGGCTGCAAGAATGATCCGAATGGCAATGGGGACTATACTTATTTTGGAGGGGAAATCGTGAATCCGAATAATACCTATGTGATCCTTAACAGCATCAATGAAACTTCAGATACCCTCTACCTGGATAGCAACAATCGATTCATTCATAAAATAAAAAACTTACAGCCTGGCATCTACACCTTCTTACATGGTGGTGAGTACCAATTGGTGTTTTTAGAACCTAGAGACAGTATTATGCTGCGTCTCAACACCATGGATTTTGATGAGTCGCTGGTTTATACAGGGGAAGGTGCTCGTAAAAACAATTTTCTGATTTCTTCTTTTTTAGAGAATGAAGTGGACAATAAGGAGTTTATGCGCATGTGGGAAATGGAACCTAAAAAGTTTGAAGAGATTTTAGATGAGAATAGAAAACAAAAGTTGGATGAACTGAACGTGTTTTTGTCTAAAAATGAGTATTCAGACTTATTTAAGACCATCGCTGAAAGCAATATTAATTACGACTATTATTACAATAAGGAATTGTATCCGTTTGGGTATTATGGCTATAACAATTTAATTCACCATAAAGATTTACCAGAAAATTTTTATGACTTCAGAAATGAAATCGATTATAATAATGATGATTTAAGAGGCGTTATGCCATACAACCGTTTTTTATTTAACCATTTTAATAATCTGGCGCTTAGCAAATATTACAAATCCGCAACCCATAATGTGGTGTTTGACAACCAATCCGTGGTTTATAATTTAGAAAAACTGCGTCTGATGGATAGTTTGGTCAGTAATGAAAAAATTAAAAACCACTTATTAAAATACACGACTAAAGATTTTGTTACCGTAAGTAAGGACAGTACAGAAACATTGGAATTATTAAACTCTTTTCTTGCCAAGAGCACCAATGATCGCGACAAAGCCTATATTAAAGATTGGGCAAAGTCGGTGAACAAACTAAAGCCCGGTAATAAACTGCCCAACGTCCAACTGCTCAACCATGAAAATGCAACTGTAGACATTCATTCCTTGATCACAAAACCAACAGTCGTCTATTTTTGGTCATCCAACATGCCACTGTTGTTAAGAAATAGTCATTATAAGGCGAATGCCTTAAAGGCAAAATATCCCGAATTTGATTTTATTGCCATCAATATAAATGTCGATGACAGCTCCCATTGGACAGACATCCTAAAACAATATAAACTTTCGGCCATCAATGAATACCATTTTCTTGAGCCCAATGTTGCCATGAACGAATTCGCCATCAGCTCGGTGAACAAATCGATTCTGGTGGACAGCAAAGGGATTATTATCAACTCCAATGCCTTGATCTTTACTTCGGAATTTGAAGAAGAACTGGTACGTGTTCTCAACAAAAAAGAGGCCAACCAATAATTGAAAGGCTTTAGGCTGTAGGCTGTAGGCTCTATGCTTTATGCTCTAGTCTCTAGGTTATAGATTCTAGGTTCTAGGCTCTTAATTCTTGATACTTGTTACTTAATTCTAACTTTTAATTTCCTTTTTTGTAATCTGCCAAAAACTTTTCCAGTCCGATGTCGGTCAATGGGTGGTTCAGCAATCCTGTAATGGAACTTAACGGGCCTGTCATAACATCAGCACCCAATTTTGCACAGTCAATCACGTGCATTGTGTGACGTACGGAAGCTGCCAATATTTCGGTTTCAAAACCATAGTTGTCATAAATCAAGCGTATTTCTGAAATAAGGTTTAAACCATCGGTCGAAATATCATCCAAACGTCCAATAAAAGGCGATACATAGGTT
>JBGSXJ010000266.1:0-14144 GCA_041751535.1 Aquaticitalea sp.
TGAGATATAGAAGTTCGAGCAAAGTGCATATTAGAAATCGAGTATTAAGAATTTCGGATTGGGCAGAGATCAACCATCCAACAATTGATGAATTAAAATTATTTTGTACGAATGTTGGAATTTTAAATCCCAAGGTAATTCAAGACTTAAGTAGTGATTCCCCTGATTATGACATTCTAAAATTCAGGATCGAAACACTACGTTCAGAATACATAGATCTCATTCCGAATAAGAAATCAAAAAAGAATAAAAAGAATTAAAAACTGAACGTATAATTTAACAGGAAAGTGCTTGTGGAAATAATTTTGCATGTATCGTCAATAAAGTAAAAGGAAAAGATGAACGACAAACTAGTAAAACACCATTGTCATTTGATTGAAAAATTTAGTCTTTCAATTGAATTGAGGAGATTATCAATCGAAACAATTAACGACTATAAATATACCTTGGGAAATTTTTATGATTTCTGTATTAAACAAAGCATTAAATTAACATCTCTTACAGAGAACCAAGCAAAAGATTACGTGTTTAGTCTTTCATCTAGAGGCTTAGCGACCAACACTATAAATAAGTATATCTTGATTGTGCGTATGTTTTATAGTTTTCTAATTTCAGAGGATCTTGTTGGTAAAAACTGCTTTGTTGATATAAGAGCATCTAAGCGTGAAAAATTAATGTTAGATCAAGTATCAATTTTTCAAATAGGGAATCTATTTGAAAATATTAAAATACGTCAAAGATTTGGAATAAGGGACATCGCAATTTTTGAGTTGCTTTATGGAACAGGAATAAGAGTAACTGAACTAATCGAACTAAGGTTAGCAAACTTGGATTTAAAAGAGGAGCAATTAGTAATTAATGGCACGGATAAAAGGAAAACAAGGATAGTCCCCCTTCCATCTGGAATTATTTTTATTTTTAAAGAGTACTTGCAAATTCATAAATCATGCGGGCCTTTTTCAAATTTTATTTTCCCAAACCAATCAGGAAAAAAAATGCATCGAGATTCTGTATATAAAATAATTAAAGAGTTTCTAGTTTTAACTGGCTCAAAAAAGAAAGGAGCTAGTACGATTAGAAATTCCTATACTAGCCACTTATTAAATTTGGGAGCAGATATCACACAAGTACAATTATTGTTAGGGCTTAAATCACCTAGCGCAGCAATCCTTGATCAACCACACTACAATTCCTATTTATTAGAACAGTACAAAAAGGCCCACCCCCGTGCTTAACACCTAAAAAATCTCAATCAATTTTCTGTTGCCTCGTTCGAATCGAAATACCCACTTTGAAGGGTTTTAGTATGCTTCGGTTTGATAAAAGATGTGGTTACAATTATGGTTACAATCAATTTCTTAAATTACTAATAATAGATATCCACAATTACAATAAGTTCTTAGTTCTACTAAAACGAGTAAAGTGTAATAAGTATCTGTTTTTCAGACAAATAGCAAAAAATAAATTCTCATTTCTAACGCGGTTTTACGGGCTCAATAGGTTATATAATTATATTATGTTAACCATCTGGCGCCAGCCATTCGCATATCCTTGCAGGCGCCATCTGGGGCATTACGGTTCAGTTGGAAGTTCGGGGCATTCACGTTCATGCCAACGCACAGTTATATAATTTGACGTTATATTAAATAGCCGCTCAATGCCGCGCTATCCGGGCTTTACGCAGCACGTCCTTGAGCACCTGATTAAGTTGAACCATTTAGAGCATGAAAGTTTTGCCACCGCACAAATGCAGGTCCAACGCACCAAGCATAAGTATTCCTGGCCGCGCATTCTGACGCTCAATTCCATGCCAGTCATACACATGCTTGAGCCAACGCTTATGACGTTTCCAATGGATCATTCGTGGTAATGTTGAGACTAAGGTTTCCTAAGAAGCTTTTCGCTCAAGCCGCTGGGCTTTCACTTTTTTCTTGATAAAAAAGTAAACAAAAAATCAATGCCCAAATATGCTTCCCCGCGCATTCCTTTCGCACCACCCCGCATTTGGGCCGGCCAGCGCGCGCATGGAAATAAAAAGCCGGTATCAATTAATTATAGAAATTGACTTAATTTGGCATTGTGAAAATCTCAATTGTCGCTGTCCTGATCGTGTTAGTTTCCTGTAACGCAGTACCATCATTTCCTGAAATTCACGAGTTTCCAATCAGTGATTATTCCTTCAAAGGTAAAGTGATATTTCAAGAACTTACAACTACTACTGGCTTTAAGATATTGTTACAAAATCAATCTGTAGAGATCACTGATCAAACGATATTCAGGTATACACCCTATCGTTTTGATACGGCTGATGTGAACCACGATGGTAGAACAGAAATAATTGTAGGATTAACTAAAGCTACCCGATTTGATCCATCAGAAAAGAAACGACTTTTTATTTTACGAATTGACGATGATCAAATTCGCCCCTTGTGGTTAGGTTCCAAAGTGTGCCAAGAATTAATTGACTTTAAAACTCTTGACAATGGTTATCTGCAAACACTCGAGCGAACACCTTCCGGGCAGTATTCAATTGGTAAATACTATTGGCAAAGTTTTGGACTTACTTTAAAGGAATATACATACAATGAAATCAGCTTCAACGATGCAAAACAGTTTTTCTAGAATTAGGCAATCCCTTCTACTTTTAATAGTCTTCCTTTTATTAGCTGATTGTTCTTCAAAGAAGTCTGAACCAGAAAATAAAGAAAGTAATTCTGAAATCGTTACTGATGAAACAGCTTCTATTAATAAAGTAACAATTGAGGATAAATCAGATGTGGCTAAGTTATATGAGCTTGAGCATATGAAAGAGTGGTATCCTGAACGGATAACTCCCCCTAGTTTTGATTATTCCGTGGACATTTCCGAGAAGTCTATCATAGAATTGTGGTTGATGAGAAACGAAATCTTTGCAAGGAATGGTTATTTATTTGACGATGCAGTTTTGCGTGGCTACTTCAGTCAGTTTAAATGGTACCAACCTGTTTTTGATGTTCCTGAATTTGAAGTAATGCTTAATAAGCAAGAACAGGATTTTGTTAACCAGTTAATTGCCCGGGAAAATGAATTAAAGAAAAAGCGGTATAACACTGATAGTAATTACACCATGATCAACACAGATCATATTTATAATAACATACAATTTAAGGAAGTACCCGCGATATTAATTCAGCAACTAAAAAAATCGAATTTCGCAATTGTACCTGCAAAGCATGAACAATTTTTTCATGTGTATGATGAAAATCATTACCAATACATACCCAGTTTTATTACCACGGATATTTATCTTCAGGTGCTGCATAAACATTTCAGTTCCATCTTACGCAGAATAGAAGAAGAAAAATTTACTCCCCTACTCTCCAATCTTCTAAAAATGATGCATAGTGAGTCATTGAAATTGGAAAGACTCGGAACCGATGATCAAATTAAGAAGGCCGCAGAATGGACAACAACCTATTTAGCGATCGCCTATACATCCCTTACCGGACAACCGCTTCAGGTAGCAGGTGATATGCTCCAAAACTATAAAGATGAATTGCAAAGAATAAAAAAATCTGATGGTATGGGATCAGAATTTCTGAATAGTGAGCTTATTCAATATTCACAATTCAAGCCACGAGGCAATTATACTAAGTCTCCAGAGTTGGAGAATTACTTTAGATGTGTAAAATGGTTAAATACAGCTCCCATGTTTATAGATAAAGATGAGTCTCTTTTATCAGCGGTGCTTATGGCGTCATTTATCAAGCAATCTCCTGCAACTCTTAAGGCATTTCAAAGTTTCAATGAAGCCATTAAGTTTATTGTTGGTGATGAAGATAATCTTTCCATTTCTCATGTCATCAACTCAATAACAATCGAAGAGGCAAAAGCCCCGGCAACTTTAAATGATGTTAATAGATTAATCACATTAAGGAAAAAGCTTGCGGATATCAATCCAGATAAGATCAAACCTCAAAAGGCTAGTGCTGACGCTGATGAGCTTTTGAAGTCAACAATATTATTTACTGCCGGTCGGTACACATTTGATGCAGAAATATTAAGCAAGCTTGTACATGTTCTCCAGCCCAAAGCTCTCAGACCATTTCCAAAGGGGCTTGATGTATTTGCTGTATTTGGTAGTAAAGAGGCTGAGAATATTTTGCTAAACGAATACAACGAAGGCAAAAATTGGGACGATTATCCGAAAGAATTGTTCAAACTAAAAAAGCAGTTTAATAATCCGGATTGGAACATGAATATCTATTCAAAGACTTTTGAAGCAATTAGTAATCTTCATTCAAAGGATGACCGGTATCCATATTTTATGAGAACACCTTCTTGGGATCGCAAAAACCTGGTGACATCGTTGGCGGCATGGACGGAACTTAAACATGATATGTTGTTGTATGCAGAACAACCTTATGCAGCGCAGGCTGGTGAGGGTGGTGGACCTCCCCCACCTCAGCATATTGGTTATGTAGAACCAAATATAAGTTTCTGGAAAAAGGCTCTGGAATTGATTGATCTGCAGGAAAACACTTTGACCAATATGAATCTTATTACTGAAGACATTAAACATATCAATAATGAACTTCGCGAGATTGGGAATTTTCTTTTAACTGTCAGTGAAAAAGAATTAATTAATGAACCTCTTAGTCCGAAAGAGTTTGATGAAATTTCCTGGTTAGGAGGCCGTATTGAATACCTGACCTTCCGTATTTTCGATACTGACCACCTTCCAGAAAAAGAAAGATTTGTAGCATTGGTGGCTGATGTGTACAGATACAACAATACCTATCTTGAAGAGGCTACTGGTCTGGTGGATGAAATCTATGTTGTGACAGAAATAAATGGCAAACCATATCTCACACGGGGTGCAGTATTTAGTTACTATGAATTTGCCAGCGAAAGCCCGATGACAGATGAACAGTGGCAAAAGCAATTATTAAGTGGTAAGATTCCTCAAAGACCTGAATGGTCAAAGAAAATTATGGCAGAGACAAATTCCCTTGAGACTAAGGCGGAATATGGCCTATTGGGTACAAATTATTAAAGATCATGGAAGTTGGTGCAAAGTTGGTGCAGTACAGAAGATCATAAACGAATGAACCAAGGAAAGGCATTTCGGGGAATGTTTAAAGTAGGAGATTTTAATAGCGTGTGTTCCGAATTTGGTTTGTGCCTTTGCGCCCATCGTTCCACTGACGAGATTTATTTACCATCTGGTACCGCAGTGATGGTTGGGCCAGGAATCGCAATGACTGCAAGGCATGTAATCGAGGATTTTTTTGCAAACTATGATAATAGAAAATTTACTTTAGGAAAACCTACTGGCTCTGATAGAGGAACATTTTGGTTATTTGCCTTACATCCTGGATCAGGTGCACAATGGGTAGTTGATTTAAATTATTTCCTTGCCGAGGAAGGGCCAGACATAGCTTTCCTTTACCTTAAACCAGACAACGAAGCAGCTAAAGAACGCCAGCACATTTTTGCTCCATTATCACTTAATTTACCAAAAATAGGGGAAACGATATTTGCTTATGGCTTTGTTGATGAATCTAATCATCTTGGAAAGGAGCCTTCTATTAGCTTTGGAGATGGTACTAAACGTGTGTTGGTATATTCTGCAGGGATCATAAAGGAAATACATGAAAACTATAGAGACACTACAAGAATGAAATTCCCCTGCTTTCAGACTAATGCAAGGTATGATGGTGGAATGAGTGGAGGACCGATATTTAATTTGCAAGAAGAAGTTATTGGCTTAGTTTGTTCAACTTTACCAGCTGAGGATGACAGTCAAGAACATATCTCGTATGGAACTCTGTTGTGGCCTGCCCTACTGATTCGATTATCAATCCCCTTTCCAAATCTATCTGAAAAATATCCTGCACTTCATCTTGCTGAAAATGGAATAATGAAAATCAAAGGATGGGAGAAATGCATTCTAATAGAAGATGGTGAAGGTTACTACTCTGAAATAAGAATTTATAAATAAATTTTGATGGGAGAAATCAAATAGTTGTAATGCGATCTAAGTCTTCACTTATTTTTGTGCGTCCAATCAATGCTAGCCTTTCAAAACTTCTAAGATGACACTTTTTAAATTTTCCTTCTCCACATACACATCTATCGTTTCTTTTGGGTAATCTATTTTCGAGATACATTCTTAGCCAATCTTGCAAAAGGATAATTTCATTTATACCAAAATTTTCTAGATAGTACTGAAGAACACCCTTAAAACCGTGTGCATACTCACCGTTTGGCCAATAACCATATTTTTCAAAATAAATCTGTGCGGCAAGAAATGGTATTGCATATTTATCAATAAAATTTATTATTGATATACCTCTGTTAGCTTCTATATACTGTTCTTGAAGAACACAAACACAACAGTAACCATCTGGTTGTATGTGCCTATCCAAAATCTTTGGAATTTTGCCAGAAGTCTCCTCCATTGTCGGAAAGGAAAAAGGATATCCAGTCGGTATGCCAATGCTAACATCAAATGAACCAAAAAACACCCCTCTTTTGTCGACAACCTTAAGCCTTCCTAATAAAGTTTTTGGCTTGGAATTTTCGAATTGAACATCAAGTAATGGGTA
This sequence comes from Aquaticitalea sp., assembly GCA_041751535.1. Taxonomy (GTDB): domain Bacteria; phylum Bacteroidota; class Bacteroidia; order Flavobacteriales; family Flavobacteriaceae; genus JBPOFM01. Next base: position 6,591 of record JBGSXJ010000266.1, read on the forward strand.
CTTAATAGTAACTTCTTTTAAGTCATTTTGTAATGTAATTGTTGTTCTAGCCATTAAGCCATGGTCTCGCTGTTGCAATACCTGCCAGCCCTATTGAATTTTTGCCCTCTGATTCATCATCTTCCACTTTTGGAAATCTATTGCCTAAATGTGAACGCCACAATCGACTTGACTCTGATCTACTTGTTGTGCTAATTGCATCTTCTGCATTGCTAATAAATTTATCTAAAGCATCAAGGAATCGATCTTTAAGATCTTCATTATATTTCATGAATATATCATCCTTTGGTGTAGTAGGCATTTTGCACTCCCAATTTTGTTGCAATGAATTACGGATATTCTTTAATGTATCTCTTAATGAAATGTCATCCCTTTCAGAACTTTGAACGAAATTCCTTTCAGCCAAAACAGTCATACAAAGTCCAGATGGCATGTTATGGGATTGATCATCACACCAACCTTTTAAATACTTTATGATCTTTATTAGTTGACCTTCAATATCTTTATTATCATTGAACCAGGTTATAAACTCTTTTGGATCACTTTTTTCCCAGTTGGAATTTTTTACAGCAAGGAATGGGTGAAGGTTCTCATCGGTCTTATAATAGACTGGCAAGTCAATATGAAAGTCTCCCTTATAAATTACTCTTATACATTTTTTGCGATGTTGTGCTCCGCCATCTGTATGATCTTTAACGGCATCATAAACCCACTGTTGAAGGGTAGTTCCTGTTACCTCTGGTTCTCTTTCGAAATAAACTCCATCATCAAGATCGCAGGTATCATCCTCATTCCTTATTGCTGAACCAAGCTTATAAGAGCCTTGAATCCAGAATGTTGGTTCATACTCAGGATGATTTTCCTTAAAGTGATCTCGAATTTTCTGCCTCAATTTATTTTTGGCAGTGATCATCTTTTCTTTTTTGCTTTTTAGAATATTTAACTCAACTAAATATTCTTGAAATAAATCATTACAGTTTGCCATTATTATAGTGGTTAATTATTGTGAAAAATAAATATGTGTTTTAATAAAATTGTTAGTCATACCTTTTGTGTTTTATAGCTTTTTAAATTCCTAAAAAAATTCATTACTTCAGGATTATTAGAGTATCTATAACCATCCTGATCCCCTAAAACTTTTAAAGTATCAAGTGCTTTTTTGTCAGCTCTATCCATTTCAATAATTGACATTTGAGCTGCAGATAGCTTCGGGGGTTCTATTCGATAATAAGTGGCATCTGAAATTATTTTATTCATTGCCTTTTTAAGGAAAAAGTCCGTGAAATATGCTTGACCATCCATTGATGTTTGAAATAACTTTGATCGCCAACCCCAGAAAGATCTGTTCTTCCTCACATTTGTTGGCCATCCTGTTGCCTGAGCCACACTAGGTATAGACAATAGCTCGATTGTCTGGTATTCCTTTCCGTTACCAACGAAATAGTCAAGCGCTTCGAGCAAACCACATAGGCTGGGGTTATTGGCCCACACACCACCATCTATAAAGAGTGTTTTATTGTATTCATGGATTGGGAAATATGTTGGTGCTGCACTCGTAGCTAAAGCAGCATCAACAATTGGAATCTCCTTGTCCATGGAGAAGCCCCCCTCTCCACCTTCTTTATGTGGAAATTTAAACACTCGAGGCATACCACTGATTAAGTTAAAGCTTGGAATACACACCAAATTATCAAGCTCGCCTAGTCTCCTATCTTCAAAAGTTTCAATAAGTCGTTTCTTGAGATTTTTGTTTGAAAATTTCCCCCAGAAAGCGGTTTGAAGTGATTGTCTGAAGAAATTTCTTTGGAAGAATCTTAAGATTTTGATATTTGAGGTAGGGAATATTTCGCCTCCGTGCTTGTAATACAACTCGACTAATTCGCTAACATTTTTGCCACATGCAATTCCAAGCGCAATCAGCCCACCAGTCGAAGTTCCGCAAATCATATCAAAGCAATCCGATGCTTTTTTACCAGATTTTTCTTCCAATCTTGAAAGAACTGAAGCGCTGTAAAGGCCCTTTATACCGCCTCCATCTATTGATAGTATTTTAAAAGATTTTCTTTCCATTGTGAGTCAAGCTGTAGTTTTAAAAAAAATCAAAATAAAAAAAGGGAGGACTTCAGTAGCCTCCCTTATATAAATATCAATGCTGCGTTTTAGCCAGTTAAAACTATACCCCCATATATATTGATTTAGTGGAGGTAGAGAGACTTGAACTCTCTATTCAGCGGTGCCTTAAATTCAAATTCATGATACTGGATGGGATCAGAGGCTACTCAACACCCAGAGACAGTATTAAGAAGAAAATTACAATGCCTGTGCCAAAACGAATATCATGACACTATTTCCGATTTTAGTAGTGGTTTTACCTGCAATCTGCGAAATCAACAAAATTATATACTGACAATCATACTTTTGGTGGACTGCCATTTATGCATACTTTAGTGCCAACTCTGCCCCAACACCCATTGTCAGGCCGCACCTCCCTCCCGCCACCAAAGCCAGTCAATAAGTGTTGTTGCCCCAGCCTAAAGTAAGCGATAAGCATTTGGGGTACTAAATCCTTCGCTAAAAAACTTTCTTCGGGCATTTAGGAAAGCCCGGATCCTAAGCAATTCAATCCCGATGAGACATCGGGACAGGCGCCACGCACGCCATTATATAACTTTGTTATGGATTTGCTGGCTACGAGCATACTGGGCATTTATAAGTCTGGATTCAGCCAGATCTAGCAAAAGGAGAAAGATCTGGCCGAAGGAATCAAGAACCTTTCTACCGCACTTAAATATTATCTTGGGAAAGTTTTCAAAATAAGATCTACTTATGAGGCGAAAAATCCCGGAATCAACGCTACCAAAAATTATCCGCTCGCAATTGATTACTTCCGAAGGCCTGCAAAAATTAAGAGATGAACATGATCACCTTTGCCGAGTTGAACGTCCAGACATTACCGCTAAGGTTTCATGGGCTGCAAGTTTGGGAGATCGTTCAGAAAATGCCGATTATCATTACAACAAAAAACGTCTTCGGGAAATTGATAATCGCATTCGATATCTGTGTAAGTGTGTTGACGACTTAAAGGTGATTGATTACCACCCTAGCCAAGAAGGCAAAGTTATGTTTGGTGCATGGGTAGAAATTAAAAACGAAGAGAAAGGTCTTCAAAATCGATTTCGAATTGTAGGTTACGAAGAACTCATCGGTAATAAAAATTATATTTCTATGGACTCCCCAATGGCTAAAGCGCTTCTTGATAAAACTGTTGGAGAGGAAGTTATTGTTAAAACCAAAATGGGTGATTTTGTGTGGAAAATCCTTAAAATAGAGTATCAGAAATAGTGTAACCAAAATAGATCTTACGCAGGACATTATATAACTCTTTGCTAGCTAAGTTCCTGACGCACAACCATCCCAGCGTGCCATTGCGCACATGCCTTTGCTACCCTGGTCTGGGGGTTTTAGGCTTCGTATTGAAGTTCGGGATTTGCGCACATGCCATCGCACAGTAGCGCTACGTGGGACTCTAAAGGCAATGTATCGCTAAAATCAATTTATTTAGTATTTTGAACTTTGTACGGTAATTTTACGTACATTAGCGTATAAGAAAAATTATTTATTATGGCAAAGAGAGCTAAAAAGGCACCTCGTCAAAGGAAAGTACTTAATGTAAGGCGGACTTCAGTCAAAAAAACTGCTGGAGAAAGTGGAATAACTACAATTTTTCCAACTCGCTATAAGCAAGGTGAATATTCTCACGCGATATCTCATGCTAGTGATGTGAATCTAATAGAACAGCGTGCTATAAGTAGATCCGGGACCATTATACCTGGATATGTTTCTGGCAACCCGGACGAAAACAAAAGCCAGCGCCTCGAATTAAGGTTAACGAAGCTCCAAAAGGATTTTATTAGCAAGGCCTCAAGTGTAAGTGGATTTAAAAATGTTAGTGATTATATACTTCACATTGCTATCAATGATTCCAAAAATGTGATAAGGGAACAGCAGATCTTTGAGCTCTCGGAGCGAGATCGTGTTTCATTCATGGAAACGCTTGAAAGTCCACCTGAGCCAGGTAAGAATCTTAAGAAGGCAATGGCTAGTTACTTATCCTTTCAAGAAGGTAAATGAGTTTCATAATTGAACCACTTGATGCAAAAGTGCATGTTAGAGATAAGTTTACAAATCAACACTCGAGCCTTCAGAATTACATCAGGTCAATTGCTAGGCAAGACATCGACAGAGATTTAGCTCGATGCTTTGTTTTAGTTGATAATGATAAGGTTATTAAGGGTTATTATACTCTTAATAACCTTTCGATCCCTTCCTCCTACTGGGATGATGCATTTCGAAAAAAGCACAAACTAACCTATCAGACAATACCATGTACATTAATTGGAAGACTTGCGATGGACTCTAGCATGCAAGGAAAAGGATATGGTAAAATCCTATTAATTGATTCTCTTAAACGTGCCTATGAAGTGAGCAAAACGATAGCCTCTTTTGCTGTGGTTGTAGATTCAATTGATCAAGATGCAAAAGAGTTTTATAAAAAGTATGAATTTCACGAATTGATGGATACTGATCGGCTGTTCCTTCCAATGAAGACAATCCATAGTCTTATGAGTTGATAACGCACGCTGGCATTCAGATATTAAAAAAAACTATGTCTTCTGTCTTTTTTTGCGGGCAGAAGGAAACAAGACATTGTTCAGAATAAGCCGATAGCCCGGAGAGTGCGGATATAAGTTCAGGTCTGTTTTGCGAGGCATGCCACGGCCGCCTCCTTCGGGGTCGTGCCCGCTGTAATACGTAAAATGTCCGTTGCCTACTTCTCCATAGATGTAACGAACATTTGGTTTTTGCTTGTTCTCCGCCATCACCAGTACTTCTGATTTAACACGTGCAGGATTGAAAGCGGAGGTGAGCCCACTGAAGTCGCGAATCACAAATTCATGATTTTGGGTAAGCAAGGATGGCACTACATCCCACTTGGCAGAGAATAGATATTCCGGTGATGTTGACCCCTCATTCCGGGTCATGTTGACCCCCCTTTTAAAGTATCTTTCACAGTAATGCTTGGACCTGACAATTTTACTTAATTTTTCTTAGACTTTCACCTTTCAGTTCAATTCGATGCGAAGTGTGTACTACTCTATCCAATATAGCATCAGCAATTGTACTTTCTTGTAGCACATCATACCATTCTGATACAGGGAGTTGACTTACTATAATTGTTGCATTTTTCCCATGTCGGTCTTCGATGATCTCCATCAGGTCAAGGGATTGTTGTTGTTCCAGCGGATATAGCCCGAAGTCGTCAAGGATGAGCAATTGGTGTTTTGATATTTTGTTAATCAATTTTACATACGTACCATCAGCCCTGGAGAGCTTTAACCTGGTCATAAGTTTTTTCATTGATGTATATAAGGTGGTATAGCCCATCGAGCATGCTTGCTGGCCCAGGGCTGAAGCAATAAAGCTTTTTCCACAGCCGGTTGCACCTGTAATTAAAATAAATTCACCTTTAGATACATAGCTACAATCTGACAACAGGGCAATTGTTCCTTTATCAAGATTTCTTTCCGGTGTATAAGCCAGCTCATTTATAATGGCATGATATCGGAAGTTGGCTTGCTTAGTCAGTCTATCACGCTTACGGTTAACCCGGTACTCCTGTTCAGCTTGTAAAAGAAGTTCCAGGCCATCCTGTAAAGTCAACCCATTGAGTTGTTTTGTTTCCTTAAGCGAGTTCCATCTGCGTATCATGCCTGGCAGGCGCAGATCATTGAGTTGTGTTTCAATTTTCATCATGGTATTTAAAAGTTTAAAAGTGGTTATTTGTAATACTGTTTTCTACGAAGGTTTTCATGGTCACGTGGCGAGGTAAACTTTAGCGTTTGTTGATCATAAAGTTTAAAGGTGCCATTGCCAAGAACATTCTGAATAAAGGTATAAGTACACGCATCCAGATCCAGCGCCATCATGCAAGCCTTATCAAAGTCAGCAATTGGATATTTTTTAGCCAGCGACAATATGCCTTCACAACTTCTGTATAATTGCTCAGGATGCCTTTTGGTTGACAATAATGTATGGATCACCGTTCGAGCAGCTGATCCAATCTTGCTGGCCCGGTCCAAATAATATTGCGGGCTGCGATCCAGGTAATCATTATAATGTGAAGGAAGGTGTTCATCAATAGTGCAGTAAAGAGTTTGTTTAGCGCCCCTGAGATGCTGGGCGATCAATACATTTTGATGGTAAATCCATACCATTGTTTCCGTGTAGCCTACTTCAAGTTTTTGTCCTATATAAGCATATGGAGCACTGTAGTAACGCTTATCTTCTGTCAATTGGATGTGACAGTTTTTTTGAAGGGTCAAGCTTCTGTATTTCTTAATATGAAACTGCTGATCAGGCAACGGAGCAAGTACTGACCTTTCCTGGCTTTGATATAGGTCTAAACGACTATAATCATGCCGTTTAAACTTTTGTGCATTATGAGTGGTCAGTTGTTGCCAGATGGCCTCATTGAGATCTTCAAGGGAAGTAAAGGTACGATTGCGTAAGGGTGCATATATTCTACTGTAGGTTTGTTTGACAAGGTTTTCTGCCAATGATTTATCTTGTGGTTTGCGGCTCCGGGCCGGTATGATAGCAGTCTGATTATGATTGGCCCAATCTTCAAGTAACTTATTAATTTCTGGTTCATAGCGATCTGTTTTTTTTACTGCCGATTTAAGATTGTCCGGCACAATACCTTTGGGTACACCTTGAAAGAATTTTAAGCATCGATTCAAGGCAGTGATAAAATCAATGGATTTTTGAGTAGGGACAGCTTCTACATAACTATACTGACTAAATCCCAATGTGGCCACGAACACTTGCACTTTAATAACTTCAACAGTGTCTGTATTAACATACTCCAAAAGTTTGCCAGCAAAATCAATATAAAGCAGATCACCAGGAATATGGTTTATAGGAAGACTGCTGTTTTGAAGTTTTGTATAAACACTCAGGTGATGGCAGAATTGGGTGTAGCTATAGCCGTTTGGATTGTCCTGACGATATTCTGACCAGAGCAACCATCGGTTGACCCCGGTACGAAGGAGTTCTTGCTGATAGTACTCCATACGCGCTAGAAGAAGTTCATAACGATCATCCCGGCTCTTGGAATCAACAGGAAGCAATGCCAGTTCCAAAGCTTGATCTTCCATTGCCAATAGCTCAGCCAGGCCAAAGGAAGTTTGATCGATAAGCGCAAAATACTTTCTTACAGTATTGCGGGAAGTATTGCAGGTGCGTACAATCTGCTTGATATTTTTACCTTGTTCTTTTAATCGGATAATTTGTTTGAGTGTACTCATTGCAATTGGTTTAGAGGCCATGTCCAGCGATTGGTTAAAATCTGCTAGATCATCACAATGAGGATACTTTTAAAATTAGGGGGGTCAATATATGCCGGAATGTCACATCATGACCCGGGGTCAGCTTGACCGGAACAGGGGGTCAGCTTCAACCGGAATGGGGGGTCAACATGAACCGGAATCTCCA
>JBGSXJ010000267.1:0-3068 GCA_041751535.1 Aquaticitalea sp.
TTGGTGATGAGCCTTTTCAGTTTTATAATAAGTTTAAACAGGTTATAGTGAGTGTTGATGCCGATAGACGAAACGGAATTTCCAATTTATTAAAACTGAATCATCCACCTGAAGTCATTTTATTGGATGATGCCTTTCAGCACCGAAAAGTGAAAGCAGGTTTTAACGTGCTTTTGACGGCTTATGACAGTTTATATGTGAATGATATGTTGTTGCCCACAGGAAATTTAAGGGAACCAAAAAGCGGCGCCAAACGTGCTGATGTGATTGTGGTGACCAAAAGCCCGGAATCGCTTTCTGAAGATGCTAAAAAAAGCATCCGTGCCTCGTTAAAACCTAAACCATATCAACAGGTATTTTTTAGTACCATCCGTTATTCCAACTTACTGATATCGGATTTGGAATCGCATGAACTCCATTATTTTGCTGATAAAAAAATCTCTTTGGTAACAGGGATTGCCAATTCAAAACCACTGGTGGACTATTTAGAGTCAAAACAATTAAATTTTGAGCATCTCAATTTTGGGGATCATTATGAATTTAGCGAGAAAGACATTCAAGATATAAAAGAGAAAGAATGGATAATAACCACTGAAAAAGATTTTATGCGGTTAATGCCACATTTTAAGGCGAATAGAAACTTATTCTATCTGCCTATTGAGATGACAATAGATCAACCAGGTAGGTTTGGACAGACGATAACAAAGTTTGTTACAGTGGAGCCGTAGCGTCTTTATTGGCTTTTAATGCCGAATACAATTTTCTTTCAAAATCATCTTGTCTAAATGGTTTGGAGATGATATCGTCAAATCCGGCTTCATCAAATTCATGCATTTTATCATCAATAGTAACGGCAGTCAACGCAAAAATCGTGAGTTCCTTATCAAATGTCCTGATTATTTTAGTCGCCTCTAAACCGCTTATTCCTGGCATATGAATATCCATGAGCACCACATCATAGCGTTGCTCTTTAACGCGTTCAACAGCGTCTTCTCCGTTTTCGACAACATCACAGTAGAGACTCATTTTGTTGAGAATCTTTTTGGTTATCATTTGATTGATCTTGTTGTCCTCCACAACCAAAATTTTAATATTAGCTAGATCCAATTCTTCATTGTTTTTAAATGGTTTAGGTTTGTCTTCTTTAATAACAGCTTCGCTGGAATAAGTGAGCGGAATTTCAAAAAAGAAGGTTGTGCCTTTTCCGAGTTCGCTTTTTAAATAAATTTTGCCTTTAAGTATTTCTATAAGTCCTTTTACAATAGAAAGCCCTAGTCCTGTACCGCCATACTTTCTATTGATTTGGATGGAGCCTTGTGAAAAGCTCTCAAACATATGTTCCTGTTTCTCTTTCGTAATACCTATGCCGTTGTCTTCAATTTCAAATCTTAAGGTATAGACATCATTGACTTGGTTGATTTTGTAAACCCTAACCCAAATATCGCCATCTTTTGTAAATTTTATGGCGTTACCAATAAGATTGATTAAGATTTGCGAAATTTTGAGCTGATCGGCCATAAAATTGAATGGTAAACCATTTTCATATTCGTAATGCATTCTTATATTATTGTCTAGCGCGGAGTTGTTAAGCGCGGAAACAACATTTTCGACCTTTTTCTTTAAGTTGAAAATCTCTGGATCCAATTCTACTTTGTTAGCCTCGATTTTATTAATCTGGAGAATATCATTAATGAAAGCAAGCAAATAGTCCCCCGAAAATTTCAAGGACTTTAGATGTGGAATTTGTTCTGGTTTTGGATGTTCGTCCAACAACATATTGGTCAAACCTGTAACGGCATATAATGGTGTCCTCAACTCGTGTGTAACGGTCGATAAAAAGTTTGCCTTGGTTTTAGAAGCCAATTCGGCCTTTTCTTTGGCCATAACCAATTCATCATGCTTTTTATGAAGCATGTTGTTGGTCTTTAGTCTAATATTGTTGTTTTTGTACAGGGACAAAGTTAATAAGGATAGAATCGTAATAAGTGCGATACTTAAAATGGTAGTGATTCGTGTAAGATTATTGGATGCATCAGCCTCTTCGAGCTTCATTTCCATTTGTTTTTTTTCAGCTTCGTGATAATCGTTGATGTATTTGATTTTATGATCTGGAGATAGATTTAATCGTTTGATATCTAAAATAGAATCAGAAAGTTTAATATGTTTCTTTAAATACTCATTCGCAAGTTGATAATTCTGTTTTCTTTCATAAATATCACTCAAGGTTGAATAGCTGTCATTGATATTCTCAATGATATTACTGGTTTTGGCAATATTTAATCCTTCTAAAGCCATCGCGAGTGCCGTGTCGTCATTTCCGAGAGCGGATAAAGTTTTGCCACTGTAAATCATGGCACTACTTAACACTTTAGGTTGATTATGTTTTTTGGCCAGAATAATGGCTTTTTCCAACAATGATTTTGCGGTGTTGTAATCTTCTAATTGAATGTACACTTTGGCTTCATTCAAAGTAATATCCGAAATATTAGTTTCTAAATTTTGTTCTTCAAACTTTGTCTTTGCTGATTTAAAGTAATCCAAGGCGGTCTTGTATTCTTTTTTGCTGGCGTGTAGAATTCCCCTGACGTTGTAAGTAATGGCGAGATTTTCATGATCATTGATTTCGCGTTGAACCTCTGCTGCTTTCGTTAGAGATACCAATGCCTTCTCTGGCTCCTCGACCGAATATTGAAGCTTTGCAATTTTTGTATGGATAATTCCTTGGCTTTTTCTGTCGTCGATTTTTTGCGCAATCAACAATGCTTTTCCAAGATTATCATTGGCGTTGTAATAATCGCCACGTGCATTCTCGAGATCGGAATGAGACATGTAGTTTTCCATGCGCATTTTAAGCACATCGACATCTTCACTGGATTCGTTTTGGGCGTAAACCAGGGATGATGAGCAGATAAAGAATGCAATTAAAAAGTATTTGATAGGGGACATTTTTTGCCACTTTAATTAAACAAATATAATTATTTATCGGATAAACGTGCATATTTATCCGATAAATTGCTAATTATATCCAATATTCTACACGAATAGCCAGTTTCATTATCATACCAGCC
>JBGSXJ010000268.1:0-8157 GCA_041751535.1 Aquaticitalea sp.
TAGGTGTAAATTTCTTCTATATTCATAAAATAAATGTAATGAAAAAGTCCTAACATTTTGTGTTAGGACTTTTAATATTATAATAAAATTAACGGAATTAATTTCTTGATTTATTCTTGGTTTCCGATTTAGAACCTACTCTAGACATTGCGCATCTAAAACCAATGTAGTCTGTTGCCATATCTTGCGGGAAGTATCGACGTTGCGCTGGATCGATCCAATAGGCTCTGTCTTTCCAAGAACCTCCTTTATAAACCCTAACATTGTCATTGATCAATGATGTTCTGTCATTTGATTTGTCATATTCCTTGATCATATTTCCACTAGAGTCAACTTGAACCTTGTATTGAGGCGAATTATACATTTTGCCCGTTTCGGAGGCTAAAGTGCCATCGTCTTCATTAAAGCTGTTGCCATATTGACGGGAAGATCGCTTATCACCATCTCTGTAGTTACGATTATCACTTTTATCAAAATTAGTTCTTTGATAGGTTTCATTTTCGTCAATTGGCACTTGTAAAATTTCTCCAGGTAGATTTCTTGCAACAATTTTACCAGTACTGGTAGTGTCATAAATGATATCAGAAGAAGTTACTACTTTCACTGTTCCATCTTCGTTGATGGCATTTTTGGTATAGACATTTCCTCTATAGTAGTTAAAATCACTAAACTCGTCATCGACTATAGGTCTGTAAACATCGGCAACCCATTCTGCAACGTTACCCGCCATATCGTACAACCCAAAATCATTTGGCTCGTAAGACATTACTGCGTTAGTAATATCCGCACCATCATCAGACCATCCAGCAATTCCGCCGTAATCACCTTTGCCTTGTTTAAAGTTGGCCAACTGATCACCTTTTGTTTTTCTAGCACCTGAACGCGTGTATTGTCCACTCCATGGATACTTTTTACGACCTCTAATGGCATTGTAACTTCTTAATTCACTTAGACCGAGCGCTGCATATTCCCATTCTACTTCAGAAGGCAATCGGTATTTTGGTGAAATGATACCAGTTTCTCTAGTTGCATAAATATTCATTGGCTCACCAGCTGCATTAGTTTGTGGCCTTCTTTTGCCACCATCTAATATATCGGTATTCCCACCATAGGTTTCAGTTGGTGCGTTGATATAAGTATCTGTATTAAAATTTGAATCTGCCGTGATATCTTCGCTTAAACGTGCGTCTCTTTTAATATATCCTGCATCTTCCAAATTAAGTTCATTCACCCTATCGGTTCTCCAATTTGAGAACTCAACTGCTTGAATCCATGTAACACCTACTACAGGATATTCTCCATAGCCTGGGTGACGCAGATAATTTTCGGTCATCATTTCGCTGTAACCTAAACGGTTTCTCCACACTAATGTGTCTGGCAATGCGCCTTCATAAATTAATCTGAAATTTGGATCTTCTGGTGGATATACTCTTTTTATCCAATCCAAATACTCCAAATACATTTTGTTGGTCACTTCAGTTTCATCCATATAAAAGGACTGAACGTGTTGTTGATTTGGGGTATTGTTCCAATCGTGCATAGGGTCATCCTGTACTTTACCCATGGTAAACGTACCGCCTTCAACAAATACCAATCCAGGTCCAGCTTCTTGACCTTTAAAATTAGTGTTGTATTGAAAGCCTCCCTTCTTGTCGTTAATGTTCCATCCAGTAGCTCGAGATTCGTTAGATGACGAATTTCTTTTACAGCCAATCATGGTTAAAGATAGCATTAGGGCTAATAGTATCCTTAGATTTAAGACGTTTTTCATATCCATACTTTTAAGTAAGCTCGTTAAATTAGTGACGCAATATAGCAATTATAGGAATATTAACAACATTTTTTATGAAATAGATTGAAAAAAAAATGCATTTCATCCTTTTTTTTATACATAACATCGGATTTTTAGCCGTTTTGTCGATGCATTTTGCTTTTCAATAACGGTCGAAAAATTCATTTATTGTCGTAATTTTGAACAAAAATTTGATTAATAATACTAACGCAATACTACTTACGTTAGTATTATGAGGTCGAAAATATTTTAAAAGACGCATAATATATATGTAAATTTGAAATGTTTTCTGCACCAATTCGACATATGATCCAGAATAAATGAAAAAATCGATACTATTACTATTTATATTCAACTTCACATTAGTCTTTTCGCAACAAAAAAGCTTTGACATTGTTTGGGAAGGCAGTAAAATATTCCAGACAAGTCTTTCGAGCATTGAAGTGCCCTCATTTAATAGTGATCATTTAAGCTATAATGATGATACGGGTTTAACTTTTGTTGCAGAATGGGATTCGAGTGATCGCATCAATGATGCATCAGTTACTTTAAGTAATGTAGTATATACAAATATTTCAAATGGTGAACTCAAGGATTTACCTCTTAATACTATTCCTAGAGCCCCTAAATTGCTCTTGAAAAATACCACAGCGCGAAATAAGCGCAGTATCTTTCTTCAAATATCTGCCATTGTCAATGACAATGGAGTTTATAAGAAAATCACATCGTTTACAGTCAACTATAATACCATTGCAAACAGAAGTAGTTTCGCAGCCAATCCTGTGGGAATTGTCAATTCAGTTTTAAGTTCTGGAAATTGGTATCGTTTTTATGTCGATAAGTCGGGTGTGTTTAGAATCAATAAAAACTTTTTAAATCAATTGGGAATCAATACCAATGTTGATCCAAGAACTATTAAGATTTATGGTAACGGTGGGGCCATGCTTCCTTATGCCAATTCTGAACCGTATCCTTTTGATTTGACCGAAAACGCCATTAAGTTTGTAGGCGAGGAAGATGGTGTTTTTAACAATGAAGATTTTATTTTATTTTATGCCGAAGGGCCAAAGGGGAACAAAGATAATTTAGCAATCAATACGCACCTCAATCCTTATACAGATAAGTCCTATTATTATGTCAACGTTGGAGGTGGCAACGGTAAGCGTATTCAAACCATGAACCAGCCTACTGCCAATGCTGACTTCAGTGTAGATTCTTTTCAGGATTATCAGTATCATGAATTGGATGAATTCAATATTGCCAAAATAGGAAGGCGTTGGTTTGGAGATCGATTTGGTGTTGAGAACGAGAAAACATTTACCTTCAATTTTTTGAATTTAATCGCGACCGAACCTGCAAGAGTACGGGTGTATGTTGGTGCAACTGCCGAGGTTGCAACAACCATGGGTGTAAAGGTCAACGGGTCGGTTGTTTCAACTTTATCGCTCCCACCATTTGCAAATACCACATTGGCCAGTGGCAACGCTTATAACGGAGATGTCACATTGGTGTCTCCAGAGGTTACTGTAACCTTAACATACAACAACAATGGTAATCCAGCTTCTTTGGCCTATTTAGATTACGTGTCTGTAGAAGCCACGAGAGCGTTGAAGTTTGAAGGCAATCAGTTTTTTTTCAAGAACAATTCGGTTGCAACATCGTCAGGCGTTGTTGAATATCAGATGACTAATGCCGCTTTGGTATCAGAAGTTTGGGATATCACTAATAAATATGACGTTGTCAATCTTGTTAATACATCACAAGCAGCGGCTTTTAATTTTAAAGCACAAGCAGGAAGTTCTAAAACGTATTTGGCAGTAACGCCATCCGATTACTACGTACCATTGAGGGATAATAATGTAGCCGTCAGTAATCAAAATATTAAAGGCACTATTTTTAAGAACGCTCAAGGTGAATTTGAAGACGTCGATTATATAATCGTAGCAGCTAACAATTATGTGTCTCAAGCAGAACGACTCGCACAAATCAATAGAACGCAATACGGGCTCAATGTAAAAGTACTTACTCTAAACGAAATATATAACGAGTTCAGTTCAGGGAATCAAGATATTGCTGCAATCAGGAATATGGTGCGATATGTATATCATAATGCAAGTTCAGAACAGAACCGATTAAAGTACCTCTGCCTATTTGGGGATGCGTCCTATGATTATAAAGATAGAATACCAGGCAATACCAACATTGTTCCGTCATGGTTTTCTTATAATAGTTTTAGTCTGACCAGTTCTTATATTTCTGATGATTTTTATGGAAATATGGATGAGAATGAAGGTACTATGGCCAATTCTGATAAACTGGACGTCGCTGTAGGTCGGATTTTGGCAGATTCTCCTCAAAGAGCCATCGAGATGGTTGATAAAATTGATGCCTATTATAAGCCGACATCTTATGGAAGCTGGAGGAATAATTTTGTGGTGATATCTGATGACATCGATGCAAATGGAGAGCAGCAATTGCAAAACACAACAGATGCCATTGGGAATGCCGTATCGGCAGAAAAACCTTTTATGAATGTTATAAAAATCCATTCGGATGCCTACCAACAAGAGGCTTCTTCAAGCGGCGAACGGTATCCAAAAGTAAATAAAGCCATTAAGGATGCCATTGAGGTGGGTGCATTGGTGGTCAACTATTTTGGTCATGGTGGCGAGGATGGCCTTGCACGCGAATTTATTTTTGATAAAATAGATGCCCAGGAGATCAGGAATTTTTGCAAATACACTTGTTTTGTGACGGTCACCTGCGAATTCACAAAATTTGATAATCCGCAACGTCCAACAGCCGGTGAATTAACTTATTGGAATAAAGAAGGTGGCGCCGTATCGCTTATTACAACTACACGTGAAATATTTTTATCTGTTGGTGTGTCCATAAATATAGTATTGGAAAAGTATCTTTTTGCTTTTGGTTCTGATAATTATACAAGTATTGCAGAAGCGTTGAGGCTCACTAAAAACGATCCATTGGTTTCCAACCAAAAAGAAGTTGTTTTTTTTATAGGTGATCCTGCCATGAAATTGGCTATTCCAAAACCGAACATCAAACTTACTAAAATCAATGATGTGCCAATTGGCCAAAATAATGATGTTTTAAAGGCTTTGAGCCGTGTTAAATTATCAGGGGAAGTGGTGAATGCAGCAGGCAATGTGATTTCTAATTACAATGGGATTTTGTCAGCTACGGTTTTTGATAAGGAAATTCAGCGTTCCACGCTTGGAAATAATGGCTTTACGCAAGCAGGGCAATTGATCATCCTAAATTTTAAAACATTGGGAGAAAAGATTTTTATAGGACAAGCTTCTGTCAACAATGGCTTATTTGAGTTTGAGTTTGTCGTCCCCAGGGATATTGGTGTTCCTGTAGGGAATGGCAAGGTCAGTTTCTATTCTAAATCCGATACACCATTGCAAGATCAGGCAGGTGCAAGTTTCGATATTCAAATAGGAGGCATCAATGAAAATGCTGAAGCAGATAATATTGGCCCTGTCATCAACTTGTTTATGAATGACGAAAATTTTGTTACTGGTGGTATCACGAATGAATCTCCAACGTTGCTTGCTAAAATTCAGGATAGTAATGGTATTAATACTTCTAGTGGCATTGGTCATGATATTGTGGCAATTCTAGATGGAGACGAAACCAATCCGTTCATACTCAATGACTATTATCAGGCCAATGTTGATGACTTTCAAAATGGTAAGGTATCTTATGCTCTAAGGGATTTGGAACCTGGGCTTCATACATTGACATTAAAGGCTTGGGATGTTTATAATAATTCGTCTACTGCAGAGATACAATTTGTTGTTCATGATAAAGATGAAGAATTAGTCATCAATAATGTGCTAAATTACCCGAATCCGTTCATTAATTATACAGAATTTTGGTTCAACCACAATAGTTCTGAACCTTTGGACGTTTCAATACAGATATTTACCGTTTCCGGAAAATTGGTGCGAACTCTAAACGGACAGACCAGTATGGATGGTTGTTGCAACCAAGGTGCTTCTTCATTATCCAGAAACATGGCTTGGGATGGAAGGGATGATTTTGGTGATAGAATTGGAAAAGGGGTCTATATTTATAAATTAAAAGTACGCTCAAAACAACTCAACAAACAAGTTGAAAAAATTGAAAAACTTGTTATACTATAATAAAAATTTATATTTGCCTAATCAATTAATGCCCATCGCCATTAATTAGAACAAAAGATTTATGAAAAAATACATATTAGCGCTTATCACCCTCTCAATTTATAATTATTCCACGGCACAAGAAACAGTAGTCATACCAAATCAAGATTCTAGAGTTATTACAACTGGTGTTCCATTTTTATTGATCGCCTCCGATGCCCGTGCTGCTGCTATGGGAGATATGGGTGTTGCTACATCTGCAGACGCATATTCACAGCAATGGAATCAATCCAAATATGCTTTTTCTTTGGCAAAATCTGGAATAGGGGTAAGTTATACCCCTTATTTGAGTAAGCTTGTGAACGATATTTTTCTCGGTAACGTTACCTATTTTAACCGTTTGACTGACCGAAGCGCCTTTGCGGTAAGTTTTAAATATTTCAGTCTTGGTGAAATTGAACTTGTACAAGATGAATTTTCGCAAGCATTAATAGAAAAACCAAATGAGCTGACTTTAGACGCTTCCTATTCGTTGCGTTTGGCAGATCAATTCTCCATGGCTGTTGGACTGCGTTACCTGCGTTCCGATCTTAGAATTCAAGCCTTAGACGCTAATTCACAAGCTGCAGGTTCTGTTGCGGTAGACATATCAGGTTACTACCAAAGCGAAGAAGAGGCCTATGACAGTTTTAATGGAAGAACCCGTCTTGGTTTTGCAATTCAAAATGTAGGACCCACCATAAAGTATGATGATGCTGGCAGGGAAAACTTCCTTCCAACTACTTTGCGTTTAGGTGGAGGTTTTGATTTTATATTTGACCAATACAGTACTTTGGCATTAACAGCAGAGGTAACCAAATTGTTGGTTCCAACGCCGCCGATCGTTGGAACAGAATACGAATATACCGATAATAATGGTAATGGACAGTATGATGCCGAAGAAGACGATTTAATTGGATTTCCAAATAATCCTGTGAATAGGGGTGTAATAATTTCTGGCCAATCCAACGATGTGAGTTTTGTAAAAGGAATATTCCAATCGTTTGGGGATGCTCCTGGAGGTTTTAGTGAGGAGCTGAAAGAATTCACTTGGGCATTGGGCGCTGAATATAAATACCAAGATTCTTTTGCTTTTCGGGCAGGATATTTCAATGAAAGTGAAGATAAAGGCGCACGTAAGTTTTTTGCACTGGGTGCAGGATTTAAGTACACCACCATTAATATAGATATGTCTTACTTGTTCTCCGCATCCAAAGTGCAGAGTCCATTGGAAAATACCTTGCGTTTCTCTTTGACTTTTAACTTTGGAGATGGCGAATACACTGAATATTAGAATGAACTTACAATTGAAATTATTGACTATTGTTTCATATGATGCAATAGTTTTTTTATCTTAAGTCAATTCTGTTTAAATACAGCGACACAAATGAAAACCGTATCCATAGAATCGACCCTTGATGTTTTTGAAGGTTTCGAAGAATTGCCAGAGGGCGTTGCGGCCTTGATGAACAAGGCAAAAGCAGCCCGTTTAAATGCCTATGCTCCCTATTCTAATTTCTTGGTCGGTGCCGCTATTTTAATGGATAATTTCGAAATCATCACTGGCAATAATCAGGAAAATGCGTCCTATCCTTCTGGCCTATGTGCCGAGCGAACTGCTATTTATTATGCTGGGGCAAATTTTCCAAACGCTAAAATATTGAGAATGGCCATTATAGCAGGCTCTAATAATAACCCAACTGCATCACCAATTTCACCCTGTGGCGCTTGTCGTCAAGCAATTGCCGAATATGAGATAAAGCAAGAGGCACCCATTGAAATCTACTTTATGGGTGAAACAGGAAAAGTTGTTAAATCCAATTCATTGGCCAACCTGCTTCCCTTCATGTTTGATAAATCTTTTCTATAACGTTTTCGTAGAAATTTTACGTTTTTCGGTTTTTTCATTAGTGGTTAAAGTGTTACTTTTGTTATTCGTTTATTTAATTGACGCCACTGATGCAAAAAATCACAAAAGAAGTTTACCTTAAGTGGTATGAAGACATGTTGTTCTGGAGAAAGTTTGAAGACAAGCTAGCTGCAGTCTACATACAACAAAAAGTTAGAGGATTTCTTCACTTATATAATGGTCAAGAGGCCATTTTGGCCGGTGCTTTGCACGCCATGGATTTGACAAAAGATAAAATGATCACCGCCTATCGCAACCACGTTCAG
>JBGSXJ010000269.1:0-1872 GCA_041751535.1 Aquaticitalea sp.
ATGGACCGAGCTGTTTTACAATCGTTTATTACCTTTTTGGCACTTGAGCGATTGCTTTCTAACTTGAAGGATTTGGATTTTAAACCTTCAGGCATGTTAAAACTCTTGTTGAGCAGTATTACTGGCGAACAAAAAAATCAAACGCATACAAAGAATGAAGTCAATAAATCGTTGGAATGAGCCAAACGTTTAATTTTAATATCGAATACCCATCCAAACACTCTTAAAATATCTAGAAAGAACCTTCTTTTTGACTTCCATTCCGTTATTTTTGCTCGGAATAGTGGTCAGTATTTTTATGTTAGGCTGCAACCAAGACATCATGACCGTTACCATAAAACATAGAGAAGAATTAAAAGGCATCCCTTCGGCCTCTGGAATTGTGGTGGTGAATAACGATTGGTACGTTATTGGTGATAATGCGCCGTTGTTGTATCGGCTGGATCAAAACTTCGCTGTCGTAGAAACGCGATTACTGATTGAAGGCAATACCGATAGTATCATACCGAAAATTTCAAAGCCCGACTTTGAAGCCATGACCACCATTGACGATGGTGACACTAATGCCTTACTGATTTTTGGTTCTGGATCCAAAACCCCAGAACGCGATAAGCTGGTGATGATTTCTTTAAAAAAGGATGGTCTCATCAAAACCTTTGATCTTAAAGCTGTGTATGATGCCATTAGAAATTCGGGAACCATCGCTATTGAAACACTTAATATTGAGGCTGCAACCACTATAGACGATCGATTGTTTTTGTTCAACCGTGAAACTAATATGGTTTTGGAATATTCATTGAAAGATCTTATGAATTTTCTAGAAACTGATGGCGCACTTCCAACATTCCAAATGTATCAATTGCAATTACCAAAATTGGAAGGTTTACAAGCTAAATTATCTGGCGCAACAACGATTCCCAATACAAACCACCTACTGATTACTGCTTCTGTAGAAGACTCGCCAAACACCTACGATGATGGCAACGTAGTTGGAAGTTATGTTGGAATGATTTCGATCGATCAAATAAAAGATGGCTACCGGCCAAAGTGTGTGCTTCTTATGGAACATGAGCAAGCATTAAAAGTCAAGGTGGAGTCGGTGGAAATTGTTAAAGTAATCAATGATCAACACTATCAATTAGCGCTTGTGACGGATAGTGATGGTGGTGTTTCAGAGCTGATATTGGCTGAACTTTCTTGGTAATCATTGAGATAATTTGATTTAATGCTATTCTACAAATTAAGATGCATTACGATTATCTTTTTATTTAATTTTGAATTCAATTAAAATAATGATGGCTATTGCCAAATTATTCATTGATTTACAGTAATTTAGAGTTATCCTATTCGTTTTAAATTATCAAATCTAAAATATACATCATCAGGAAACATCACATTTGAAGTGGAGTCAAGTAACCACAAAAAAAACAGGGCGATACCGAAAAGCCATAAGAGTAGGATTCATAAAAATTCATCTAATCATGCCAAAGTTTGTAATAGAAAGAGAAATTCCAGGTGCTGGAAACTTAACATCTGATCAATTAAAAGGAATTTCGCAGACATCTTGTGGAGTCTTAAGCAATATGGGACCACAAATTCAATGGGTTCACAGTTATGTAACAACTGATAAAATTTATTGCATTTACAATGCACCTAATGAAGAAATGGTGCGTGAACATGCAAAACAAGGAAGATTTCCAGCAAATTCTGTTAGCAAGGTCTCTACCATCATCGATCCGACAACCGCAGAATAAGTTTTAAAAAACAAAAAACCCATCAGTTAATCTGATGGGTTTTACAATGTATTACAAATAGTGTTTAATCCACTTTCTTATCTTCAGTTTTTATCTCTGGGTTTTCAAAGTCACCACC
>JBGSXJ010000270.1:0-7314 GCA_041751535.1 Aquaticitalea sp.
TCTTCGGTCTTGACAGGGAATGCGTAACCAAAAAATTTACTGTTTTTGTCCTTATATAGGATTTGTTTTGAAGGTTTCTTTATAGTGATATATGTGTCCTTCTCAATCATCATGCAAAGCTTACTAATATAATCGCCACCACGGCCAAGGTAATTCCTGCCCAATTTTTTGGCGTAATCGTTTCTTTAAAAAACACAAGTCCCAATAAGGTGGATAGCATCACAATGGCTACATTGTTAATGGTAAAAATGGTGGAACTTTCTGTGCCTTCAAAATGAAGGGCTTTCAGCAGAAAATAAATGGAAAAATAATTGACAACACCCAACAAAACCCCAAATAGAACGCTTTTATAGTCAAATGAAAACTCATTTTTAATAGCTTTCACCATTAAAGTCACAACACCAATAATGGCCGCAAAAAAGAAGATGGTTGCCGAAAATATTGGAATGCCATTTTCGGACAAATAGGTGCTTTCAAGGTATTTAATGGACGTATCGATAATACCAGAGCCTAAAAACAGCACAATAGGAAATAACAAGTTTTTCTTAAAATTGACCTTTGTTTTTGACTTTACGGAAGCAAGGTAGACAGCCACCAATGCCAGAAGAATCCCAAATAATTTCTGGAATCCGATGCTTTCGTTATAAGCGTAAATTCCGAATGTGACGGGTATGACCACACTCATTTTTGAAGCAACGGAAGCCACCGAAAGACCGTTTTTTTGGCTGGTCAAAGCCATAATATTAAAGATGAAAATAAACAAAAAACCCAGTAAAGAAGCACCAACAAACCATTTGGAATTGACAATAGTGGAAACGTCAATCGATTCCTCATAACTCAAAATTCCAGTGATACACGCCACAACATAATTGACCACTATGACCAATAGCGTATTCAGTTTAAATTTCTCAAGCAATTTAAAAATCAGAAAAATGAGCGAAGAAGCAATAATGCTTAATATAAGATATATCAAAATAGGTGGCTATTAATGGTGAATATATCCGTAATATCTTGTGTTTTTATATCCAATTGCCAAGTGTGGATGCCTAACTTTGAGGCTCCCACAATATTTTCTTCAGTATCATCAATAAAAAGAACCTCATTTGGATTGAGTTGATGCTCATCCAACACAAATTGATAGATGTCTAGATTTGGTTTGCGTAATTTGATTTCATGCGACAGATAAAAGGCGTCGAAACAATTTTTAAAATCTTCATAAAATGTCACCTTTTCTTTTACCCATTTAATGTGAAGTTCGTTGGTATTGCTCAATAAAATAAGCTTGTATTTATTTTCAGCAGCCAATTGTTGAATAAATTCCAAACGGTGAGATGGAAAGTCTTTGAGAATGTATTGCCACGCATCGAGGATTTGATCGGATGTTAATTTCGGAAAATTTTCCTGGTAAAATTCTAAAAATTCATCGGTCGAAATCAAGCCTTGTTCATAAAAACTATTAAAGGCAACCATTTCTTCAGAAAAATCATTCAACTCAAACAAATCAAGGGCATTTTGCATGGCACCTTCCTTATCAAGATTTATAAATATGTCTCCAAAATCGAATAGTAAGGTTTTAATCATTCACATAAAATTTTAATGTATCGTTCAAAATTTTTTCTTCTGAAATTTGTTTCGCTTTAAATTTAGGAGCTTTGAGACCATTAACAAATTCAATATTTCCCGTAAAAATTCGGGCTTCATCCCAAAGGTTCTCATCGATAAACGTTTGAAGCGTTTGGCTTCCACCTTCAATAATCACAGAATTGATATTGTTGAAGAATAAAATATCACAAATCTGCTGCGCCAAAGGTTGGTTAAAATCGGCATTGTGATGCGATATTATCAAAGTAGGAGCACTACTGTCAAAAACTTGAAAGTCTGGTGATAGCTTTTTGTCCTTATCAATTACAATTCGGATAGGGTGTTTTCCTGTCCAATCCCTGACCGTCAATCTCGGATTATCTTGAAGAACAGTATGTGTTCCAACCAAAATCGCCTGTTCTTCCGCACGCCATTTATGCACCAATTGCCTGGAAAGCTCATTGGTAATCCATACAGGTTTTGTTTTGCTTTTTGATATTGGCGCGATAAAACCATTCGAAGTTGCGGCCCATTTTAATATTATATAAGGACGCTGCTTGATGTGAAACGTAAAGAAACGTTTGTGATGCGTTTTACATTCATCTTCCAAAACACCAACACTAACATCACAACCAGCAGCCTTGAGTTTTTCTATGCCTTTACCTGCAACTTTCCTGTTGGTGTCCATAGTCCCTATAACGACCTTCGGAATTTTATGAGCTATGATCAAGTCGCTGCAAGGTGGTGTTTTACCATAATGCGAACAAGGTTCTAAAGTGACATACAAAGTAGACTCCGAGAGCCGCGATTTATCCGTAACGGAATTAATCGCATTTACTTCGGCATGTGGACCTCCATACTGGCTTGTAAAACCTTCGCCAATAATACGATCGTTATGTACAATAACACAGCCAACCATTGGATTGGGAGCCGCTTTTCCCAAGGCATTTTTGGCAATTTGGATACAGCGTTTTATGTATTTTTCATGTATCTTCACAGCCACAAAAATAACATATAAAAGTGATTAAAGATACGATCGTTATTAGGGAAATTCATAAAAATGACAACGAGCAGATTGCAAAAGTCATCCGATCAGTATTGGTCGATTTGGGCGTACCAAAAGTCGGTACGGCCTATGCAGATATATCTTTGGATCGCATGTTTGAAAATTACAGCACACCAAAATCGGCTTATTTTGTTGTCGATGACAACGGAACACTCATTGGAGGTGCTGGCATAGCCCAACTTGATAATTTTGAAGGTAACGTCTGCGAACTGCAAAAAATGTATTTCCTGCCAGAAGCCAGAGGTAAAGGATTTGGCGCTGCGATGATGGCGAAATGTTTATCCATAGCCAAAGAATTTGGTTTTGAAAAATGTTATTTGGAAACCATGCCATACATGACTGATGCCAAAAAATTATATGCTAAAGTTGGATTTGAATCGCTTGATAAGCCCATGGGAGATACAGGTCATTATTCTTGCAACGTATGGATGATCAAAGATCTTTAGGATGTAAATAATTTGAATGATGGTTTTAAAGGAGTTACAGAACATATTTCACAAAGAATTGGATGCCATTTATGGTCGTGATGAAGTTGACAGTTTTTTTTATTTATTGATTGAAGACTATTTAGATTTGAAACGTCTTACTTTAGTTTTGCAACCTGAATATTCAATAACAAAGGAGGAAGAGCAGCCACTTTTTGAAGCGCTATCGAAATTAAAACTAGAACAACCCATTCAGTACATTCTTGGCAAAACAGAATTCTTTGGACTCTCCTTAAAAGTAAATGAACATACCTTAATACCTCGACCTGAAACTGAAGAATTGGTCGCGTGGATCCTGAAGGCAGTAAGCATAAAATCGCAGCCATTAAAGATCCTGGATATTGGTACAGGAAGTGGCTGTATCGCAATAGCATTAGCTAAAAATTTACCCAATGCCCGCGTTTTTGCCTGGGATGTAAGTGAAGGCGCATTAAAAGTTGCGGAGGAAAATTCCAGATCGAATGATGTTGAAATTACGTTCATACATGCTGATATTCTCAACAAACCATCTTGGAAATTAATATTGAAGGATCAAAAATTTGACATCATTGTTTCCAATCCACCGTATGTACGTGAGCTTGAAAAAACCGAAATTAAAAACAATGTTCTAAAACATGAGCCGGAATTGGCGCTCTTTGTCAGTAACCACAATCCGTTGATTTTTTATAAATCCATTGCCGATTTCGCAATGCAGAAATTACAAAATGGTGGCCATTTATACTTTGAGATCAATCAGTATTTAGGGAAGGATACGGTTGTAATGCTTCAAGATTTCCCACTAAAGAGCATCGAATTAAAAAAAGATTTTTCAGGTAATGACCGCATGGTGAAAGCCATCAAGTAATTGGTTTGACTGCCTTGGTGCTTGTAGCTTCCTTTTGAGGTTTTATAAACTGATTAAGCGTTTTCAGGTATAAATCATCTACGTTTCCAGATCGTGTTTTGAACTCAATGATTTTGGGCTCATTCGGCATCAAATCAAAAAAGTTATCACTAAAACGTCCTTTCGAGCCAGAAAAAAGAAACACATCCTTTTGAAGAGTTTCACTCATCAATTCGATGGTAAATCCAGAGTCGGTTTTTGTGATTGTTTTTTCGATGTCTGAAGTTGGCAATAATAACTCCTTGGGTCTTACAAAATAAAAATAAGAGGTTTCATTGTTAAAAGAAGTTTCCAAAACCACACTATTTTTCTTGAAGTTTGTGGTTTTTAAATCCACAATGTATTTGAGTTCGCTGCTTTGTTGTTCAACGCTTATCGTATCACAAATAGACCACAGCTCCTCGCCATTAAAGTCTAATAGTCGAAGCGAAAGCGATCCGCGTTGCAATTTCATTGCATCATTGACTATATAAGTTTTAAGCGTATCATTTTGAACAATGGAGGACGTAAGGACATTTTTGAAGGATTTTTTGGCTTTATAATGCAATGCTTTCCAATTGCCCATATAATCGATGCTCGACCAGGATGCAGCTGGCCAACAGTCATTAAGTTGCCAATACATACTGCCCATATTATATGGTTTTGCACGTCTGTGCGCTTCAATTCCTTTAGTGATTCCGTAAGCTTGCAGAAGCTGACTCATGTACACGTAATCTTCAAAATTGGTTGGAACAGGAAAATCCCTTTTCATATAGGTGGCAATCAATTCCATGCCTTTCGGATGTTTTTGATGAGACATGAATGCGGTGGAATCCATGGTGATGGAATCTTTTAGAGAAGCGTATTTAATAGTTTCATAACTTGGAAAGGATTGAAAACCAAACTCACTCATAAAACGAGGAACTTCTTCCTCAAAATGTTCAAATGGATATGCATCATGCCAGACAAACCAATCGTGCGTATCGCCTTCAGTATTGTAACTTTCATTGCCTCGACCAAATTTTGGAGAGGTTTCCCAGTAAGATGTTCTGTCTGTATGTTCCCTCACGATATTGGGGAGAATGTCATTAAAAACTTTGGTATAGTTATTCCAAATTTCTGCTTGTTGCGCTTTTGATTTGCCATCCTTCCAATTCCAGTTTTCCCAACCTTCAGAATTTTCATTGTTGCCACACCATAAGGCGATAGACGTATGATTGCGAAGACGTTTTACATTGTCTATTGCTTCTTGCTTTACATTTTCCAAAAATGGCTTATCGCCAGGGTACATGGCACATGCAAACATAAAATCTTGCCAAACGAGAATTCCTTTTTGATCACATAAATCATAAAAAATGTCATTTTCATAAATCCCGCCGCCCCAAACCCGAAGCATATTCATGTTGGCCTCAACCACATCATCAATCAGCCTATGATAATCTGTATCTTTTACTGCGTGTTGCAGACTGTTTTGCGGGACATAATTCGCACCTTTTATAAACACAGGAACATCATTAACCTTAAAATAAAACGATTCTCCAATGGAATCTTTTTCGGTAACGAGCTCGATGGTGCGTAGGCCTTTTGACACACTTTTATAATCGAGCGTAGTCCAGCCTTTTTTGATACGCACGGAAATTTCATAAAGATACGGTTCTCCCAAATTGTGAGGCCACCAAAGTTTTGGATTTTCAATTTTGAAAGGCACGGCGTAATTTGATTGCAATGAATCCGTTACGATATCAATTTTACTAATGACGTCATCATTGACCATAATTTCAAAAATCAAATCCTCGCTTAAAGATGTGTTGAGTTCAATTTGGGCAGTTAATTCGGCAACATTCTCTTCTATGGAATTTTGTACGATAAATACATCGTTAATTTTTAGATCATTCCAAGAGGTTATGGAAATTGGTCTCCAAATACCAGAGGTATTGAGCTTTGGAGCCCAATCCCAACCATAGTGAAATTGCGCCTTCCTTGTGAAAATTCGGTCACCTTCCGGTAATTGGTAGTTTAATTTCTTTTTTGCTTCAGTTTCAAAATAGGTGCTATTTTTAAAAACCACATGGAGTTCATTATCCTTTTTGATAGTCGATTTTACATTCACCTTATAATTCCTGAAGGCATTGTTGGTTTCTAATATCAAGCTATCATTCAAAAATACGGACGCATACGTGTCCAATCCTTCAAAATTGAGTTCGATGTGTTTCTTTTGAAATGTTGAATCATCTACTTTAAATTTCGTTTTATATTCCCATTCGTTTTCAGTAACCCATTGCACTTTGAGTTCGTTATCTGCAATAAACGGATTGGCAATCAAATCATGACTTAACAAATCGGAAAAGACATTGCCAGGAACGGATGCTTCTCTCCAAGTGTTGTCAGCAAGACTCTTAAATTTCCAGCCAGAATCAATGAATGTGGTTCTTGGAGTTTGATAATTGGTTTCGCAACTGAAACACATTGCGATTAAAAGGAAATAAATAAAATTATATTTAATCATGAATTTGTTTTAAAATGGATTGAATCATTGCCATATCAGAATGGGTGCTGTGGGTTTCATCAAAAAATAATTTGCTGCTGGTTACCATATTGTTTGCTGAAATGATAGGTTTTGTAACTGCTGCGGAACAATGAATTTCATTAAATGCACCACCTTTAAAGATAAGAGCATTTTCAGAATTTATTCCGCCTCCTGGCAGAATCGTGATTCTTCCGTTGGCCAATTTTTTTAATTGTTGAAGTACAAAAATACCCTTTTCTGCTGATGAATCCTGACCTGATGTCAAAATTCTATCCACATTTAATTCCACGAGCTGTTCCATGGCTTCATAAGGATTTGGTGTACTGTCAAAAGCTCTGTGAAAGGTGAATTCCAAAGGTTTAGAAATTTCAACCATCTGTCGTGTTCTTTCTATATCTATGGAATTATCAACATTTAAGACGCCTGAAACAATTCCGCTGCAACCAAGTTCTTTACACAGTTGAATATCGTGTTTCATTATTTCAAATTCATCCTCCGAATAGGTGAAATTGCCACTGCGTGGCCTTATCAATACAAATACCGGAATGTTTAGACTTGCAATCACATGCTTTATGAATCCGAAAGAAGGCGTAATGCCACCAACACCCAATTCCGAACACAACTCGATGCGATGCGCTCCAGCATTTTGGGCGTTGATGGCCGACTGATAATTACTTGCGCAAATTTCTAGTGTCATGCTTATTTGATTATAATTTCGTCAATAAAGGTCCAGGCTTTGTTTCCCGCCCCTTGCTTCCCTTGCGGAATGCGTCCATAGTTTTGAATGTATAAT
>JBGSXJ010000271.1:0-6806 GCA_041751535.1 Aquaticitalea sp.
AGTTATTATGGTGCCTACATTTTTATAATTTACAGGGTTATTTCTGGAGTTATCACGTTGGGTGAGCTCACCTTTTTATCAGGGGCTTTTAATCGCTTAACACGGAATTTACAGGAATTCTTTTCAAAATTTACACGAATCACCGAAAGTGCATTATACCTGAAGGATTATTTTGAATTTATTGATATTTCCATTGAGCCAAAACATATGGAAGATATGTCAATGCCTCAAAAATTGAAAGTAGGATTTGAGTTTAGAGACGTGCATTTTTCATATCCCGATAACGATCATGAGATTCTTAAAGGGGTTACTTTTAAAGTGAATGTGGGTGAAAAAATTGCTTTTGTGGGGCAAAATGGAGCGGGAAAAACCACATTGACGAAATTATTACTGCGATTTTATGAACCTACTCAAGGCGAAATACTTCTCGATGGCATCAACATCAACCGGTTTAAAAAGGATGATTATCAAGAATTTTTTGGCGTCATATTTCAAGATTTTTTTCGTTATGAATTTACAGTTAGGGAAAACATCGCCATTGGAGATATTGACGAACTCTACAATAACGAAAAGATTGAAAAGGCTGCAGAGTTGAGTTTGGCAAATCAAGTAATTTCAGATCTAAAAAATGGCTACGACCAACAGTTGGGGAAACGTTTTTATAAAGGTCAGGAATTGTCAGGAGGTCAATGGCAAAAAGTGGCGCTGGCAAGGGCTTACATGAAGGACGCCGAAGTGATGATCTTGGACGAACCGACCTCGGCACTGGATGCCAAAGCCGAAAGCGATGTTTTTGAACGGTTTATTGCATTGACAAAAGATAAAACCAGCATCATCATTTCACATCGGTTTAGTACGGTACGTCAGGCAGACAGGATTTTGGTGATTGACGAGGGTAAAATCCTCGAAATTGGAACACATCAGGAATTGATGGCCAACCATTCCCTTTATTCCGAACTATTCAAGTTGCAAGCAGAAGGCTATAAATAAAAAAACTAATTTTGCACTATGGACAAAGAGATAATTAATAGAATAGCAAATAGTAAACTAGTGGTCGTTGATCTTGAAGATTTCTATCCAAAAGGCGAACGAAAACTATTTGACATTAAGGATTGGCTGTATGAAGAATTGGTGCTACTAGAAAAGGATTTCAGGGAGCGAATTCATCAACATAATTGGTCACAATATCAGGATCAATTTATTGCGTTGACTTGCACATCAGATGCCATAGTGCCTGCTTGGGCATTTATGTTGCTCACGATGCATCTTCAACCGTATGCCAAACGAATTGTTGTTGGTGATTTGGAACTACTTGAAACTTCAATTTATCATGATATCATTCAAAATTTGGACATCACGGAATTTGTTGATAAATCGTTAATCATCAAAGGTTGTACTAACAAGCCAGTTCCTGCAAATGCTTATATTTTACTTTCACAAAAATTAAGGCCCATTGCCAAATCCATTATGTATGGAGAAGCGTGCTCATCAGTGCCATTGTTCAAGAGGAAATAATGTCAATTTAATTTCTATAAAAGAACCCTTACTTTTATATTTGCAAAAGGAATTAACTAACTAAATATTTCGAAAAATGAATCAGAAAGTACTCATCACTCTATCATTTATTTTTGTTTTTTCTTTGGGCTTCTCTCAAACTAAAGAAGAACTAGAAGCACAAAAAGTTGAAAAACAAGCAGCCGCCAATGCCTTGCAAGCGGAAGTCAAAGCCTTGCAAGCTAAAATAGATGCACTTCCAGGCTGGAGAGTTGGAGCTTTTGGTGTTGTAGGGGGAAGTTTTTCCAATTTTAATAATTGGTATTCACAAGGCACACCAAACAACTCATCTGGAAACATAGGGATTAACTTTAATGCATTTGCCAATAAGTTGGAAGAAAAATATTTTTGGAGGAATTCGTTGACCACCAATCTAGCTTGGGTAAAATTGGATGATAAGGACAATCCTAACGATGACGATAGCTTCAGGCCTACTACAGATGTGTTTAACGTGTCATCTTTATATGGTCAAAAATTAAGCGAAAAATGGGCGGTTTCCACATTGGCAGAGTATAGAACCACCATTTTGGACAACTTCAACGATCCGGGATATTTAGATGTGGGTGTCGGGATGACTTGGACTCCAATTGAAAATCTCGTTGTTGTGATGCATCCGCTCAACTATAACTTTGTGTTTGCTAAAAATGATGCAGTTTTTGAATCCTCTTTAGGGGCCAAGGTAGTGGCAGATTATACAAGACAAATAGGAGAAATTGCTTTCAAGTCCAATCTTTCGGCATTTTACAGTTATGAGGACACAGATTTATCCAATTGGACTTGGACTAATTCCTTTAGCTATACACTTTGGAAGATGATCGGCGTTGGTTTTGACTTTGGACTGAGAAGCAATAAACAAGAAGCGTTGAGTTATGCTCTAGGCCAATACAATCCAGAGACAGTACCAGCCGAAACGGTTCCGACGTTTGAAAATGTCGATAACGAATTGCAAACTTACTACACACTCGGTTTAAGCTACAAATTTTAAGTTTTACAAATTAAAAACAAAAAACGCATCTTATCTTGATGCGTTTTTTGTTATTCTTCTTCGCCCTCATAATCGGGATATAGAAGATGGTTGTATGGAAATCTCGCTATATGAATTTTTCGAACTTCATCATATGCACGTTTTTTAAAACTTTCAAGATTTTCTTTGCTCAAAGCTGAAATAAAAATGGCGTCCTCACCAATTTTATTCATCCATGTTTTTTTCCATTCTTCCAATGTGTTGTTGGCCTTTGTTTTAGTGATGATAAGATCATCAGCATCAAAAGGTACAGGTTCATAAGCATCAATCTTGTTAAAAACCATTATGGTGGGTTTGTCAGCACTATCAATCTCATCCAGTATTTTGTTTACGGATTGTATATGCTCTTCAAAATTGGTATGTGAAATATCAACCACATGGAGCAACAGATCAGCTTCACGAACTTCATCAAGCGTACTTTTAAATGATTCCACCAATTGAGTGGGAAGTTTTCTGATAAATCCAACAGTGTCGCTCAATAAGAATGGCAAGTTTCCAATGACTACTTTTCTGACGGTAGTATCAAGCGTGGCGAATAATTTGTTTTCTGCAAATACATCACTCTTGCTGATGACGTTCATCAAGGTCGATTTGCCTACGTTTGTATATCCAACCAACGCTACACGGACGAGTTGGCCTCTGTTGCCACGTTGCACCGACATTTGTCGGTCAATGGTCTTTATTTTGTCTTTTAAAAGTGCAATTCGGTCACGAACAATACGTCTATCGGTTTCGATCTCGGTTTCACCAGGACCACGCATTCCAATACCCCCTTTTTGACGTTCCAAATGCGTCCACATTCCCCTTAATCGTGGAAGCAAATATTCGCATTGTGCCAATTCCACCTGCGTTCTCGCATAACTCGTTTGTGCACGTTGAGCAAAAATATCTAGGATGAGGTTTGTGCGGTCTAGTACTTTGCAATTTAGGATTTTACTGATGTTGCGTTCTTGAGAAGCTGATAATTCATCATCAAAAATTGCAGTACCAACTTCATGTTCCTCAATGAACTTTCGCACATCTTCCATTTTTCCTGTTCCAAGAAACGTTTTAGGATTTGGCATCTCCATTTTTTGGGTAAATCGCTTCACGACTTCACCACCTGCTGTGTAGGTCAAAAACTCAAGTTCGTCCAAATACTCTTTGGATTTTTCTTCATCCTGTTGTTTGGTTACCACGCCTATTAAGACAGCTTTTTCCAGTTCTATATCTTTTTTTTCTAACATATCTCTAATTAATTTACAAAGTTACATAATTGAAGGCAGTGGTTTAGTATTTTTAAACATTAA
The DNA here is from genome assembly GCA_041751535.1 of Aquaticitalea sp. Lineage (GTDB taxonomy): Bacteria > Bacteroidota > Bacteroidia > Flavobacteriales > Flavobacteriaceae > JBPOFM01. The sequence continues at coordinate 3,868 of JBGSXJ010000271.1, forward strand.
TCCACAGCACAAATTCCCACATGAGTCTACATACCATTGCTTTTTACAATACCGAAAATCTATTTGATGTTCATGTTGATAGTACAAACATTGATAATGATTACCTTCCTAGTTCGCCAAAAAATTGGACGTTCAAACGGTATGAAACAAAAATACAAAACCTCGGTTATGTCATTGCTAAAATAGGATTTGAGTCAGCCAAAAAGCCACCTGTTCTCATTGGATTGGCTGAAGTTGAGAGCGATTCGGTTTTACAGGATTTAGTAGAAAGCAAAGATTTGAAACCCTACAATTATGATTTTGTTCATTATAATTCAATGGATGAAAGAGGCATTGATGTGGCCTTGTTATATAATAAGGACGAATTTATTGTTGAGACCTCAAAGCCCATTCCTGTTTTTATTAATGAAGTATCGGGAAAAAGGGACTTCACAAGAGATATTTTATTGGTATCTGGCTTTTTAAATGGAACAAAAATCCATGTATTGGTGAATCATTGGCCGTCAAGACACGAAGGAAGAGATGAAACCGATTTTAAAAGACAGATTGCCGCTATTCAATTATCAGAAACCATTTCTGATTTGAAGACTGAAGACAAGCAAACGCAGATCATCGTGCTCGGAGACTTTAATGACAACCCAAACAGCCAAAGTATTATCAATCTCAAGAATGCAAATGCATTGTATAATACTATGGAATCGGTCTGGTCTTATACCAGAGGGAGTGTCAACCATAAATTTACCTGGATATTGTTTGACCAAATTCTGGTAACTCAAAATTTTCTGGATGGTAGTAATGTACCTTTGAAGTTATTAAAGGCAGATATTTTTGACGAAAAATTCCTCACGCAATACAATGGGAAATACAGAGGTCAACCTTTTAGAACCTACCTCGGTAAGAAATACAAAGGTGGAATTAGTGACCATTTTCCGGTTTATATTCAAATAAAAAGGTCGAAAATATAATTGGTTTAGTTCATAATCTTTTTATCGATGAATTCTGCATTTCACCTATTAAATCAATGTTAATACGATGTTAACTATCATTTTTTTTATCTTCGGACGGTTATAGCAATGCCAAAAAAGTATGTTCTCAAATTCAGTTTAAATCCCATGAATTACCCATTACATTGTAAGATGTTTACAATCAATATCTTGTAAACGTTGAGCTAAAATATTTTAATCAACATAAAAAATTCAAATGAAAAAAATTACTTTTCTAATTGTTTTACTGACTTTATTCTCCAGTTGGTATGGTACCGCTCAAATCACAACCTATCCATATTTAGAAGATTTTGAGGCAGGAGCCGGTGGTTGGGTAGCGACGAACGGAGCAAATGGCACTTGGGCACTAGGTGCTCCGACTGCTAACGTCATTAACAGTGCCGCTTCCGGGGCGAATGCCTGGGCAACGAACCTTTCAGGGAATTATAATAACAATGATAATTCTTTTGTACAAAGCCCTGTATTCGATCTATCAGCATTATCTGCACCGAGCATTCAGTTCAGCATTTGGTGGAACGCAGAGTTCAGCTGGGACGGAATGGTGTTACAATCTTCTATTGATTCTGGAACCTCTTGGCAGAATGTAGGCGCCTTTGGCGATCCCAATAATTGGTACAATGATAATACTATTGGCGGTAACCCAGGAGGTCAGCAAGTTGGTTGGACAGGACGAGGTACGGCCAACGGTTCTCAGGGATGGGTGGTAGCCAGACATGCACTCACGGGATTGGCTGGACAGAGCAATGTTCTTTTGAGATTCGCCTTTGGATCAGATGGATCAGTTTTTGATAACGGTGTCGCATTTGATTTGGTGTCGGTTTTTGAGGTGACCTGCCCAGAGCCAAGTGGCCTTGTGGTGGACAGCCAGACGGCCACCACCGCAAACATATCGTGGACGCCAGGAGGTTCAGAAAGCAATTGGGAAGTAGCTGTTCAAACAGCAGGAACAGGGCAGCCGGCAGGAGCTGGTGACCCTACTACGACTAACGCGCCATATGTAGCGACGTCATTGAGCCCTGCCACTGCATACGAAGTATATGTAAGGTCTGTATGTGGGAGTGAGCAGAGCCCTTGGGTGGGACCGGTGAATTTCTTAACAGAATGTGTTTCTTTCACGGCACCGTATACGGAAGGTTTTGAAAATGGCGGAGCCATTCCCATTTGTTGGACGATGAGCGGAGGTGAAGATTGGCGATTCAGCAACACGGGAGCCGGTAACCACATTGGCAATAATGGTACGATTACTGGATCAACAGCAACCAACGGCTATTTTGCCTGGGTGGATTCTTCTGGGACACAGGCCCCAGCCACACTTTTGAGCCCATTAGTGGACGTATCGACATTGACCACACCGGCCCTTTCTTTTTACGAGCTCAGCAACAATGAGGGGAACGCCAACTCAACTTTGACGGTAGATGTATGGGACGGAGCCGCATGGAACAACGTAGGTGTCTATAATACAAATACCAACGGATGGGAGCTCAAAACGATAAACTTGAGTAGTTTAACGATTACTGGAGACGTACAGGCACGGTTTATTTTTTCAGAAACCGTACCAGCAGATTTTTATGATGACATCGCAATTGATGATGTTACCTTTGACGAATTGCCTAGCTGTCCTAGTCCTTCGACTTTGACCGCGACAAACATTACATCAAACAGTGCTGAATTGGGATGGACCGAAACTGGAAGTGCAACACTATGGAACATAGAAATTGTGCCAACGGGAACACCAGCAACTGGTGTGCCAACCGCAACGGGCGTTTCAAATCCTTATTTAGCCAATGGACTAAACCCAATAACGAGTTATAATTTTTATGTACAGGCACAATGTGGAAGCGATACAAGTATATGGGTCGGTCCTTCAACCTTTGTAACCTTATGTGACGTATTTACGCCAGATTATCTAGCAACTTTTGATACTTTCCTTCAAGA
>JBGSXJ010000272.1:0-2923 GCA_041751535.1 Aquaticitalea sp.
CATGACAAATATAGACGTGGTCGTGCTGCTGGTTTGAATATGGTAATTACAGAAACTGGAGCCGGGAGCGCAGTCACTAAAGCGTTGCCGTCTATGGATGGAAAATTGACTTCAAATGCCATTCGAGTCCCTGTTCCAAACGGATCTCTGGCTATTTTGAATCTGGAACTGGAAAAACAAACATCGTTAGAAGGCATCAATACCATTATGAAAAAATATGCGCTAGAAGGTGATTTGGTAGAACAAATAAAATATGAATTGAACGACGAGTTGGTATCCAGTGACATCATTGGCATTTCTGCCCCAGCTATTTATGATAGTAAAGCAACGATTGTTAGAGCCGATGGAAAAAATGCCCTTCTATATATATGGTACGACAACGAATATGGTTACAGCCATCAGGTTATAAGATTGGCGAAATATATTTCAAAGGTAAGACGCTATACGTATTATTAAAAACAACAACACATTATGTTAAAAACCTATTCATTGTGAGTAGGTTTTTTTTTTGAAATGAAGCAACCTTTAATCCTTTAGAGCGCAGACATCACTTAAAACGAGATTCTTTTGATATGATAATTTTTGACAATGTTTTACTATTAAAAGGTAAAAACGGCTAATATCAATATAGCTTGGATCAAAGCGTTTTTACCAATATGAGCGAATTGAGCACAATAAGCATCTAAAATGTAACGTTAGCCGTATATTAAATAGCCTTACATATGTGAGGCTATTTGTTTAAAATGAAAAAAATAACAATTTTTATTTCTTATATTGTTCAAAATTAACCACATAAAACAAACCAACTAAATGTACTCTATCAAAACTTTAACTTTTGTCATCTTTTCTATGCTTCTTTACGTAAATGTAAACGCCCAAGAAACGCCTACAGAATCGGAAGAAGAGGATAAGCTTTCATTGACGGAAGGCTCAATAGACAATCAGTTTGAATATATTATTCAACGTTCAAACAACTTTCAAGACTATAAAGTGGTCAAGAAAACTTGGCTTTTTGAACTTAAATCGCATACAATTGATACCATTAAGGCGATTCAAAAAGACTTAAGCGATACGCAAGTCATTGTAGAAACACAATCCAATGAAATTTTAGAATTAAAGGATAAATTAGCGTCCACCAACTCCACACTATCAGCTACAAAAGACGAGAAGGACAACATGTCGCTATTTGGTCTACAAATGAGCAAAACAGGATACAATATATTAATGTGGAGCATCATTGCTTGTTTATTTGCATTGTTGCTTTTCTTTATCTATAAGTTCAGAAATAGCAATGCGGTGACTAAACTTTCCAAAAAATCCTTATCAGAAATTGAGGAAGAATTTGAAGAACACAGGCGTAATGCCCTAGAGCGTGAACAAAAAGTACGTCGACAACTTCAAGATGAGCTCAACAAACAAAAGAAGGGAAAATAAAAAAAATCAAAATTAATATTTCCAGGACGTGTCGGAATTGTACTGACTTTAATAGTTAATTTTTTTAGCATCTTTGCATTTCTCAATCCTTAATCATGCGAATCGATATTATAACGGTATTACCGGAATTACTTAAAAGTCCATTTGAAGCTTCCATATTAAAACGTGCCATTGAAGCCGAACTGGTCAGTGTACATTTTCACAATTTAAGGGATTATACTTCCAATAGATACAAATCTGTTGATGATACGCAGTTTGGTGGCGGAGCAGGAATGGTAATGATGGTAGAACCCATCGACAAATGCATTTCGCAACTACAATCTGAACGCACTTATGATGAGATCATTTACATGACTCCAGATGGCGAAACTTTAAAACAAGGCATCGCAAATCAAATATCACTAAAAGAAAATATCATTGTACTCTGTGGTCATTACAAAGGTGTGGACCAACGTGTTCGGGATCTGTTCATCACTCGGGAAATCAGTATTGGCGACTATGTGCTTTCTGGCGGTGAGCTCGCTGCAGCAGTGTTGTGTGATGCCATCATACGTCTTATTCCTGGCGTTTTGGGCAATGAAACATCTGCATTGACGGATTCGTTTCAGGACAATTTGTTGGCACCACCAATTTATACCAAACCAAGGGAATACAAAGGACTGAAAGTACCAGAAATATTGTTGAGCGGCAATTTCCCTAAAATTGAAAAATGGCGCGAAGATCAAGCATATCTGCGTACTAAAGAGCGACGTCCCGATTTGTTGGAGGATTAGATCCACACTAAATCTGATTTCGGTCGACTAAAATTCACAGAATATTAATTGTTAATAATAAATTATTCCTTACTTTTGCATCCAATTTCAGATTAACCTCTGGCGATATACGTGAATGTTGGTTTGAATCAATCTTATAAAATTAGAAGAGATGAATTCTTTAGTAAAATTTGTACAGGACGAATTTGTAGAAAAAAAGGAGATTCCAGATTTTGGAGCCGGTGATACCATTACCGTTTATTACGAAATCCGTGAAGGTGAAAAAAAACGTACACAGTTCTTTAAAGGTGTTGTATTACAACGCAAGGGAACAGGTAGTTCTGAAACATTTACCATCCGTAAAATGTCAGGAACGATAGGTGTTGAACGTATATTCCCAGTAAACTTACCAGCACTTCAAAAAATAGAAGTGAACAAAAAAGGAAAAGTTAGACGATCTAGAATATACTACTTTAGAGGCCTTACAGGTAAAAAAGCTAGAATTAAAGAAAGAAGAAACTAAAAACATCCTGTTTTATCCATATAAAAGCCTTGAAAATTCAAGGCTTTTTTTATTAACTATTGTTCATAACTATGGTTGATAAGCGGTTGAAAACTAAATAGTTGATTTTTTGCATTTATATGCAAAACTTTTGTAATTTAGTAAAACGAATTAGCAACAGCTTTAGGGCTGGTTTCAGTTTCGAAAATTGAATTTATGTTAAAACGTATGAAGT
>JBGSXJ010000273.1:0-13286 GCA_041751535.1 Aquaticitalea sp.
AGATAAGTTATACGATTTCGGAGGCAATAAGGTTGCAGATTTTGTTCATCAATTAGATGATAAATTGGATACCGTCATGATCTTTGGTCATAACCATGCATTCACCGCCATTGCTAATAGTTTTGGCAGCGAATATATCGATAATGTCCCTACATGTGGAATGGTAAAACTGAAATTTGATGTCAATTCTTGGAAAGCTATAAAAAATGGCCATACTGAATTCACACTATTCCCAAGGCATTTAAAAACTTGATTAGAAATATAATTTTATAGGTAAAACCTACAACAATCGTTGATAAAAGCATTCAATTACATACCCTAATTTTATTTCCTGTAAAATTTTTGTTCGACAAACGGCAATTTTAAAATGAGCCATAAAAATCTCAGTTTCGATTAAAGCAGTGTGAATCATTTATGAATGCCAAATATTTCCTTATATCGTTATCCTCATATTTATTTTAAAATTTAAATAGAATATATTTGTAGTATAAATATGGAAATTAATGACGAAAGACAAAAACAGCTATGTTAACAGAGAATTAAGCTGGCTGCAATTTAATGCAAGGGTATTACAGGAAGCGGAAGACGAGAATGTCCCATTAATTGAACGATTGCGTTTTTTAGGAATATTTTCAAATAATCTCGACGAATTTTTCAAAGTGCGTTATGCCACAGTGAAGCGCATTTATGAAGCTGGTAAAGCGGGCAGAAGTGAGCTCGGTGGATACGCAGCGAGTGAATTGCTCGAAATTATCACTCAAATCGTCATCAAACAGCAAAGTGAAAGTCTTGATATCTTAAGAACAATTCATGATAAATTGGCCGAAGAAAATATTTTCACCATCAACGAAGATCAAATCGACGAGTCACAGCACACGTTCATAAAAAATTATTTCATACAGCATGTTAGCCCAGCATTGGTCACCATTATATTGAGTGATCAAGTAGTTTTGCCAACCTTGAAGGATAGTGCCGCTTACCTTGCGTGCAAAATGCAACTCCATGATGATAAACGCCAATATGCATTAATTGAAATACCAAAAACCGTAGACAGATTTGTAGTACTTCCCAAAAAGGAAGAGAAAAATTTCATTATTATGTTAGATGATTTGTTGCGGTACTGCCTGCATGACATCTTCAGTATTTTTGAATATCAGGATATTACTGCACACATGATAAAAATCACACGCGATGGCGAGTTGGATTTTGATAGTGATTTGAGTAAGAGCTTTATCGAAAAAATTTCCGACAGTGTAAAACACCGTCAAATTGGGGAGCCAATACGATTCGTTTACGATAAAACCATTGATGAAGAAACGCTACATTACTTCATGGACAAAATGGGAATCGAAGTCAATGACAGTGTTATTCCAGGAGGTCGTTACCATAACCGAAGGGATTATATGGATTATCCAAGCCTTGGACGCACAGATTTGTTATACCAAAAAATCAATCCGTTGCCAGTAAAAGGGTTGAGCCTCGAGCGAAGTATTTTTTCTACCATTGCACAAAAAGATTATTTGTTGTACACGCCCTTTCACACATTCTCTTATGTTGTGAAATTTTTACGGGAAGCAGCATTGGATCCGCAGGTGAAGACAATTAAAATCACTATTTATCGTTTGGCACAGATTTCACACGTGGCAAGCTCCCTTATCAATGCAGCCAAAAACGGAAAGAAGGTTACCGTGTCCATAGAACTGCAGGCGCGATTTGACGAACAAGCCAATATCGATTACGCCGAGCAAATGAAATCAGATGGAGTCAATCTTATGTTTGGAGTCAAAGGATTGAAAGTACACAGCAAAATGTGTGTCATTGAGCGCGAAGAAGAAATGGAATTGGTGCGTTATGGTTTTATAAGCACTGGCAATTTTAATGAATCAACCGCAAAATTGTATACCGATTTCACCTTATTTACCGCTGATCAGCGCATCTTGAAAGAGCTCAATAAGGTATTTAATTTTTTTGAAACCAATTATAAAATATTTAGGTACAAACATATTATCACCTCACCCCATTACACAAAATCCAGAATATTCAAACTGATTGATACCGAAATAGAAAACGTCAAACAAGGAAAACCTGCTTACATCAAAATAAAACTCAATAGCATATCGAGTTATATGATGATCGACAAATTATACGAAGCGAGCAGGGCTGGAGTTAAAATACAGATGATCATTCGAGGCATCTGTTGCTTGATTCCAGGAATTCCCGGAATGAGTGAAAACATAGAAATCATAAGTATCATTGATAAATTCTTGGAACATACGCGTTTGCTCACGTTTTGTAACAACAATAATCCAAAAGTATTTATATCCTCTGCAGACTGGATGACACGTAATATAGAAAATAGGGTGGAAGTAACGTGCCCAATTTATGACGAGGACATCAAACAGGAACTTATGGATATTTTTGAATTTTGTTGGGAGGACAATGTAAAAGCCCGAATTTTGGACGAATCTCAAAGTAATGCATATAGGCGCAACAATCTGCCAAAAGTGCATTCGCAATTTGACACATACGATTATTTTTTAAAAAAATTACAAGTTTAATATGTTGATAATCAAAAAGTACGCGGCAATTGATATTGGTTCAAATGCTGTGCGTTTACTTATTTCAAATATTATTGAGCAAAAAGGAAAACCTGCCTTGTTCAAAAAAAGTTCACTAGTACGTGTGCCGATCCGATTGGGAGCCGATGTATTTCTCCATCAAAGAATCTCAAAAGAAAATGAAATTCGGTTGATAGATACCATGAATGCTTTTAGGCTCTTAATGCAAGCGCATAAAGTTACTGTTTACAAAGCCTGTGCAACATCGGCCATGCGAGAATCAGAAAATGGCTTTGAGGTCGCAAAAATCATTTCTAAACAATGCAAAATAAAAATCGATATTATTGATGGTAATGAGGAGGCTGCAATAATTGCTGCAACCGATCTAAATCAATATATAGATGAAAGCCGAACTTATTTATATGTGGATGTAGGTGGAGGAAGTACTGAATTTTCAGTCATTCATCAAGGACAAACAGTGGCATCAAAATCCTTTAAAATTGGAACGGTCCGATTGCTGAATGATATTGTACAAAAAGAAGCATGGTTTGAGTTGGAAAATTGGATTAAATCCAACACTTGCGAATATGAAAAAGTCGATTTGATCGGATCTGGTGGCAACATCAACAAAATATTCAAGATTTCAGGAAAGTCGGTGGGTAAACCATTGACCTACTTTTATTTGACCACTTTTTATAATATGTTGCAGACCTACTCATATGAAGAGCGCATTACAGAGCTCGATTTAAATCAAGATAGGGCAGATGTTATCATTCCAGCGACACGAATTTATTTGTCTGCCATGAAATGGAGTGGTGCCAAAGATATTTATGTTCCAAAAATCGGATTGTCCGATGGTATCATTAAAAGTGTTTATTTTGAAACGGTTTCCAGTGTCCAAATGCCTTGAATTTTGCACTTTGACTTATTTTTCTTGTGAGACAACTAATATTTAGTGCAATTGAATATTTTTGAAATTATATTCACAGTCTCAAATCATTAAGTTATGAAATGCTCATTAACACAATTTGCAAACCAAACGAAGATGAAGAAAAGGGAGCATTCCATCTTCCGCTTTATCAAATATTTTATACAGATGAAAACAATCTTTACGCTACTAATTTTTGTAAGTTTCACTACATTAACCTTTTCGCAAGAAACAAAATACGGTGTTAGGGCAGGACTTAACATTTCAAATCTCGATTTTACACCAGATGCAGACTTCAACAATTTGCATCGCAATGGTTTTGCCTTTGGTGGATTTGTGGATTATGCCTTTTCGGAATCTGTATCCACACTTGTAGAATTACAATTTTCTGCGGAAGGTGCAAAGGCTGATGACTTAAAAGCAGATTATATTCAAATGCCAATTATGGTACGTTTTCGGTTAGGAAACAGTTTTACCATCGGTGCAGGACCGATGGCGAGCCTTAAAACATGGAAAAATCAGGATGCATTTTCGACCTTTACATTTTCAGGTATTGCTGGCATCGAATATATGATCACCCAGGAATTGTTTATAGATGCACGTTTCTCATACGGCATTACCAATATTTTAGATGAAGACATCAATAACCTTGAAGCCAAAAACAACAACATTCAAATTGGTATTGGTATAAAGATTTAATAAGCTATTATATAATTATCGCTTTACGAATTTGATAATTTGTGAAGAATAGTTTTCAGAAGCAACTTGCAAAAAGTAAAGTCCTGATTTCAAATTGTTGACATCAATTAGGTGATTTTCCATCAATTGACCTTCTGCTATTTTTTTTCCATCAACAGAATAGATTTGATAGTGGATGCCATCTCCCAATTCTTCGCTTATATCTAACATTAGTTCAGATTTCACAGGATTTTCATTTAATCTAATATTTAAATTGGCAATGGTATTTTCTTCAATGGAAAGAGTTTGCCTTCCGTATGTTAAAAAATCACCGTTTTCAGCTGTTAAAACCAATGTTTCATCATCGGCATAGCCAAAAGTGACATAATTCAAAAGTGCATCTGTATCGGGGTCGAAGTCTTCAAAAAATGAACGATATGAGCTTTCATAGGTATTGGCATCCGTCGGATTGCAAATAACTAAAGTGGAATTGAAACCAATAACTCTAATATTATCAATACCTTCTAAATGATATTCGCCAAAATAATTGTTACATACTGCACTACCATCATAATCTAAACTCATAAATGATCCTGCATTTGTGGTGAATTGAATGCTAAAAGTAGGAATGAAAGTGTTTATTTCTTCGACATCATCTTTTGTAATTGAATGTAAAAACCAAAACCCCGGTAACCTATTTTCAGGCAATGGCGACCGACCATATACGGCTAAATTATTTTGGCTATTTGTCAATTGTAGGGTTTCGTTGTTTCCAATATCAGTAATTGAATAATTAAAGATGTTACTTTCAGGAGGTGAATTACTTAAAACAGAAAAATAAGGATGGAGAAATAAAAGGGTTTCATTGAGATAATTGCAAAATCCAGCAAATGCCACAAAATTAGTGATCTGTAGTGTACTATCATCAATTAATGAGTAATCACCTCCATATCCGTTGTCGCATACGGTGCCATAATAATTACTAACATCAAATATTATATTGTTAAAGGAATTGGGAACTGTGCTATATACTTGAACACCATCCACTTCAATATAATGCAAGAACCATTCACCTGTAAGGTCATTTTGACTAAATGAGCTAATACTAAAACAGAAGAAAAACAAGTAGTAGAAATATCTCATATCGTTGGCTTTAAGATTTATTTAATTGAAAAAATACAAAATTATCCATGAATGGTTTCTCCTTTACTCAAATCCTTCATGATTGTAGCTTCATAATCAAGAAGTTCATTCCATTTTTTATCAACTTCAGGTCGATTGCCATATTGACGTGCAAAACCTAAAAACATGGTATAATGATTGGCCTCACTGACCATAAGTTTTCGGTAGAATTCCGATAATTCTTTATCTTTTAAGGCTTCGGACAAAAGCCTGAAGCGCTCACAACTGCGAGCCTCAATTAATGCTGCATATAACAATCGATGCACCAATTGTGTGGTTCTGCTTCCTCCTTTTGGAAAGAAAGTGACCAATTGAATGACATAATCGTCTTTCCGATCGCGACCAAGTGTCCATCCATTTTCAAGGATTTTGTCGTGCACCATCTTAAAATGGCTGATTTCCTCCTTTACCAAAGCAATCATTTCCTGGACCAAATCCGTGTATTCCGGAAAACTGACAATCAATGATATCGCTGTACTGGCTGCTTTTTGTTCACAATAAGCATGATCGGTTAAAATATCCTCAATATTCTTTTCAACGATATTCACCCATCTGGGATCGGTAGGAAGTTTGAGTCCAAGCATTCTAACTGTGTTCTTCGATTAAGATAATTCTTTGTTGTCCAAAATGATCTACGGACATGCGATATAATTTATAAGATTCATTTTGAGGATTGATAAATGACATTTCCAATTGAATATCCTCTGGTGTGGAAAGCTCTTCATTTAACCAAACGTGTTGCAAAGTCGCATTATCCCAAAATTCATCAGGATGAAGGGAAGCAAATTGTATCGCTGAAATATGTGTCTTAAAAAGCTCCTTTGAAGGTGAAGTAATAATGACATCCGATTCGAAAACTCGGTGATATCTAATTTTTTTCGGAGAAGTTGTATCAGAATTTGAAATTAAAATTGTCTTGTCCAGGGAATAATTCCGGATATGGACCTTCATTTTGTTGGAAATAATGGTGTCTGTTACAACTTCAGTATATTCTTCAGGATAAAAGCTGACCAGCTCTAAATTTGATTCCTTTTGGCTGAATGCCTTAATAGATTCCTTTAAGGCAACATTTTTACTTTTTCGCCCATCACAGCTTATAAATAAAACGCTAATAATCGTGATTAAAAATAATATGTTCTTCATAATTTTATCAATTAAATTTTAGTCTTGGATCTTGGTTCCAACATCTTGGCTCTCTCTATAGATCCAACCCAAACATTTTCTTCAGCAATTCAATATTAGGGTTTTTCTCTTTCAGTTTCTGATACTTTTCCATTGGCGTATAGGCATACTGTTTTTCAATGTCTTCATTCACAGTAATATCCAAAGATAAATTATAATTCTTTAACGTCTTGCGCAAGTATTCCATCAATGGATATTGGGCACGTTCCAGTTCAATTTTGAGGGTTTCATTTGGGAATTCGAGCTTTATTGAAGTATCCACTAATTTGGGTGCATTCATGGTTAACATGGAAGCCATAATACGTTCGCCTTTGCGTTCGAGAGCTTTTACATAAGTGTTCCATGCCACTTTGAAGTCAGCCTCCTTGACTTCTTCTTTTGGAAGATCATTTGGGTCAATGACAACTTCCATTTGCCTAATCAGGTGTTCTTTTTTCGCCTTAATGCTTTTTAATGACAACCCGGAAGTGCGGTGCTCATCACTTTTTAAATCAATGACAGGAATGGGCTCTTCAACGAGCGTCTCAACTTTTGTTAAATCCTCTTTTTCTACAGGAGTTTTACGTTCATCAGATTTTGAAACAGTTTGTTCTTTCTTCGGAATGGTGACTGCAATGGGTTTGATGCCTTTTGCTTTAAAATAGGATGCCGGAATTATGTAGTGTTTGCTATTTTTTTTTTCTCCATCAAAAGTGATAGAGGCAAGCTGCATTAATGTGAGTTCAACAAGTAAGCGTTGATTTTTACTGCCTTTATATTTGAGATCGCAGTCATTGGCTAGTTCGATACCTTTAAGTAAAAACGTGTAAGGGGCTTTTTTAGCCTGTTCCAGATATTTGGTTTTAGTGTCCTCCCCAACTTCAAGAAGTTCTATGGTCTGTTCGTTTTGGCACACCATTAAATCCCTAAAATGTGATGCCAAACCAGAAATGTAGTGTTGGCCATCAAATCCCTTAGACAGTGTTTCGTTGAACTGAATCAGCAATTCAGGTATTTTATTTTCCAGGATTAAGTCCGTACTTGTGAAATAAGTTTCGTAATCAAGAACATTCAAATTTTCAGTAACGGCCTGTCGTGTTAAGTTTTTTCCGGAAAAACTCACCACCCTATCAAAAATTGAAAGCGCATCGCGCATGGCACCATCTGCCTTTTGGGCTATGATATGCAGCGCATCGTCTTCAGCATCGATACCTTGTTCTTTCGCAATGTATTTAAGATATTCTTTGGCGTCTTTGACAGTGATTCTCTTAAAATCGAAAATCTGGCAACGTGACAAAATGGTAGGAATAATTTTGTGTTTTTCTGTTGTAGCAAGTATAAAAATACAATGTTTTGGTGGTTCTTCCAAAGTCTTCAAGAACGCATTAAAAGCCGCTTGAGACAGCATATGAACCTCGTCAATGATATACACTTTGTATTTCCCAACCTGCGGCGGAATACGAACCTGATCGGTTAAATTCCGGATGTCATCTACCGAGTTATTCGAAGCAGCATCCAGCTCAAACACATTAAAAGCGAAATCCTCGTCCGTTTGTTCGGTGCCATCGCTGTTGATCATTTTTGCCAAAATACGCGCACAGGTGGTTTTGCCAACACCTCTTGGGCCAGTAAACAACAAGGCTTGCGCCAAATGATTTTTTTCTATGGCATTTAGTAATGTATTTGTAATAGCTTGCTGACCAACTACATCGTTAAATGTCTGTGGTCTGTATTTGCGAGCTGATACTACGAAATGTTCCATGGAAAAACTTAAAGTAACAAAGTTAAAAATTCAACTTAAAATTATGAGTTATGTCTCTTTTATTATAAGAGTAGTTATTAACAATGAAGTTAAAAGTGCCTGAAGTTATGAGTGCCTAAAGTGCCTAAAGTGCCTAAAGTTTTTAAGTTTTTAAGTTTTTAGAGTTGAGTATAATGAAATTGTCGTTTTAATATAAAAATTTGGTACATTAAGTACTTTAAGTATTTCAGGCACTTTAGGCACTAAAAAATAGCCACTTCAAGTATTTCAAGTACTTTAGGCACTTTAAGTATTTAACAAAACCAAAACTTTAAAGTACTTTTGTACCAAGTAAATCGCCTTATCGCTTCCCGAGTGATTGGGAGGAGGAAAGTCCGAACACCAAAGTGCAACATAATGGTTAATGGCCATCGGCCGTGAGGTCAGGAAAAGTGCAACAGAAAGTATGTACAGGTTATGCTGTAGTGAAACCAGGTAAACTCTATGTGGTGCAATGTCATGTATACCAACGCTTGAGGACGGCACGTCCGATTGTTGGAGGGTAGACAGCTAAAATGTGCTGGTAACAGTACATTCAGATAAATGATAAGGGTCACGCCTTGGCGTGATACAGAATTCGGCTTATAGATTTGCTTAACATAAACAAGCCCTTTGATATTATCAATGGGCTTTGTTTTTAATCTATTACTTCGTCAGAATTGGGTTGAAAAAAGCTGAACATGTTTCCGCCATAGATTTTAGAATAGCGGTATTGTTCAAGATGGGATAAATCAGTTTGTTTGGAATGTTCCACAATTAAAAGTCCGTCGTCTTCCAATAAATTATTTTTGAAAATGAGTTCAGGAATTTTAGAAAACTGTTCCAATGTAAAAGCGTACGGAGGATCTGCAAAAATGACTGTTCCTTTAGTTTTGGATGTTTCCAGAAATTTAAACACATCACTTTTGATGGTTTGTATGGTCATTTCAAATTCTTCGGCAGTTGTATTAATGAACTTAATGCATCCAAAATCTTCGTCGACAGCAGTAATGTTTGTTGTGCCTCTAGATGCGAATTCATAACTGATGCTTCCTGTACCTGCAAATAAATCCAGCACGGTAATCTCATCAAAATAATATTGATTGTTGAGGATGTTAAACAAAGCTTCCTTGGCCATGTCGGTCGTGGGACGCACTGGAAGTTTCTTTGGAGGTGTTATTCGCCTGCCTTTATATTGTCCGGAGATGATTCGCATTAAAAACTGTTTAATATAATGGCGTCGTTATGATTATGAGCAGGCGTCAACTCTGTCAAAAATTTAAAAGTGTAAGATGGGATGTAAAAAGCAACAAATCGTATATAATTATAAATTAGAGCATACAAGTCATCATCTTTTGTAATGGCTCCCATTAAATTCAACTTAACGTTTTCTGGATTAAAATGCAGCTGCTCTATAGTAAATAGCAAGAAATAAATGACATCTTCTTTCGTGGTGTATTCAAAACTATTATAAAGCTGCAACTTTTTATTTTTAATGGCAATCAATTCAAAATTTTGAGCATTGAAATTGAGAAATAGAGAAGCTGCTTCAGTATTAATCTCTTTTCGTAAAATGGTATCGATTAGAATGGTCGAGGCATGCTTGTATTCAAAGACGCCAAAATTGTCAAAAATAAAGTTATTGATGTTTACATAAGGAACATACACATTGATACTTTCGTTGAAGACAATTTCATCATAAGAAATGAAATCCGTATTTAAGATTTTAGAATTGAATTTTAAATAATCAGCAGATTGCTGTTCAATAAAAAACTGTTTGGGAACCAAATTAGAGAGCTCATTTTGATAAATAACCAGAACGTTGGAGAATGATTGTGCCAGGGGCGGATATGATTCCAAAGCACTTTTAAGACGCTCCAAGAGTTCAAATGGATTCGCTTTTTTATCAAACACTTCGTATTGATTGAACTCAATGAGGTTTTGAGTTTTGTTGAGGATACAAAAAGAAAGTCCACTCAAACTGATTTGAATGGACAGATCTTTTATATTATTTTGATTCAAATTATTCTTCGATTGAATAGTTTTTTGGCCAGTTTCCATTTGTCTTAACCTCTTGCATAGAGCCAACAATAAGCGTAGGGCCATTAACACCATCTACAGATACAACTTGCTTTTCTTTCTCAACCAGATTAGAGTCTTGATCGTAAAGAATTACAGATTTATCTACACTTGCCTCAAAAACAGGTATATTATCAAGCATTCCAGCCTTTAACTGAAATTTAGAACCTGGCTTGCCAACTGGTACATCCATCATATTTTTATATCGCGTGTCAGCCCCAAAAAGTGAATCCCTGACAGATTTTTTTCCTAAAGTATCGATCACTACCAGGTCTTTAAACATGTCAACTCCAAACTGACGTGTCATTTCAACATCCTTTACGGTGCTATCTCTGCGTTGTGTAATTGTAAATTGTCCGTTATCTATAAATGTTACCAATTCGTCAAAATTATCTGTGAATTTACCATTCACTTGTTTGTAAGCCAACTCTGCATCCCTTATATCCTTTAGCTTTTCAATAACTAGAACATAGCGTTTTTCTTTAAGTTGATTAAATTTGAGTTCACCATAAATAGACATAAACGTTAAATATCCTAAAACTATAATGATGATCCACAATACAAGATTGACAACAATCTTTAATTTTTTTGGTACAAATTTGTCAATCAACCAAACGATTCCAATCGTAAGAAGAATAACAACTACTATCGCAATAATTATTTTTAACATAGTTAGCTTGTTTTTAATTTTAAGTTTTAGGTGATACGCAAATCTACAATTTTTTTTTATTCGTGAAAACCATTAGTTGTAAAAATGAAATAAAATTAGTTTCATTCATTTTTAAGGCAAGTAAATTTAATCTATTTATCCTTTTAAGCACTACAAATATACCTTATCTTTCGACTTTTCCAATACTGAAAAGCCAATGCATGAATTCGTCTGAATTTTATAGACTCCTTAAGAAAAAATTCCCCTTTGAACCCACAACCAAACAGAATATGGTATTGGATCAACTATCGGAGTTTGTATTTGACAACTCATCCAATGGTCTTTATTTGCTAAAAGGTTTTGCTGGAACCGGAAAAACGAGCATCATTGGGACGTTGGTTTCCAATTTATGGGAAATCAAAAAAAGCGCTGTATTAATGGCGCCAACAGGACGTGCAGCAAAGGTAATTTCAAATTATTCTGGAAAGGAAGCGTTTACCATTCATAAAAAAATATACTTCCCAAAAAAAGATAAAAGTGGTGGCGTCAAGTTTGTGATGCAACCCAATAAACATCGAAACACCATTTTTATAGTAGATGAGGCATCTATGATTCCTGATGCACCGGCCGATTCAAAATTGTTCGAAAATGGTTCGCTTCTCGAGGATTTAATGCAATATGTGTACTCTGGTCACAACTGCAAATTACTGCTCATTGGCGATAAAGCTCAGTTGCCACCTGTGAAGTCAGATTTAAGTCCTGCATTAGATGCTGAACAACTTCAATTGCATTACAATAAATCGGTAAAAACGATGGAACTCGATGAAGTGGTAAGACAAGGACAGGATTCAGGGATTTTAATGAATGCAACAGAGCTTCGGGAAATCATGGAAGGTGAGTTTATGGAGGCTTTTAAATTCAATTTAAGTGGATTTGATGATGTTGTCCGGTTAATTGACGGCCACGAAATAATGGACGCCATCAACGATGCGTATGATGCAGAAGGACATGAAGAAACAGCAATTATTGTTCGAAGCAATAAACGGGCGAACCTTTACAACAAACAAATAAGGGAACGGATTCTAAACAATGAAAATGAATTGACCGTTGGCGATTTTTTAATGGTCGTTAAAAACAATTATTTTTGGGTCGGACCCACTTCCGAAGCGGGATTTATTGCCAACGGTGACGTTATTCAAGTGCTTGAGTTGCATGGCATTCAGGAATTGTATGGCTTTCGGTTCGCAGAAGTTAAAGTTCAAATGGTCGATTACCCAAAAATGCAACCCTTTGAAACTGTGCTGTTGTTGGATACCATTGAAGCCGAAGCACCATCGTTGCCTTATGAAGAATCCAATCGGCTTTATTTGGAAGTCCAGAAGGACTATGAAGATGAATCATCCAATTATAAAAAGTTTCTCAAAATTAAAGGCAATAAACATTTTAATGCTCTGCAGGTTAAATTCTCATATGCCATAACCTGTCATAAATCTCAAGGCGGACAGTGGAATACCGTGTTTGTAGAGCAACCCTACTTACCCAACGGGATTGATAAAGAATATATGCGTTGGCTTTATACGGCTGTGACAAGAGCAAAAAATAAATTATATTTGATAGGATTTAAGGATGAGTTTTTTATAAGCTAATGGTTTCTCAAAAAAACCAAGTCGTAAGAGAATAGTCAATAAATAAGAAGGTATGAACGAAACTATCATAAGCATCTGTCTTGGAATAGGACTGGCAGCATCCACAGGCTTTAGGGTTTTTCTGCCACTTTTTGCATTGAGTTTGGCATCATATTTCAGTCTTTGGGACCTTAATGAATCTTGGCAGTGGATTGGAAGTTTAACCGCTGTCATTACTTTAGGTGCAGCAACGCTATTAGAGATCCTAGCTTATTATATTCCTTTTGTTGATAATTTGCTCGACACTATTGCCATTCCATTGGCCACTATTGCAGGCACTGCAGTGATGGTTTCGACGGTAGTAGATTTAAGTCCAGTGATTACATGGGCTTTGGCCATCATCGCTGGTGGCGGCACAGCTGCTGCCATCAAAACTGCTTCGGGTGCTACTCGATTGTCTTCATCCGTTTCAACGGCAGGAGTAGGAAATCCAGTTGTTTCAACGGTTGAAACGGTTACATCCACTATCATGACAGCCTTTTCGTTATTTTTGCCACTTGTTGGATTCCTACTGGTGATTGTTGTTTTTTATCTCATTTTCAAAGTTTATAAAAAGATTAAACCAACAAAAACATAATTTCCTCTA
>JBGSXJ010000274.1:0-2470 GCA_041751535.1 Aquaticitalea sp.
TTGTGCACCCCCAACCGTTACCGCAACGTCATTTCCCATCACTTGGGCACAAACCATGGTCAATGCCTCACATTGCGTCGGATTTACTTTACCAGGCATAATGGAACTTCCTGGTTCGTTGGCTGGAATGATAATTTCACCGATTCCGCTTCGGGGACCTGAAGCCATCATTCGAATATCATTTGCTATTTTATTTAGGCTGACGGCCAATTGTTTTAAGGCACCATGAGTTTCTACCAAAGCATCGTGCGCCGCTAGCGCTTCAAATTTATTGGGTGCGGTTATAAAAGGCAGTTCGGTCAACTTCGCTATGTATTCTGCGACGAGTTTTGAGTAGCCTGTTGGCGTATTAAGACCTGTGCCCACAGCGGTTCCTCCAAGAGCCAATTCGCTTAAATGTGGTAAGGTATTTTGTAATGCTTTTAAGCCATAATCCAGCTGGGCCACATAACCTGATATTTCTTGCCCAAGAGTTAATGGCGTGGCATCCATCAAATGTGTACGGCCTATTTTAACGACATTTTTATAGTCATTTGCTTTATTGTGCAACGTATTTCGTAATTGAATGACACCATGAATTGTGCATTCAACAACTTTTTTGTAAATGGCAATGTGCATTCCTGTAGGAAAGGTGTCATTGGACGATTGTGATTTATTGACATCATCGTTGGCTTTTATGACCGGGTCATCTTTACCTATAACTTTTCCGGCTAATTGTTGCGCTCTATTGGCTATGACTTCATTGACATTCATGTTGCTCTGGGTTCCAGAACCTGTTTGCCAGATCACCAACGGGAATTGATCATCATGTTTGCCGTCCAAAATTTCTTCACACACTTGGGCTATTAAATCTCTTTTTTCGGTAGGTAATACACCCAAATCACAATTGGTATAAGCCGCTGCCTTTTTTAAATAGGCAAATCCATAGATAATCTCTAATGGCATGGATGCCGTAGGGCCTATTTTGAAATTATTTCGTGAGCGTTCTGTTTGTGCACCCCATAATTTATCGGCAGGGACTTTTACATCACCCATAGTGTCTTTTTCAATTCTATAATCCATATAAATTTTATATTTGATGATCTTACAAAGTTAGGGTTTTTGATGTGGAAATGAGAAAAGAGAAGCCGAAATAGTTGTCAAAAGATTTTTAATTGATATGAGATACATACAAGTCTTAAAAACCAAGAACAGATATGAAATAAAATGATTAAAATGATCAAATCACAACTGGTATTCAAAAAAAGAAGACATAAAAAAAGCATCCACAAATGTGAATGCTTTTCCTCTTTTTCATAGCAGTTTATCCCAAATTATTTAGGCATCACTACGCTATTAATCACATGAATAACACCGTTACTTCCCATAACGTCGGTCGCGGTAATTTCACTGTAATTTCCATTTTGGTCTTTCAACCAGATTTTTCCATCTTTTTGAGTCACTGTCAAAGTTTGGCCGTTTAAAGCTTTAAGTTCTACTTTACCTTTGCCTTTCTTTAAAGCGGCGACCACATCAGTAGCAGTTAATTTTCCAGAAACAACATGATACGTTAGAATATTTGCCAATGCTTTTTGGTTTTTAGGCTCCAATAAAGAATTCAAGGTTGACTTGTCAATTTTAGCGAATGCATCATTGGTTGGGGCAAATACCGTAAACGGGCCATCACCTTGTAATGCAGTAACTAAATCTGCAGCTTTCAAAGCAGCTACTAAAGTTGAGAAGTTTTCATTTCCAACTGCAACATCAACGATTGTGCCTTGTGCGCTTGAGTTTTGACTAAATGAAATTGCCATAAACGTGGTTAAAATCAGTACTAATTTTTTCATAATTTTTTAGAATTTATTGGTTATACTATTTTGAGTACTTTATGTTTTGTTTTAAAGTACTTTCATTTATATTTACACAGCATTCTATGCACTGGATGAGCTACCGAGATTTTTTGGGAAATTTTTAACAATAATGATTAACGACAAAGCGCTTATTGAAAGACTTCAGAGCAAAGACGAGACTGCTTTGTCCACCATTTACGATAATTATTCTGCGGCTTTGTATGGTGTCATTATCCGAATGTGTAAAGATGAGGATCACGCAAAGAACTTGCTTCAGGACACCTTTTTGACCATCTGGGATAAATCACAGACTTATGATTTTGAAAAAGGACGTTTTTATACGTGGGCCTATCGTATCGCAAAGAACAAAACGTTAAATTTTCTTCGGAAAAAAGATGAGCTCATCCAAACTGAAGATTTGAGTGTATATGAAAATAGAACTGAAGACCTAACCAATCCACAAGATTTTTTAAAATTAAACGGTAAGATTAAAAGTCTACAAGCGCACCATCAAAGAGCAATAGAACTTGTTTATTTCAATGGATTGACGCATCAAGAGGCGCATGAAGAGATGGAGGTGCCATTAGGGACTTTTAAATCTTACATAAAGCAAGCATTAAAACAACTGCAGCAATCTTATA
>JBGSXJ010000275.1:0-4261 GCA_041751535.1 Aquaticitalea sp.
TAAAAATTCGGCCGTACGCAAAAATAATCGGGTCCGCATTTCCCAACGAACTACATTGGCCCATTGATTAATAAGAATTGGCAAGTCCCTGTAACTTTGAATCCATCCTTTATAAGTGCTCCAGATAATGGCTTCACTTGTAGGACGAACAATTAATTCTTCTTCCAATTTCGCATCAGGATCCACTCTTAACTTTCCCGGATTGTCAGGATCATTTTGCAATCTGTAATGCGTTACGATCGCACATTCTTTGGCAAAACCTTCAGCATTCTTTTCTTCGGCCTCAAACAGACTTTTTGGTACAAAAAGAGGGAAATAGGCATTTTGATGCCCCGTTTCCTTAAACATCCTGTCTAATTCGGCCTGCATCTTTTCCCAAATCGCATAACCATATGGCTTAATGACCATACAGCCTCTAACCGCAGAATTTTCTGCCAAATCAGCCTTAACGACCAACTCATTGTACCATTTGGAATAATCTTCCGATCTTGAAGTAAGATTTTTGCTCATTGTCAGTATTTTGGCACAAAAATTGTGTCTATGTTAAATAAAAAAATAGTTCGACAAAACTAACTATTTTTGTAATGTTCAACAATAAAATTAAAGAGATATGCAATTTAAAACTTATTTACAATCGAAATTGCCATTGTATCTTGCTTTAGGCTCACTGTTCGTGTTGGCTTCTTGTGGATCATACCAATATGTTGGTAGTGATAGTGATGGTATCTACGGTTCTTCAAATGAAGTAACCTATACAGATGCAACGCCAAGGACCACAAATAATAATGGTTATTATAAAGAATATTTTGGGGAGAAATCTCAAAAATATGCAAACATAGCTAATGATGATAATGTTATATTTACAAACATTGATGATTATGAAGGAAATTACAGTGATGAGAATGGTGACATTCAATATGAAGAAGGCTATGCAGGCTGGGGACAAGGTTCAGACAATGTCAATATAAATGTTTATTCCAATATGGGTTGGAACAATTTTGGCTATTGGAATCGTCCTTGGGGATTTGGAAACAGTTGGTTTGGCTATGATTGGTATGGTGGTTTTTATAATCCGTTCTGGTATCCAGGAGGCTTTTATGGAGGCTTTGGCTATGGAGGCTTTGGATATTTTGGCGGTGGTTTCTACAATCCGTACTTCTTTGGCTACAATAATTTCTACAATGGTTATTATGGCAACAACTTCTACGGTGGAAATGTAGCTTTCAATGCTGGAAGACGTGGTAGCGGTATTAATACCAATAACAGATCTTCGTACCGACCAAATAATGCGAGATCGACTTCAAGAAACTCGACCATTAGAAATGGCAATACCGTAAGGCGATCTACGAATTCTATTTATAATCCATCTAACAGTACTCGTAATGGTACTAGGGTTAATTCACCAAATGTAAGGTCTAATACAAGAGGAACAAGAGTGAATACACCTAATACTAGGAGCACACGACCAAATACAAGGGTTAATACCCCAACTCGCTCATCTAGTCCTGCCGTGAGAAGTTCAGGAGGGTCTTCAAGATCTTCCGGCGGTGCCACAAGAAGTTCAGGCGGTGGCGGCTCTAGAAGAGGTGGTTGATATTAAAAATGCTATTTAAATAAAAAAGAAAAGTATGAAAAAGTTATGTTTACTATTCATAGGTGTCCTATCTATGTCGAGTGTTATGGCTCAAGATATTACAGATGCTGTAAGATATTCATTGGATGAAGTACAAGGAACAGCACGATTTAGAGCTATGAGTGGCGCATTTGGTGCCTTGGGAGGTGATATGTCTGCGGTAAGTATCAATCCAGCTGGATCGGCGATTTTTAGTAAGAGCCATGCATCCGTATCCTTGTCAAGTCTTAATATAGATAATGAGGTTACTTATTTTAATGGTTTTAATTCCTCATCAGAATCAAAGATAGATTTAAATCAAACAGGCGCAGCATTTGTATTTAACAATACCAATCAAAATTCCAACTGGAAAAAATTTGTTTTGAGTGTTGCTTATGATAAAACTTCAAATTTCCAAGATAATTGGTTTGCTTCAGGCACCAATACAAATTCCATTGACAATTATTTTTTGTCATACGCACAAGGATTAAGACTCGACGAGATATCAGCCTTTGATGATGAAAGTATTTCAGGCGCTTACTCTGACATTGGTTCTATTTATGGTTTTGGTCATCAACAAGCTTTTTTAGGCTATGAATCATTTATTTTAGAGCCAAATGCAGATACAGATCAAAACACAATTTACACGTCCAATATTGCTCCTGGTACCTTCAATCAAAACTATAATTATGCAGCCAGAGGATATAATGGAAAGTTCACTTTTAATGTCGCATCCCAATACAAGGACAATTTATTTATAGGATTAAATCTCAATTCGCATTTTATCAATTATGAGCGTTCTACTTTCTTAAATGAAAACAACGCCAATGCAGGATCTTCAGTTTCCAATGTGCAATTTGAAAACAACTTGGCAACTACCGGATCCGGTTTTTCGTTTCAATTGGGTGCTATCGCGAAGCTAACAGAAGCTTTTAGGGTTGGATTAACGTACAACTCTCCTACTTGGTATTCAATTTTAGAAGAAACCAGCCAATTTTTATCGACTGTTAGGAATGATTCTGGGTCTAATGTAACGCAGCCTGTCAATCCAAATATTATAAATATTTATCCTGAATACAGATTACAAACTCCAGGGAAAATAACTGGAAGTTTTGCCTATGTTTTTGGAGAGCAAGGGTTAATAAGTTTTGATTATGCTCGAAAAGATTTTGGTAACATTAAATTTAAGCCGACTTCAGATAATTATTTTGCATCCCAAAATGCTATTATTATGAATAATTTAAAAGTTGCTTCTACCTATAGAATTGGTGGTGAATATCGAATTAAAGAATTTAGCTTAAGGGGTGGTTATCGTCTCGAAGAAAGTCCGTATAATGACGATAATTTCTATGGAGATTTAAACGGATATTCATTAGGTCTAGGATATAATTTTGGAAACATCAAATTAGATTTGGCATTCGATCAATCAAACAGAGATGTAAATTATCAATTGTATAATGTAGGACTTACAGATGGTGCTTTGATTGATGCGAAAAACACCAACTTTACCTTAACATTAGGATTTAATTTATAAAAACACTTTTCTGTTTTAAACTTTTAGCACTTCCCATGGAAGTGCTTTTTTTTTATGAAGTGGGATTTGTAAATATTTAGATGCAACTTGACATTATTAGTTAAAATTAATTGCTTCCATAAATAAACAATACACTAAATTGGAGCTATGATTATGTTTCTTATAAGGAAAGCAGTCTACATAATCATTTGAAATAAGCAAATCTATTTAATTCTTTAAACACTATAAATTATTGTTGTACGGTAAATATTTTTGTGAAAGCATACATCTCACAATTTTGAATCAAAACCTTGTGATTCATAAAATATTACCCTGGTTTTAGAAATTTTTTAATTATACTAATTTTTAAAATTCTCAAAAAAATTAAAATCTTATCCATATCTTTATTAGCTAATTTAATTTAGTCTTGGTTCTTGGCTCTTGCAGTTACGCCAAAGTCGGAACGATCTTGATTCTTTACCGGAAATGAGTATAAATAAAAAATGCTGAACTCCCGTCCAGCATTTTTTATTATTTATAATGACCACTTTATCTTTTCAATGTAAAATGTGATCTAAACTGTTTCTGTTGTCCTGTTGACGGTTCCACATACTCCACGCTGAACCAATAGTCGCTGGTGGGCATCTGCTCCCCGTTGTAAGTGCCGTTCCAGCCCTGGCCAGATGGGCTGATCTGCTTCAACAGTTTTCCAAACCTGTCAAAGATATAAATTTTTGCGCTCGGTTGGTCGGCAAAGCCAACAATGTTCCAGGTCTCGTTCCGTCCGTCACCGTTCGGGGTGAAGAACTGGGGATAGTTGAGCAAAGTCACAGTGCCACTTGCCTCACCGCAGCCGTTGATGTCCCTGGCCGTAACCACATGCTCTCCAAAGGAAACTCCCTCAAAGGTGCCGCTCTCCTGCCATGGCCCATTGTCGAGGCTGTACTCATATATGCCCTCTCCGGTCGCCTCTGCTACTATAACGCCATTATCCGAAAAAGCTTGTGTGGCCACCTCAACATTTACCGTCGGCGGTGAGCTCACAATCACCTGCGCACTGTCCGTGTTCACACAGCCAGTGGTGGCATTGGTGACCTCCACACTGTAGGTACCGCCCTGTGATGCCGTAAGGAAGG
>JBGSXJ010000276.1:0-20030 GCA_041751535.1 Aquaticitalea sp.
GTATGCGATAAGAAAACAAAAAATTGAAAATGCTGAAAACAAATTAAGGAGAGCAGAGCAATCTTTAGAGAGGAACAAGAAAGTGGTAGAGCTTCAAAAGAAGAGACTCTCAACGATTTTTGAGAACGAATAACTTTGAATGCTAGCAAAAAAAAAGGTGTTTTATACACCTTTTTTTTATGTCTCAAAACTCCTTTTTATTCTAAATATGTGTATTGGTTACTTAAAAAGCAAAGCCCAAGGTAAAAATGATACGGTTGCTTTCGTCACTCAAATAATAACCGACATTCGCAGTAAGGGCTTTAAATCCGTTTATAAAAACAGAACCGCCATAACTGGTGTGCCATTTATCGGAATTCTCATTATCCACCCAAACCCGACCATAGTCAAATCCAGCAGAAACCCCTAAACGAACCGGTATAAAGTTAGTTCGGAATTGTAAAATTCCCGTGCGCAAATCTGTACTTTGATAAAAGGCGGTTTGCCCATTAAAACGCTGATTTCTAAAACCCCTTAAATCGTTATTTCCACCTAATGTTGCAGCATGATAAAATTCGTAGTTGTCACCAAAATTCATATGTGCACCTATTTTTGTCGCCAATACTGCAGCACCACTTGGATGCAACGGAAAATCAATGGATAGGGAAGGTTTTAAATAGGTAAACTCGTTGTTATAGTTATCAATATTGGTTTTATAACCTGCCACCATATCAAATTGAAACCCTCTACGTATAAAGGAAATCTCTCCACTTTTATTTTTATACTGAAAAGCGGCTTCCGCTCCTGCATACAATTGATTGTCAAAGACAACATCTGATGTAATAAACTGATCAGCAGTAACACTATTGACATCGCGTTCTACATCTAAAGATTCTAAAATAGGACCAAAACTCACCTGCAATCTGTCTTCCCTATATTTTAAAGATGGGGCTACGCTCCATTGACGAATACGCACACGATTGAAATCGAGGCTTTCGGCATCTTCATCATAAAAAGTGTCATTGCCGGTTCCAAAATAATTGATTGCATAATTAGGACTTGTGTATCGAAGATCCATACCAAAATTCCAGTTATAGAAAACATGCGCAAACTCCCCAGAATATAAAAACTCAAATCCGCTAGTTGCGGCATAATATTTCGCCGTAAGGGTTTGTTCCGTTGAAAATGGATTATTGGCAAGTCCATAGGTGGTATAAGTACCGCTCAAGCCAGCATTAAAACCTGTATCAGGGTTAAAACCCAATGAAGGTAAGGTTTTGAATGCATTCAGTTTTCTGTATTTATCATTATAAGTGTTGATCTCATAACTATCCACAAGCCATTTATTGGTTCCTGAATTGGTAAACGTATTCTTTTTGCTTTTATAATCGTAAACTTTCGCACTGCGCGTGTTCTCAAAATCATAAATATCGTTGTTTTCGCCTCCTAAAATCTTCAAAGGAATGTACTTGCTCCCATCGCCTACAATTTTAAAAGTGTCTTCATCATCAAGACCATAGATCCAGATTTCTTTTGTTAAGGACTTATTGTAGGTCCTTTCAAAGGACGAACCCTCCTCGGTAGTTAGTTTTATGGTGGTCTCTCCATTAGGCAAGCGAGTAATGAGGAAATCATCCTTGCCCTCAGTACCCAAAATTATCTGATGACGCATCAAATAGTCGTAATACCTTTTTGCAATAGATGACAAATTATCACGGCGGACTTTTAAGGTTTTTTTGATGTCAACGATACTTTCATCCTGTGCAGCTTCTGGTAAGGTTTTGAACGCGTCCTCAATGGTTTGGTCCGTTAGGTTTTCTTGTATAAACTTTACTTGCTGTTCCCAATCTTGCCACGTGTTCTGCTTTAAAAATGCTTGATCAAGTGGATAGGCATAGCGGCTCATCCATTTGACATTATCCACATCATCATCATAACGTTCCATAGAACGGAAATCGATCATGGCTATTTTTAATATACTTAAAATGAGTCCGTCATATTTTGGAAATGCCTGATCACGGTCGCGACGAATGGTTTTGTATAAGACGGTACTATCTTCCTGTTCATAAGCAGAAAAACGCCACTGATCGTAATGACGGTCATAATCGCCTATGACAAAATCCATCAAACGCACTTTTAAGAAGTTCGACTCATCCACTTTACTTTGCTTGGATTTCCTGATTTCTGCCAACACATCTTCAGTGCTGATGATATCATCTGGAGTTCCGAAACGGGCGAATGACTTATTGTGACTACCAGCATGTGCCTCCAACATATAAAGTTTATCTCCGTAATCTTCGTTATAAATACCCAGTCGCTCTTGTTTAGGCAGATAATAAATTTTTGGTTCGGCATTATAGATATCGAGCTTGTCAAAAATGGGATTGAGGGCAAAAGGGGCATACGGATGTGCCGTGGTATAAAAATCCTGTACAATATCTTCGGCAACGGTATTCTCCATTAAATCCCTGACGTCGTGGTCCGTTACCTTTGATTGAATAAAGCGTTTGGCACTTTTACGGATTTCGCGCGCCGTATATTCGTGTTCATCATCATCCATAAGACGAATGGATCGTGATTGATTGCCACCACCTTCTGAAATGGCACGAACATTCCCTGGAAGTTTAGACAGGTCTAAAACGGGAGCTTCAATCTCCTTGCTGTAAATATGACGGTAGTGTTTGCCCCAAAAAAAACGGTAAAAACCGCTCTTGTCAGTTTCTTCTTTTGTGTAAACCGACGTTTTATATGTGTCGCCCATTGAACTTATATCAGGAATAGTGACTTCGTCCAAGGTGGTTTGTTGACGCTTGATTTCCTTTTCAAATATTTTTTCCGGAACGCCATTGCCCGTGGCAAAGAATTCCACTTTAGAACTTCGGTCTTTATAAACCGTAAGTCTAGAAAATCCGTTGGTTTTTGCAGTAAACTGACCTTCTTTTGCCTTGCGGACATTATCCAATTTACTGCCGCCAGCACCACTGATAATCTGACGGACATAGTCGTCAGTTATGTATTGCAAGTTGCGGTCACTGGCAGACACAAATATGACATCTGGAAACAAACTGGCAAGGGTTTCAAGAGTTCCTGCCATTTTCTGACGTTGTATACTGTAATAATCTTCAACTTTGAGTCCGCCGATATTTTCAAAAAAGTTCTGGCGCGACTCAGTCAGAATCGAATGGTGAATGGCCACGATGACCGTTTTGTTTTGCTCGTCCTTTAAGTCATCCTTGAACTTGGCAAAAAAGTCTTGACGGGTTTTGATATCGCATTTATTGTTGAAGTACAAATGATTGTCCCAGTCTTCCAAAAACCACTGCGAATCGATCATCAACAGTTCGACGTTTTCCATATCCAAATCGTCAATCTCTCGTGGGCAACCATCATTAGGCCAAAATTTTACCTTGCTATTATCTTGAATAAACGATTCCATATCGTCGATATTTTCATGCCCGTTTTTATTCCATTCATTATTACCAGGCATAAAGATGAGGTTGCCATTAAAATTGGCTAACGGTTGCATCAGGCTTTTTTGCAGTAATTCTTCCGTTTGCTTGCGGTCTTTATCATTTGGAGGATAACCGTTCTTGGTAATATTCCCAAGGGCAACAAAGGTTGCTTTCTCATCTTTTTGAGACATGTCGGTGATTGCCTTTAAAACTTCTTGAGTAGCTTTACCTGTTTCAAGTTCAGTGTTTCCGGTGAAGTAAAAGGTCTGTTCAACGGTTTTGTCCTGTGAGAAAACGGTCTGTTGAACCCCAAATATCGCAACTGACAAAATCGCACAGAAGCGAATAGTTTTCGAATAGAAAATGGTTTTAAATTGGGTCATATAATTCATTTAGGGTTATTATTAGAGTGTTGGTTATGCTTAAACTGAATAGTTTATAAAAACATCCAAAAGTACAAAAATTAATATCTGAAAATGAACACCATATAGATCAAATCTTAACTCATTCGGAAGGTTTAGAGTTATGGCAATAATACTCGTAGACTATAACATCATTAGGAATTTAAAATATTGAAAAGATAAATAAAGAATGAGTTTATCATTTGCATTAATTCATCTGGTAAAATTATGTTGAGTATTTCTAGAACAAATGGTGTAAATGTTACAAATAATGAAATAATCAGTCCGATTAAATAAAGTCTGACAGTTATAATTTCTATTATTTGCCATTTAATTTTCTTTGTACTTATTTGAAAAATCCAACCACCTGTATAAAATAGGTTAGCAAATACAAAAAACATAATAAGAAAGATCCAAGTCCATATAACTAATACAGGTCCCGTTGTCATTAGGGTCAGAATCATTAATTATTTGAAATGATTTATCACTTAGTATCAATTCAAACCTTGGTTGAGATCTTATGAGATGAGATGAGATTCGATTTTCATATGGATGGATTGTTAGTGTAATCCTAAACAGTGCTTGATTCTTGGTGCGAGCGCCAAGATAGCAAAAAAATAAAACAGAACTTTAAGACTAATAACTGTTTATAACTACAATGACCCGACCAATCACATCCACTCGTAATCATTGACCACTTACTGATAAATAAACCTTACCTTTGCAGCTTAATAAGAAATGACGCTAATAGATAGATTGTCATTTCGAAACAATTTATATGTCATTCAATTCATTAGGATTATCTGATGCTTTGCTTAAAGCAGTCAGCAAACAAGGCTATACAACGCCTTCACCCATTCAACAAAAAGCAATTCCTTTAATACTCGAGCGCAAGGATATCATGGCGTCTGCACAAACAGGCACCGGTAAAACGGCAGGGTTTACCTTGCCAATGTTACAAATTTTGTCTCAAGGCCAACAGTTACGACAACGTCCTATTAGGGCTTTGGTACTAACTCCAACGCGAGAGCTTGCAGCACAGGTACATCAGAACGTTAAGGATTACAGCGCCTTTGTAGATATCAAAAGCATGGTGATCTTTGGAGGTGTCAACCAGAATCCGCAAGTATCCACCTTACGCCAAGGCGTGGATATCCTCATTGCCACTCCAGGTCGTCTGCTCGATTTGCATAATCAACGCATGTTGTCGCTCTCCAGTGTCGAGATTTTAGTCCTCGACGAAGCGGATAGAATGTTGGATATGGGCTTCTTGCGCGATATCAAAAAAATCATGGCATTGATGCCAGCCAAACGTCAGAATCTGTTGTTTTCGGCAACCTTTTCCAAAGACATCAAGGCCTTGGCAAACGATATTCTGCATCATCCCGTATTGGTGGAAGCCACACCAGAGAATACGACTGTAGATGCCATAGAACAAAAAGTCTATTTTGTGGACAAGGGTCAAAAAGCCAATGTGTTGGTACATTTGGTATCCGAAGGCAATTGGGAACAAGTATTGGTCTTTACACGGACCAAGCATGGTGCCAACAAGCTTACTAAAAAGCTCATCAGCAGCAACATCTCATCACTCGCCATTCATGGCAATAAAAGTCAAGGCGCACGTACCAAGGCACTCGAAGGCTTTAAAAAAGGAAGCATCCGCGTCTTGGTGGCTACGGACATAGCCGCTCGAGGTTTGGACATTCCATTGTTACCGCATGTGGTGAATTTTGAATTGCCGAACATTTCTGAAGATTACGTACACCGAATTGGTAGAACTGGTAGGGCAGGAGCGAGTGGCGAAGCCATTTCTTTGGTAAGTACGGACGAACGTGCCTATTTAAGGGATATCGAAAAGTTAGTTGGCCTACGCATTCCTAGCGGTACCTTGGAAGGTTTTGAACCAGATCCAAATGCTGTACCAGAGCCGGAAGAGAAAAGACAGGGTGGTCAACGTCATTCACAATCGAGAAGTTCTAATTCCAATAGAGGGAATTCGGATAGAAACAGAAGCAGAAATAGGAATAGAAATAGAAACTAGATACGAGAATTTAGAGTCTAGAATATAGACAATAGACTAAAAGGTAAAAGCTATAAAAATGCAAATCAATAATCCCCTTCACGGTGTTACTTTAGAGCAAATACTTACGGAGTTGGAGGCGCACTATGGCTGGGAGTATATGGGCTCTGTGATTAACATTCGATGCTTTACCGATAACCCTTCTATCAAATCAAGTTTGAAGTTTTTACGGAAGACGCCCTGGGCTCGTGCCAAGGTGGAGACGATGTATCTTAAGATGTTGTCGAAAAGGAACTGATGTATGATTGGTGATTAACGATTGATAATTTTTTCCCATCCCAAACCCTTCCCAAAAAAGGAAGGGCTTTTTTATGCTTATTTTTTTGGGTGTTTTTTAGGTTCTTTTGGGAGTTTGAGAGTTTTTTGGGAATAGGTTTTCTGAAGTTGTTGGAGAGTTTTGTGACTTTAGGGATGTTAAATCAATGCGATTACTCATTGCAAAGGAGTGCTATCGGCGGATTTCCCTTTGATTCGTTTTTTTTTATAGTTTTGTTCTAATCATATTTTAGGATTTGACATTTGAGTGAAGCTATATGCCTAACTACAAAAAAAAGTAACAATAGGAAAACTTATGGAAACAACGTTTATCCTCATATTTATAATTTTAACCACTATCTTATGGTTTTGGGCAATTATCGACATCATAAAGTCGATATTTAAAAATCCAACCATGAATACTGTCTGGCTTTTAATTGTTCTGTTCTTTCCAGTTTTAGGCTCAATTTTTTATTTTCAATTAAGAAAAAAATTAATCAATAAAGAGCCGAGAAAATTTCAACCGAATTTTAACAGAACGGAATTACAGCACGACTGATTTAATCTCAAAATCGATATTAAGGTAAAGTGTTTTCATCAGGTTTCGGGACTTTGATTTTGCTTGATACCATCATGGATACTGCGGCATCTCCAGTGACATTGATGACGGTTCGACACATATCAAGCGGCCGGTCTATGGCAAATATCAATGCGAGGCCAGCTTCGGGTATTCCCGCTTGGGCAAGGACAATCACCAGCATGACCATTCCCGCTCCAGGCACCGCAGCTGAACCTATGGAGGCAAGGGTGGCAGTGGCGATGATGCCGAGTTGGGTGGCCAATGAAAGTTCCATTCCAAAGGCCTGGGCAATAAAGACAGCTGCTACAGCCTGATACAGACTAGTACCATCCATATTGATGGTGGCACCGATGGGCAGCACAAAACTCGCAACTTCTTTTGGGACATTTAGATGTTCTTCTACTCGTTCCATAGTTACAGGTAAAGTGGCAGCGCTAGAGCTGGTTGAAAAAGCAAGCAGTTGTGCAGGGGCAATGCCTTTAAAGAAGAAGCTAGGCGACTTTCGCGTAAAGATCCAAACAATCGAACCATACACACCGAGCATGCATAGTAGTCCTATGAGAACTGTTATCGCATACAAGGCCAATGCCGAAAAGAGATCAACACTTGGTGATTCTACTACCAAGGCCGCCAACAATGCAAAGACTCCATAAGGTGCCGTCGCCATAATCAGGTCAATAATCTTAAGGATGACATCATTAAATCCGTCGAAAAACTTTTTGACTGGTTTAGATGATTTTTTTGGGATTAAAATAAGCCCAACCCCAAAGAGTATCGCGAAAAAAATCACCTGAAGCATACTGGTGTTGTCACTGGCGGCATAAAAAATATTATCGGGCACAATATCAATCAAAGCCTGCAAAGGTCCGCTTTCTTCTTGTTCTTTTGCCATGTCGATTCGTTTGGAGGCGTCGTCCTTGTAGCTGCTTAAAAGTTCCATTCGGGTTTCATCGGAAATGGCATTTCCGGGTTTCAGGATATTGACGAGCCCTAAACCGATGGAAACCGCCAGTATGGTAGTCAGGATAAAAGTGACGATAGTTCGGGTGCCCATTTCAGAAAGTTTTGAAATATCTTTCAGGTCCGAGACACCTTTGATAAGTGACGCCAAAATCAAAGGTACGGCGATGAGTTTTAAACTGTTGATGAAAATCGTCCCGAAAGGCTTTATCCAATCCCGAACCAATTGTGGTCCCCAGCTAAAATT
This sequence comes from Aquaticitalea sp., assembly GCA_041751535.1. Lineage (GTDB taxonomy): Bacteria > Bacteroidota > Bacteroidia > Flavobacteriales > Flavobacteriaceae > JBPOFM01. The sequence continues at coordinate 7,955 of JBGSXJ010000276.1, forward strand.
TGTGAGCAGCAGTGCAAAAAGCACGCCTGCGGCCATTCCGATAAGGATCTGCCAGTGAAGGGCTAATTTTTTATTCATTCGTTCAAACTTTTAATCAAAATGTGTTGTGACAGTGTGTCTAGGAAAGGAGGGTTTTTGTTTTGTGAATGCGCCTAGCAACTTCCAAGTTCCCTAGAAAAATCAGAAGTTAGCGAACAAAGCAATGCTCACAATGCGGGGATAAATGTAGTAATTATTTGAATACGTTGATGGGAGCGGTTTTTTATTTTGTTGGTCATATTTTCTCACAAAAAATGGCGAAGCCACTTGACTTCGCCTTTATAAGAATCGATTATTATATTTAAATAAATACAATCAGCAATCATTCATCATTCATTGCCAATTGCACATCAAAAATCTGTTAATCTTCAGTGTCTTCTTCTTCATACATCACCACCTCTGCGTCAAATTCGGCATCGGTGAACTCATCGCGACTCATCCAATATTCAGACGTGGTCATCTCATAGCCTTTGGTACCTTTAGACTCCAATTTCCAGATGATGGATTCTGCTTCTTCAAAGGCTTCTTCGCCAGCCAAATGATTGGCATATAAACGTTTGATAAGGCTGTTTTTTGCCAAGGTTTTGTCCAATGCTTTTAAAACGATCTCTTTGCTGATGTCTTCATTGGGTGTTATCTCAAACTCCACGATGGTCGCTTTGGCACTAGGGAATGTTCCGTTGTAGGCTTTGTACAATAACTGATTGATGTTGTAAAGTTGATGGTGCAATGAGATATCACTGTATTCCTCGGAGATTTTATCCAAGAGCATGTCGTGCGACATTTGGTCTATCTGACCTTCGGTTAATGCATCAGATAATTTATAATCTAAAAGTATGGCAGCTGCTTCAGGTGGCTCAAAGTCTGAAATGGCCATGAACAACAAATCCTTCAATTCTTCCGGTTTGGAGTTTGCGGCATCCGGAAATCCGAAGCGTTCGAGTAAGGTGATATAATCGGCATTGGTCCAAGCACCTTCAAGCTCTTCGACCGTTTTTACGCTATTGATAATGAGATGATAGTTCATAGTTTATTTTTTTCTTAATTCGAATATATCTTTTCTTCGGTCCTTTAAATTTCGGACCGAACCAAATTGATTCAATTCACGGAGCAAATCGATATCGACATCCGCAATCAGGATCATTTCAGCATTTGCTGTGGCTTCGGCTTTGACACCATTGGTTGGGAAGGCAAAATCACATGGTGTAAATACCATCGATTGCGCAAAATTTATGTCCATGTTCTGCACTTTAGGCAAGTTGCCTACACTTCCGGCAATGGCTACATAACATTCGTTTTCAATGGCTCGCGCCTGCGCACAATGACGCACACGGGAAAAACCGTTTTGAGTATCGGTCAGAAAGGGCACAAAGAGGATGTCTACACCATCATCGGCAAGGATTCTGCTCAATTCTGGAAACTCAACGTCATAACAGATTAATATACCAATCTTACCACAATCGGTATCAAAGGCTTCGAGCTTGTTGCCGCCTACCAATCCCCACATTTTGGCTTCGTCTGGCGTTACGTGCAGTTTTTCGTAGCGTTCGGTGGTACCATCCCGACGGCAGAGATAACCTACATTGTATAAACGTTCGCCAACCATTTCGGGCATACTGCCAGTAATAATATTGATGTTGTACGAAATGGCCAGTTTTGAAAAGCGCTGAACAATCTCGGTGGTGTGATTTGCGAGTTCCCTGATCGCCTCGGCGGTGGACATGTGATTATTATCAGCCATCAAAGGCGCATTGAAAAACTCTGGAAACAAAGCAAAATCACTGCGATACCCTGATACGGCATCGATAAAAAATTCGGCCTGTTGCATAAGGTCATCTAGGTTTTTATACAATCGCATTTGCCATTGTACCAAACCAAGGCGCACAACTTTTTTGACAGTTGTGGCTTTTCGGGCCGATTTTTCGTAATACACATTATCCCATTCGAGCAATACGGCATAATCTTTAGAAGATGCATCACCTTCGAGGTAATTCTTCAAGATACGCGTCGGATGGAAATCGTTGGAAATCTGGAAGTTCAACACCGGATCGTGTATTTCCTTACGACGCACTTTGTCGATGTATTGCTTTGGGGTCAATTCATCGGAATATTTGTAATAGTTCGGGATTCTTCCGCCGAAAGCGACACCTCTTAAGTTGAGATGTTCGCAGAGCTCTTTCCGATAATCATACAATCTACGACCCAAACGAAGGCCTCTAAATTCAGGTTTGATAAATACGTCAATACCGTATAGCACATCGCCATCGCTGTGATGGGTGCTAAATGTGTAATTTCCGGTAATATCCTTGTAGGTATGATATTTATCAAAGGTGTCATATTCTACAATGATAGAAAGTGCACAACCCGCAATTTGGTTGTTGACTTTAATCACCACTTGTCCTTCGGGAAAATTGTCAATAAGTATCTTTATCTGATTTTCTTGCCAAATAGAATCTGGCATGCTGGTATAAGCAGCAATCATGGCCGATTTAAGTTCCTGATAATCTTCGAGATTCAGGTATTTTAATTCAATATTTTCAATGTTGTCCATAGTTGGTAATAAAATGCAAAGATACTTATCATTAAGGTATAAACAGATGTTTGCAATCGGTTAGTTTTACAAAAGAAGGATGAAAAAATACGTGCAGATAACAATAAAAACGACCTATTCTATGAGGGATAGAATAGGTCGTCTTATGAAACGATGTTAGCTACTTCTTTGATTGTTGCTTTTTTATCGTTTTCTCGTCAATATCAAATTTATTGGTTTTGATATTGGTGTTCCCTGTAGGGTTTGTTGGGTTATTTTGTTCTTTAGTGGTTTTAAACTTCTTTTTATCTTCTATAGTTCCCATAATTTTTTCAATTTTAAATTCATTCAAAAGATAAGGATTTAAGACCCAAATTTTATTAAAACTATCTTAAAACATAACGACACTTTATTAAATGATTAATTGTTCCATAAAAAAAATCAGCCAAAAAGTTGGGGGACTTTTTGACTGATTTCCATATGAGTAGATAGATGATGTCAAATTTTAGGGGGTAATTTTAGGGGGATTATATGTTTTGATTAAAATCCTTTGAAAAGTTACTAGCTCTTGAATCTACATTATTGGTAACCGTTTCAGCTTTATTAGTCAAATCATTATAGCTAGATTTGGCTTGGTTTTTTAAATCGTTAAAACTAGAATTGGCTTTATGTCTTAAATCGTTTGTAAGATCTTTGGCGCTATTTGCAAGGTCCTTTGTCCCGTTGGCAATGTTTTGTCTGGTTTTACTTCCTTTGTGAGGTGCAAACAAGAGACCTACAGCTGCGCCTACCAATGTTCCTACCATTAATGCGCCAATCACTTTACTTGAATTATTTGAATTTGAATAATTTGAATTTTTCATGTTGTTTAAATTTTAAAATTATAATATTTTTTTTCCTTGTAGAAGTTTGAAAATTAGTACGATTACTGCTATTACTAAAAGCACGTGAATGATACCACCTGCATTAAAAGCGAATAATCCTAACGCCCAGATAATTATTAATATTACTATGATATAGTATAATAAATTTGCCATGATTTTTTTTACTTTAAATTGTTACTTAATAAGATTTTTGTAAAAAGAACAAGAAGGTTTTGATGCTTCTCGCTCTTTTTGCCAACCAACCAACTAAAAAACTTTAGGATGAGAAGTTCTTAATTCATCACTCCATCCTAAACTTCTATTTTTAAATTTCTTATTTTTTCTTTGCTGGAGCTTTTTTATCTGTATTTTTTGAAGTTGCGGTTTTGCCTGCTTTTTTGCCAGCTTTTGTAGTGGCGTCTTTTTTGTTGTCCTTACCTGAGTTACTCATTTTTTTATGTTTTTTAAGTTAAATTGTTTCGAAGCCTTTTAATCATTTGTTATAATAAAAAGCGATTTATTTAATACATGCAAGGTAAGACCAATGAAAGCAATAGCTCTTATAGCTGAATGGATTATTGTTATATGATTCACATATTTTCAATGTCTTAGGAGGTATTTCACGACGTAATCTATAAGTTTAGGATTGCGACTGTAAAAACCTGATAAGATAATATCCTCCTTAACTATTTGTATTGGTACGGTATCCAGTTATAATATAATGACGAAACTTTCCTGATCTTCATATTTGTCTTCGATACTACTGTATAGATTTTGGTCCATGCGAAGTGGTAGCTTGTCTGATTGGATTGGGGGTTGAATTGATGACTCTGAAAAATTTGAATGTATGGCGATTCGGTAGTCTAAGACAATATTGGCCACAATCAATAAAGCCAACATAAGATCTCCGGTAGTGTAAAGATAGTAGCTAATAGCTGTTGCCCAAATAATGCCCAAAATGCCAATTAGTTAATAGTATACTTGATGCATGATTTAGAAATATTAGTTTTGTTAAAGTTTTTTTGGCTAGTTAAGAACATTCAGATCAACCTGATTGCTCATTTCAACGCACTACTGCAGGAAAAGGATTTTATTTCCTGGCTTGTCATATGCTCTTGAATTTTTTTAAAGCGGTTGTTCGCAGATTGCATCTAAATTTTTAGTTTCGTTCAATACGGGTTTATAATTACAATAATGTCTATTGGCGTTAGAAAGGATTGTTGCATTGCCATAAAGATCTCTTACTTGAGATTGTTTGCCTACTCGGGCATACTGATCGTTTTGGGGATTTTCTTGAAGTACGCTCATTTGTTTAAGTGTTGTAGATTGACAAAGTGATAAACAACCACCATAAATTTACTGCTGATTGCTGTGCGAAAGGTAAAAAAAGAGGGAAATAGAAGTGTTATATGCTAAAGCGGTAATCTTACAAGATTCACAGGTTTTCAAGGTTTTGCCTGCGTCTGTTTTTTAACTGTTTGAAGAAAGTAGGAGTAAGACCGGTGATTTTTTTAAACTGGTTGGATAGATGTGCAACACTGCTATAATTGAGCTTAGAGGATATTTCGGTAAGTTTCAATTCGTCGTAAAGCAATAGCTGCTTAACCTTTTCTATCTTGTGAAAGATGATATATTGTTGAAGTGTAATACCTTTTACTTCCGAAAAAATATTGGATAAATATGTATAGTATAATTTGAGTTTATAAATTATTAAATAAGATTTATTGTGAGATTTCTTGAAGTAGGCTACCAATCAATCACAAAAGCAGTTAAAAATATCTAACTCAAACGATTTCTGTACAAGAGGTTTAGTTGAATACATTCCACTAAAATTTCTTCCATCAAAGTTATATTTAACTTTTGATTTAGGGTTACATTAATCACACCCCTGATTAACTATGGGATTTATGGCGAAGAAATAGAATTTTTTATAATGTACTTCCAGGAAATAATTCAGAAAATGGCAAACCCATTCTCATAAAATTAGTTTTAAAATTATTTTTAAAACTTTGCCAATGCGTGGCGTCAGTTTGGTAAGAATTCAGACGCTCGTTCAATTTTGTGTTTTGTTCTTTTAATTTTTTTATTCTTCGTTCCCGTGCTTCTTCAATACGTCTTTCAGTTTCATTGATTTCCTCTACTATTTTGAGAATATCCTCATTATTTTTCTCAATTTGAAGCACCGTATAAGTCTTGAAATTAAGATAGTCTAAATCTGATTTTTCATGCATTGCAATTGATTTTAAAGACATGCTTATATGCGCATCCTCTGGTTCCTTGTCTTCGTTTCCATAGGTGTTTATGGCTACGAGAATTATCAGCAGTGATATGAGAGTATAAATCAGTAAGTGTTTCATTTTATTTAAATTTTATAGGGCATAGTAAGTATTAATTTTGCCCAAAGGAAAATCAATTGATTAAAAAAAGTACAGGATTAAGAGTCCTGTACTTTATTAATTAATTAATCAAACACTATACGACTCTCGGCTTTCTTATAGTGTCCCAACATCTGAAAAATGTTAACAGTGTTAAAATTGGATAATTAACACTGCACAAATTAAATACTAAATACCCTTAAAAATATTACATATCAATGATTTAAGTTTATATAAATCACAGATTATAAGAATGAGTTCGCATAAATTGATGTCATCTATATCACTTAATTAGAACATATTAGACATCATAGACATTGGTATAGAGTATCTATGCCAGATTACTGTCTTTTGAAGAATTAATTTGTTCTACAAAATTCTCAATCGAATGGATGCCATGTTCAGTCAAATGTTTTATAAAGGCACTTCCAATGATGGCGCCTTTGGCAAATTGAGTAGCTTGCCCAAAGGTTTTGTTGTCAGAGATTCCAAAGCCCACAATTTGAGGGTTGTTGAGTTTCATTTCTGCAATACGCTTAAAATAGTTGGTTTGCGCATCACCAAAACCACTTTGGCTTCCGGTAACACTCGCACTGCTCACCATGTAGATAAACCCATTGGATATGGAATCGATATAATGGATGCGCTCCACAGAGGTTTGTGGTGTAATCAGAAATACATTTATGAGTCCATTACGCTCGAATATGTCTTTGTAAGCTGCGCTATACACATCTATTGGCAGATCGGGAATGATGAGTCCGTCGATACCAATCTCAGCACATTTTATACAAAAATCTTCCACACCATATTGCAATATCGGGTTAAAATAACCCATGATGATCAATGGAAGGCTAACGCTTTCTCGAATGTCCTTTAATTGATTGAAGAGTACATCAGTGGTCATTCCATTTTTGAGTGCCTGTGTCGAACTGGCTTGAATCGTTGGTCCATCAGCAAGCGGATCGCTAAAGGGCAATCCGATTTCTATCATATCCACACCACTTTTTTCCAAATCGTTTAGGATGGAAACCGTATCCTTAAGTTGGGGATATCCTGCTGTGAAATAGATAGATACGAGCTTTGTGTCTTTTTGCAGTGTTTGATTGATTCTATTCACGGTTATAGTTTAAAATAGTTGATATACGTATCCAAATCCTTATCGCCACGACCTGATAGATTGATGACAATGATATCTGAAGATAAAAATTGTTTTTGTTCGAATATGGCCAAAGCGTGCGAGGTTTCTATGGCTGGGATGATACCTTCCAATTGACTCAACAGATAGCCTGCCAACATCGCTTCATCATCGGTAATGGAAATAAATTCTGCACGACCAGATGTAAATAAGTGGGCATGCATCGGTCCAACACCTGGATAATCCAATCCGGCCGAAATAGAGTAGGGTTCTGTGATTTGTCCGTCTGGGGTTTGCATCAATAAGGTCTTACTGCCATGAATAATTCCTTCCTTTCCCAATACCGAAGTGGCAGCGCTCTCACCGGAAAGTATCCCTTTTCCAGCGGCTTCTACCGCAATCAATTTGACATCAGTATCTTCTAAAAAGTGATAGTACGCACCAGCGGCATTGCTGCCACCACCCACACACGCCACCACATAATCGGGTTTGGTAGTGCCTTCCTGCTCTTGCAATTGCCATTGGATCTCTTCCGAAACAACGGCCTGAAAACGAGCTACCATATCCGGATACGGATGCGGACCCACAACGCTTCCAATGATGTAGTGCGTATCTTCGGGATTATTGATCCAATCGCGAATGGCTTCGTTGGTTGCATCCTTTAAGGTACGGCTTCCCGACAATGCAGGAACGACAGTGGCTCCCAAAAGTTTCATTCGTGCTACGTTGGGTGCTTGTCTCGCAATGTCTATTTCGCCCATATACACAATACATTCCAATCCCATAAGGGCACAAACCGTTGCGGTTGCCACACCATGTTGCCCAGCACCAGTCTCCGCGATAATACGATGTTTCCCCAAGCGTTTCGCCATCAATATTTGCCCAATGGTATTATTGATTTTATGCGCTCCTGTATGATTGAGGTCTTCGCGTTTTAAATATATTTTTGTGTTGTATTTGGCACTCAAGCGCTTTGCAAAATAGAGTGGGGAAGGGCGGCCGACATAATCCTTGAGCAAGGCATGAAACTCCTTTTGGAATTCGGGCTCTCCCATTATTTTTAAATAATTTTGGCGTAATTCTTCCACATTTGGATAGAGCATTTCCGGGATGTATGCACCTCCAAAGTCTCCATAATAACCTTTGTCGTTGATGTTGTATGTCATAATTTCTATTCCTGCGCATGCAGGAACTCCTTTTTAAGTTTTTATGTAACTACCAAGTTTAGTTTTAAATTCTAATAGTTGATCGATATTTTTCATGCCTGGTTGACTTTCAAACTTACTATTAACGTCTATAGCGTAACAATATCTGGAAGCCTCGGACCCAAAGAAGGTTTTAATGTGTTCAACGGATTCCAAACCAATGCCACCACTCAAAAAATAGGGCTTGGAAGAAGGATAATCTTTAAGAACATCCCAATTGAAAGTGTCACCATTGCCACCAGGTAATTTTCCTTTGGTGTCAAAAAGGAAATAATCGCAGGTTGTTTCATAAGGCTCAAGTACAGAAAAATCGAAGGTGTCCTTGATGGAGAATACTTTGATGATATCTATATGACTGCTATTGCGAGCAATGCTTGACGAACTGTCTTTCTTTGTTGTGGTTTCTTGGTCGTATCCGAATTGATGTTTTAATGCTGAACAAAATTCCACAGATTCTTCACCATGCAATTGTACTGCATCCAATTGATAGCGGTTTACTTTTTCAATGATAAGTTCGTGTGAGGCATCGACAAAAACCCCCACTTTTTTAATGGTTTTAGGAAGTTCTGGAATTGATCCATCAAAATAGCGCGATGAATTTTCATGAAATATAAAACCCAGATAGTCAGGTTGCAAGTTCGCAAGCTCTAGTATATTCTCCTGATATTTCATTCCGCAGACTTTAATCTTCAGCCTAGCCTTTTCCGAAGGAAAGGGAACAATGGTAGTTTGATTTTCGGCTTTTGGTTTCATTGCTTTAAAGTTTGAATGAATTGTTTTGCACTTGCACCAGCGTTATCAGTTTTCATAAAATTCTCGCCAATTAAAAATCCTTGAAAACCATATGGACGTAGTGCTTTGATGGACTCAACATCACTAATTCCACTTTCAGAAACTTTGACAAAATCATTTGGAATACCCTCACTCAAGTGTTTGCTGATGTCCAGACTCACTTCGAAGGTTTTTAAGTTTCTGTTATTTACACCAATCATATCTAGGCTTGGCATGATGGATTTTTGCAACTCCTTTTCGTTGTGGACTTCCAAAAGCACTTCCAATTGCAGGCTTTTTGCCACTTCAGAAAATTCCTTGATTTCAGACGTACTCAAAACGGCTGCAATCAGCAAAATAGCATCGGCTCCATAGGCTTTAGCTTCTACAATTTGATAGGAATCAATAATAAATTCCTTCCGCAATAAAGGCAAATTACAACTTGCCCGTGCCAAAACTAAATCATCCAAGGAACCTCCAAAATACTTTCCATCGGTAAGGACAGACATGCCACAAACACCAGCTTCTTCATAGCCTTTGGCGACATCAAACACATTCAAATCTTGATTGATGACCGACTTGGATGGTGAGCGACGTTTGTACTCCGCAATGATACCTGTATGGCTTTGCTTTAATGCGTTGCTCAATGAGATTGTTTTGTTATTGAATAAGACAGACTGTTCCAATTGAGATATTGGAATGATGGATTTCTTTAGATCCACCTCCTTGCGTTTATCCTGAATAATGAGATTTAGTATATTCATTGTTGTGTGCTCAATTTAACAAGAGTTTCAAACGTTTCTTTTGCTTTTCCGCTGATCAGAGACTCTTTTGCCATTTCAAAACTGTTTTGAATTCCTATATTTTTGACCGTATTGATGGCCATTGCTGCATTGGCGCATACCACATTGATTTGCGAATCGGTGCCGTGACCATCCAAAATATGAGTGAATATTTTGGCTGATGACTCTACCGAATTTCCTCCATGGATGTCCTGTTGATTCAAAACTTTGAGTCCGAAGTCTTCTGGATGAATCATTTGTTCCATGTGATTGTTGACGACTTTTGTCGGTCCGGTTAAGGAAATCTCATCATAGCCATCGAGTGCATGTAATATGGTGTAATTTTTATCGGTGTTTTGATAGAGATAGCTATACAGTCGTAATAATTCCAAACTAAATACACCTACCAATTGATATTTTGGAAATGCCGGATTGACCATTGGACCAAGCATGTTGAAAAAAGTTTTTACACCCAGTTCTTTTCGTATGGGTGCCACATGCTTCATGGCTGGGTGAAATAGTGGTGCATGCATGATGCAAATACCTGCTTCGTCAAGGCTGCGCTTTAGGAAATCGATGTTGGATGTGAATTTAACCCCCAAATGTTCCAAAACGTTAGACGATCCGCAGGCGGAAGATACACCGTAGTTGCCATGTTTCGAAACAGCAATGCCAGCACCTGCCGTAACAAAGGATGCCAAGGTAGATATATTAAAAGTGTCCTTACCATCTCCACCTGTGCCACACAAATCAATGCCATTATAAGCACTTAAATCGACATGGATGCAGAGCTCTAAAAGTGCGTCCCTAAACCCTTGAAGCTCCTCGATTGTGATATTACGCATCATATAAACCGTAAGAAAGGATGCAATCTGACTTTGGTTATAATTCCCAGTAGAGATATTGACCAAAACCTGTTTGGCCTCTTCACTTGTGATGCTTTCTTGATTGATTAATCTATTTAATATTTGCTTCATTCTTATTCCTATCCCTAGCCCTTTCCAAAGGAAAGGGAATTATTAATTTACCTATTTTAAACCATTGCCACTAGTTACTGCAAACTGCGACTGTAAACTGGTACTGAAAACTGAAAACTGCAGACTGCAAACTGTCCACTGCGACTGCCAACTGCAGACTTTTTTTCAACTATTCACCCAATTTTTCAATATCTGCTTCCCATGCGGTGTCAATACCGATTCTGGATGGTATTGAACACCTTTGACGTCATACTCGCGATGTCGTAAGGACATGACATGGCCATTCTCGTCATAGGATGTGGCTTCCAACGCTTCTGGCAAATTGGCATTCACTACCCATGAATGGTAACGACCTACTTCGATGGTTTTATCCAAACCTGAAAAAAGTGGTTCGTCTTCCACGCAACGTGTTACTTTTGTCGCAACACCATGAAAAACTGTTTCTAAATTGATGAGCGTTCCTCCAAAGACTTCACCAATGGCTTGCTGGCCAAGACATACACCCAGAATACTTTTGGTGGCCGCATAGTGCTTGATGATGGGTTTTAATAAACCAGCTTCATCGGGAATTCCGGGTCCTGGCGATAGGACAATCTTGTCAAAAGCTTCGACTTCATCGAGGTGCAATTGGTCATTTCGTTTTACGGTGACTTCACAATCTAGGTCCTCTAAATAATGGACTAAATTGTAAGTGAAACTGTCGTAATTATCGATTACAAGTACTTTTTTCATGCGTTTACCCAACTCATTTTTAAGGAATGGGAGTTTTTATTTGAGTTTAATATATTTTTTCTCACTGCCTTTGCGTTAGGGATTGCAGTGGACATTCTTTTTGTGAGGCACGAGCTAAAAGATTGCAACGAAAAGCCCGACCCTTGTGGTAACGCCCTCATTCTATAATGTTTCGGCCAATTCGATGGCTTTATTAAGTGCACCGAGTTTGTTATATACTTCTTGCAATTCATCTTCCGGATTGGATTTTGAGACCAAACCTGCGCCTGCCTGCCAATAGAGTTGATGGTTTTTGCTCAAAAAGGTTCGGATCATGATGGCGTGATTAAAATTGCCTTCAAAATCCATAAAACCGATGGCGCCTCCATAAAAATCACGGCTCGTTTTTTCGTAGGCTTCTATGAGTTGCATGGCTTTGTGTTTTGGCGCGCCACTCAAGGTTCCGGCGGGAAATGTATCGGCGACAACTTGCATGGTTGTGGTGTTTTTGTGCTTCTGCCCCGTGACTTTGCTGACCAAATGAATCACGTGCGAGAAGAACTGAACTTCCCGATAGTTCTCAACTTTGACGTTGCTGCCATGTCGGCTTAAATCGTTTCGTGCAAGATCGACCAACATGACGTGTTCGGCATTTTCTTTGTCATCGATGGCCAAGAGTTTTGCCAAT
>JBGSXJ010000277.1:0-9198 GCA_041751535.1 Aquaticitalea sp.
TGTTGAGAGGCTTCAAGAGTTTTTGAAGCTGAAACGCCTTTAATACTAAATGTTTTTTCTTCCTTATTATAGGCTAAAGTATCATATTTGCCAGCGGGAACAAACCAAGTCAATAAGGCCACCAACGCTGCGATAATCAATAAGACTGTTTGGGCAGAGGGAAATTTAAATTTTTTCACATACACGGTTTTATTATAACTAAAGATAGTATTAATTTTAAATGAAAATAAAATAATCCACTTATAGAATGAATGTTGATATCCATCACAGCTGGAAACCGTATTTGCAAGAAGAGTTTAACAAGCCTTACTTTGAATTTTTAATACAGTTTGTAAAAAACGAATATGCCGATCACCAATGTTTTCCTCCTGGAAAAAGTATTTTTTCTGCCTTTGATTGGTGCCCTTTTGATGATTTGAAAGTGGTGATTATTGGTCAAGACCCTTATCATGGAGATGGACAGGCGAATGGGCTTTGTTTTTCTGTTAATGATGGAATGGCACATCCACCTTCCTTAATCAATATTTTTAAGGAGATTGAAACTGATTTAGGGAAAGCATATCCAAAATCAGGAAATCTGGAACGTTGGGCACATCAAGGAGTGTTGCTACTCAATGCCACCTTATCCGTCAGGGCTCATCAAGCAGGAAGCCATCAAAAGAAAGGTTGGGAAACATTTACGGACGCTATCATTAGTAAAATTAGCGAAGAAAAAGATCAAGTTATTTTTTTACTTTGGGGAGGATTTGCAAAACAGAAGGCAAAATTAATAAACACCAGAAAACACATCATTCTCGCATCAGGACATCCATCACCTTTAAGCGCGAACAGAGGTTATTGGTTTGGCAATAAGCATTTTAGTAAAACTAACTTCCTGTTGGAGCAAGCTGGGGAGAAGGCAATCGTTTGGTAGTAATTTTTTGTGTAATTCCATTTTCTGCCAATTCAAGTTTTTCAGCACTTTCTTTTTTTGGACTTTTATTGCAACTGAAGTATAATAAGAAAAAATTTAATGCAACCAAAAAAGATAGTATTAAAACAAAGGTCATAATCATAGCTGAATTTTTTGTCAAGTTAGGTCTTTGACATCAAGGTTTCACGAATGTAATTATTTTTTTTTAAACAACATATTTTTTGAAGTAAAACTTAAGTTTATGTTAAATTTTTCAGGATATAATGCTATAATTTTTGTACAATTTGATTGTATGGCTTCCTTTTGTTGATTATACCAACTTCCATCAATTCCGTTTGAATTGTGTTGATGGTTTTTTCATCAATCACATCTTGAGACCATTCCGTTAGGGACAACCACTCTTGGACGTCAATTAATTTTTGATTATACCTATTTGCGATGGTTTTATCAATGCTCGGGATGTCCTTAAATTCTGAAGTAGTGTTGTTGATCACCTTTAAAATGGTTTTAACATCTTCCAAATTGGTTTTTAGGAATGCATCCCTTACAGCGATAACGAAACATGGCCATGGGGTTGGAAGAGGTGCCACATAACGGAATATCTTCTCATCAACCAAGGGTTTGGTCATAAACCGTTCCCACATAAAATAGTCTGCTTCACCATTGGTTAAGGCCTTAACGGCACCTTCAAGATCCTGAATCACTTCAAATTTTAGGTCTTTGTTAAGATCCCATCCATTGTTTTCTGCATTGATGTAAGCCATTAAATGCGATCCAGAACCAAAACGACTGATGGCCGCACGCGTTCCCTTTAAATCTTCAACTGATTTGAATTTAGAATCATTGGCGACATGAATTCCCCAAATTAAAGGCGACTGCACAAAGGTTTGTACTATTTTGCTCGGATTGCCTTCCACGATATCTTTAATGATTCCTTCCGTTAAAATCACCGCCATATCAATTTCACCTGTGCTCAAAGCTTTAGTCATTTGTCCAGTTCCACCAGCATAGTCTTCCCATCGCAAATTTATTCCTTCTGATTTGTATTCGCCATTTTTAAGTGTTAAGTACCACGCTAAATTAAAATGTTCTGGTACACCGCCTATTCTTACTGTTTTCATTTAAAATTCCGTTTTCATTCCTCAAAAAAGGAAAAATGTTTTATTCTGCAATTCTTTGTAATGTATATAATATCAATTCGTCAACCACCATCCTTGAGTTTTTTGTGAATTCGCCGGTTGCACGATTGGCAATAATAGCATTCATAGACAGTGCTTTGTGCCCCAATAATTTCGAAAGACCATAAATGCCTGCGGTTTCCATTTCGAGATTGGTGATTGGCTTTCCTTTGTAATCAAAATTCGCCAACTTATCGTTTAAGTCATTGTCTTGAATTGGCAATCGAAGAATGCGACCTTGTGGTCCATAAAAGCCAACATTGGTGGCTGTAAAACCTCTAAAAGTTTTATCTGAACTAAATCTTTCCAAGAGACTTTCGTCGGATTTTACGACATATGGTTTGGATTTGGAACTAGACCAATTGGTATGTTGTATCAATGCTTCAGATATCTCTTGATGTTGCACATGTTCACTTTCATAAAAATGAAGTAAACTATCAAACCCTACAGCATAATCACTAATTAAAAATGCATCAATTGGTATGTCTTTTTGAATCGAGCCCGAAGTGCCAATACGTATAATTTCAAGTGAAGTCAAGTCTTGTTTGATCTCTCTTTTTTCTAAATCGATATTCACCAATGCGTCCAACTCGTTAAATACAATATCAATATTATCGGTACCAATACCTGTGGAAATGACTGTGATACGCTTTTCATTGTAAGTTCCTGTTTGGGTGTGGAATTCTCTTTTTCTTGTTTTAAATTCGATAGTTTCAAAATGTTTGGTCACATTGTCCACTCTATCAGGGTCGCCAACAGTTATAATTGTATTTGCAATATGTTCAGGGCGTAAGTTGAGATGATAGACACTTCCATCTTGATTGAGAATAAGTTCGGACGCTTTTATAGGCATTATACTGTTTTTATAAGTTTATTCTGTGACTGACTGAATACAAAATCGATTTTTTTAACGCCGCCAAAAACCATGATTATTTTTAATTCGTTCGAAAAATTATGATGCCCCAACAACGCTTCATGCCCTTTTCTGTTGAGTACGATGTTTTCTGTTGTTTCTTCAAAAAATATTGACATTTTTTCAATTTTCCTGTTGAGTTGGGTGTCGCCAAATCCGTAGTAACCTTGATAATTGAGAATATACCCTAAAAGATGCTTTCGAGATTTTATATTGTATTTTTTGACCAATTCCAAAATATTCATCTCCAGAACAGATAAACCAGTTTTTGAATCTGGAAACCGCTGCAAATGAGCTTTTAAACAATTGCTTAAATATGGAAAGGAGGTTTTCTGCACAATGATTGGTTTGAATAGATTGTGATCAGAGCCACAATAGGTTTTCCAAAGAGAGGCAATTAAGTCTACATCAGTCGTGGTCAATTTCATTTTGTGCTTATAATGATTTTGGAGCTGTTGAGGCTTTAATTCTGCTAATCCTTTCAATTCTTTTTCTCCCTCTACACGTCCACTGCATACCAAATAGAGTGGGAGCTTGATTCTTTTTTGTTTAATTAAACTAATGACAGCCATTAAATTGATATGGCAAAACAAGTCAAACTCAAACCAAAGAACAATTTCTGAATAATTTTCAGGTTGATTTAAAATTGAAATTTCACTTCGAAACTCATCTTCATTAATTTCGATATCGTAATAATCGTGAAGGAATTTCTTTCTGACCGAGACAAATTCATCAGAATCGATTTGTTCTGTTGTCGGTCCTTCGCACAGCATTTCCTGCCATGTAAGGACATCTCCCTTAATATCCAATTCCTTGAGATATGTTGTCAGATGATGACCATTGGTAATATGAAGGATAGGTTTGCTCATTTAACCGCCTACGCGTTTAACGGCAAAGCCTTTTTCTTTTAAAATCGTCATGATTTTATCTCGGTAATCTCCTTGAATGATGATTTTGTCGTCTTTAAAACTTCCTCCAACACTCAATGTTGTTTTTAATTCTTTTGCCAATGCCTTAAAATCGTCAGTCGCCCCAGTATAGCCTTCAAGAATGGTAATTGGCTTGCCTTTGCGCTTTTCATATTTGCATATAATTGGATCGTCTTGCAGCCAAATTTCTGAACCATCTTCCGACTGTTCATTAATTTCTGGTGCGTGTTCTGGAAACAACTTTTTGAGTTGGTCTTGCAAATCCATTAATCCTTATTTTTTAATCAAGCCCAAATCGACCAAACGTTCATGTAAAAATTCACCAGCAGTAATATCTTCGAACTGTTTTGGATTTTCATCATCGATGCAACTATCCAAAACATCCAATTTCATGTCGCTTATAGGATGCATAAAAAATGGGATGGAATATCGCGACGTTCCCCATAGTTCCCTCGGTGGGTTGATGACTTGGTGGATCGTGGATTTTAATTTATTATTGGTGTGACGTGACAACATGTCGCCAACATTGATCATTAATTCGTCTGGTTCTGCGATGGCATCTATCCATTCACCTTTATGATTTTTTACCTGCAAACCACGACCTTGAGCGCCCATCAATAAGGTAATCAGATTGATGTCTCCATGCGCTGCAGCCCGAACTGCTTCTTTTGGTTCTTCTTTGATTGGTGGATAATGGATAGGTCGTAAAATGGAATTGCCATTGTGTATATAATGGTCAAAATAGGTTTCTTCCAAATTGAGGTGCAAAGCCAATGCCCTCAAAACATATTTCGCTGTTTTTTCTAACATGCGATATGCTACCTTACCAGCCTTATTGAATTCAGGAAGCTCGGTAACAACGACATTTGCTGGATATTCAGCTTCTAACTTAGAATCATTTTCCACATACTGTCCAAAATGCCAAAACTCTTTTAAATCGCCTTCTTTTTTTCCTTTTGCACTCTCTTTTCCAAATGAAATATAGCCTCGTTGGCCTCCTATGCCTGGAATCTCATATTTTTCTTTTACTTCGAGTGGTAATGCAAAAAAGTTTTTTACTTCACTATAAAGTTTATCGACTAATTTATCATCAAGAAAATGTCCTTTTAAGGCTACAAATCCTATTTCTTCATAAGCCTTACCAATCTCGTCAATGAATTTTTGTTTTTTTACTGGATCACCCGAAATAAAATTCTGAAGATTAACACTCGGAATCGTATTCATAATTTGTGCGATTTAAATTTATTACTACATTACAAAAATAAGGAAAATACTAATAAAATCAGTATCTTTTATAGGTTAAAAAAAATAGGGATAAACCTTAACAAAAGCAATTTTTAGTTACTTTTGATTTTGAATACAAATCAATCGCCATGTTGACATCCACAAAAAGCAAGATTAATTTCGACAAAAGAAATCTTGATGATATAATTCTTTTACAGCTTTACAAAAACATGCTGAAACCTCGATTGATAGAGGAAAAGATGCTGAAGTTACTGCGACAAGGAAAAATATCGAAATGGTTTTCGGGCATTGGTCAGGAAGCCATATCAGTTGGCGTTACTATGGCGCTTCAAAATGACGAGTACATATTGCCAATGCATCGCAATTTGGGTGTTTTTACAACCCGAAACATTCCATTACATCGCTTATTCAGTCAATGGCAAGGGAAAGCGAACGGTTTTACCAAGGGAAGGGATCGTTCCTTTCATTTCGGGACACAGGAATTCAATATCGTAGGAATGATATCACATTTGGGCCCACAATTGGGTGTAGCAGATGGTATTGCATTAGCGAGTAATCTAAAAGGTAAAAATCAAGTAACCGTTGTATTTACTGGAGAAGGAGGTACAAGCGAAGGGGACTTTCATGAAGCCTTGAATGTGGCTTCGGTATGGCAATTGCCAGTTATTTTTTGTATCGAAAATAATGGATATGGATTGTCAACACCAACCAACGAGCAATACCGTTGCAAGGATTTGGCAGATAGAGGCAAGGGTTATGGAATTGATTCCTTTATTTTTGATGGCAACAATATTGTAGAAGTCTATACAAAACTCCTGAAGCTTGCAGAGAGTTTACGAAATCGCCCAAGACCAATCCTTATAGAGTTTAAAACGTTTAGGATGCGAGGCCATGAAGAGGCGAGTGGTACTAAATATGTTCCTGCAGAGTTATTGGCCGAATGGGAAGCCAAAGACCCAATCGTTAATTTCAGAAATTATTTGCTTGATCAAAATGTCTTAACAGCCGAAAAGGATGCCAGTTACCATACCGAAATTAAGGTAGAAATAGAGGAAGGTTTGCAATTGGCCTTTGCCGAAGAACCGATTACACCTTATGAAAGTATTGAATTAAATGATGTTTACAAACCTTATACATATCAACACGTTGAATCTAAATCAAATACGGAAGAAATCCGTTTTATTGATGCGGTTTCCCAAGGTTTGCGTCAATCGATGCAACGTCATAGAGATTTAGTAATCATGGGTCAGGACATTGCGGAATATGGTGGTGTTTTTAAAATTACGGAAGGCTTTGTTGAAGAATTTGGTAAGGATCGTGTTCGCAATACACCTATATGTGAATCCGCGATTATCGAAACCGCGATGGGATTGTCCATTGCCGGAATTAAATCTGTAGTTGAAATGCAATTTGCTGATTTTGTAAGTTCAGGATTCAACCCGATTGTCAATTATTTAGCAAAATCCCATTATAGATGGAACGAAAATGCGGATGTTGTTGTTCGAATGCCTTGTGGTGCTGGTGTTGCCGCTGGACCATTTCACTCCCAAACCAACGAAGCGTGGTTTACAAAAACACCAGGATTGAAAGTTGTGTATCCAGCATTTCCTTATGACGCTAAAGGCTTACTTGCTACTGCCATCAATGACCCGAATCCTGTGATGTATTTTGAGCATAAAGCATTATATAGAACCATTCGTCAAGAGGTGCCTACAGATTATTTTACAATACCATTTGGCAAAGCTTCTTTATTAAAAGAAGGAGACGATGTCACGATTATAACCTATGGAGCTGGCGTACACTGGGCCTTGGAGACTTTGGATAAAAATGAAGATATCAAAGCCGATTTATTGGATTTAAGATCCCTTCAGCCTTTGGATACCGAAGCCATTTATACGTCTCTTAAAAAAACAGGAAGAGCCATTATTCTGCAAGAGGATTCTATGTTTGGTAGCATTGCCAGTGATATTTCAGCTTTGATTATGGAACATTGTTTTGAAGATCTCGATGCTCCTGTAAAGCGTGTTGCAAGTATGGAAACGCCCATTCCGTTTATCAATCAACTGGAAGATCAATATCTTGCAAAAGGCAAATTTGAAGCAGCTTTAAGAACCTTGTTGGAATATTGATTTTAATTTTTAATCAAAGCCCAATCCTATCACAATTGCTGATTAGTAGTTTGGGCTAAAGCTTGCACTTCGTCCAGGACTCGCAATAAATTACCGCTCCAAAGCATTTCTATGTCCTGTTCAGAATAGCCTCGTCTTACCAATGCCAATGTCACATTAAAAGTTTCAGAAGCGTCGCGCCAACCTTCAATCCCCCCGCCACCATCAAAATCACTGCTGATTCCAACGTGCTTGATGCCTATGGTTTTTACCAAATAATCGATATGATCTACAAAATCCTCAACATTAACGGCGGGAGGGACCTTATCCATAGTTGACATTTTTGCAGTGGTCAAAGGTTTCACTTTTTTCAAAACTTCATAATAAGCTTCTTGCTCTTCTTCAGTAAGTTGTTTGATATCTTCTCGTTCCAAAAAGGCAACATTCATGGAGTCCATTATTTTAAGACTGATTTCCTTTTCAAAAGCCGCACGTTTTTCATGTTTATCGGTATTCAAATAAGACGAAAAGGCTACGGTCTGCACCACGCCACCATTGTTCTTTATCCATCCCAACTGTTCATCATCGAGATTACGACTGTGATCGCACAAGGCACGAGCGGAAGAGTGTGAGGCAATCAGTGGTGCATTGCTCAAATCAATCATCTGTTTCATGGCTTCTTTGGAAGGATGCGACACGTCAATCATCATTCCTAAACGGTTCATTTCACGAACAACTTCTTTGCCAAATTCACTTAAACCGTTGTGAAGCCATACGTCCTTTTCTTCACCTGTATTGCTATCACTCAATTGGCTGTGTCCGTTGTGGGACAAGGACATATAGCGCCCTCCTAGGTTATAAAATTTTTTAACATTCTCAATATCTTTCCCAACAGGATAGCCATTCTCAATCCCAATCATTGCAACCTTTTTACCAGATTTCACAATCCGCCGTACGTCATCGGAAGTCAGTGCCAATTCAATGTCATTAGGTGCTATGACTTCACACAATTTATGGATGGCGTCAAATTTTGAGATGGCATTATCATATGCTTTTTTATAACCTTCATCCGTTAATGTATCCTGACCTGTATAAACAATAAACCAAGCCACATCGAGACCACCTGCTTTCATTTTGGGCAAATTGACCTGCGAATCGAGGTTTTGACTGTAGTTGATGCTATCAGTGAAATTTTTAATATTGATATCGCAATGGGTATCAAGTGTAATGATACGTTCGTGAATAATTTTGGCACGTTCTACAAGCGCAATAGAATCTTTTGCAGTAGAAGCGGAATCGCTAGATTTTGAATCGTTTTTACATGACATCATAAGGAGTATTAATAGTGATGAACCGAGAATTGTTTTCATATATTTAATCATTGAATTGTAAGCGACAAGTTACAAAAAAGCTTCAGATGTTAGTTTAAATTGTATATTTAATCTCTAACCCAGTAGTATGAAGCTTATATTGATGAGTTTGATTATTTTTATTTTCTTATTTGGTTGTGACAGCACTTCTAATCATCCTGAACGCAAATATTCGTGGGAAACCATAAAAGTGACTGCCACCGCTTATAACTCCACTAAAAGCCAAACAGATAAAAACCCTGGTATCGGGGCCTTTGGTGATAGCCTCAAACCTGGAATGAAATACATTGCCGTTTCACGGGATTTGTTTAGAAAAGGTTTAAAACATAATACTCCGGTACAAATTGAAGGTTTCAAAGGACTATATTTGGTAAAGGACAGAATGCCTTACCAATGGAAAAATCGGATTGATATTTATATGGGTACAGACGTCGAAGCAGCAAGAGAATGGGGACGCCAAAAAGTAATAATCAATTATAGAATCGAAATTAAAGAATCCAATAAAATCAGTAAAACAAACTAATTAATATGAAATCGCCATG
>JBGSXJ010000278.1:0-3264 GCA_041751535.1 Aquaticitalea sp.
CCTTGTATAACGCTTCCAATAGCAATGACCGCATCGACTTTTTGTGACTGCATTTTTTTACTTCCATAGATCAATTCAAAGCTACCCGGAACTTGCCAATGGATGATATTGTTTTCTATGACTCCATGATCTATAAGTGTGCCATAAGCACCTTTAAAAAGGTTATCGGTAATGTTTGCATTCCATTCTGAAACAACAATCCCAAACCGAAAGTCCTTCGCGTTTGGGATTGTTGTTTTATCGTAGGCCGATAAATTTTGATTTTTTGTAGCCATATTACAAGCCTGATTCCGCTTTTCCTATAAAGACATCAATGTTTGACGCTTCGGCAGATGAAGAAAATTCATCCTTGATGCGTTTGTAGTTTTCTAAAGCCTTATCAGATTTTCCAAGTTTCATCGCCACATTTGCAGCTTTGAATAAGTACATCGGAGTTGTATAATCGTTGGTTTTCATTTTTGCCGCTTCTTCGTAATATTCCAAAGCCTCTTCTGGTTGGTTCAATTGCATGAACGCATCCCCAATACCACCTTTTGCAATTGGACCCAATAGTTGGTCATCGCTTGAAAAATCACCTAAATATTTTACGGCATTCTTATAATCCTTCAGATTTAAATAAGCCATTCCAGCATAATAGTTGGCTAGGTTAGCAGCAGGTGTCCCACTGTATTCTTCGGCAATATCCACCATTCCAAACTTTCCTTCTCCACCATTCAACGCTAATGTATATAAAGAATCCTTTTCGGTAGCGTTCACTGCTTGATCAAAATATTGTTGCGCTTTGAACATTTCGTTCATCGCTTCACTTGCTTTTGGCTCGGCCACAAATTTTTGATAACCTAAATAACCTAAAACTATCAAAACGACAACACCAACTCCTGCAATAATATATTTTTGGTTCTGTACAGCCCATTCTTCGGTTCTGGATGCCGATTGGTCTAAAGTGTTAAATACTCCTGCTGTTGTTGAATTTTGCTCTATCGCTTCAGATTTTTCCTCTTTAGTTTTTGGTTTGAAACCTTTCTTCTTGTACGTTGCCATGTGTTCTCTATTTGTGCGCCGCAAAAATAAAATTTTTATTGGTATTTAAAAGGTAAATTATTTGTTATTTTTCAATAATTTGCACATCCTTTCACTTAATGGTCAATTAAAAATCTGCATTACTTTATTATTCTATGGTTTTAACTACGCTGTCATTGGTAAACTATAAAAATTTCGAGAGCCAATCCTTCACTTTTGACAACAAAATTAACTGTTTTGTCGGTGCCAATGGTGTGGGAAAAACCAATGTTTTGGATGCCATTTACCATTTATCCTTTGGAAAAAGCTATTTTAATCCGATTGCGACCCAAAATATCAAACACGATGAAGAGTTTTTTGTCATCGATGGCGTTTTCGATAAGGAGAAACGTACCGAAAAAATAGTGGTCTCGCTTAAAAAAGGACAAAAAAAGCTCATTAAGCGCAACGGTAAGGCTTATGAGAAATTCAGTGATCATATTGGATTTATTCCTTTGGTGATGATTTCGCCGGCAGATCGGGACTTGATCATTGAAGGCAGTGAAACCCGGCGTAAGTTTGTAGATAGTGTGATTTCGCAGGGTGACAAATTATATCTCAATAACCTAATCAATTACAATAAAGTGTTGATGCAACGGAATGCATTATTGAAATATTTTGCTCTCAATAACACGTTCAATGCCCAAACACTTCAAGTTTATAATGAACAGTTACATTCGTATGGCACAGAAATCTTTAAAACGAGAAATTCTTTTTTGGAGGTTTTTATTCCGATTTTCAAATTGCGTTACAATGCCATCAGCAACCATAAAGAAGAGGTAGATTTAAGTTATAAAAGTGATTTATTTGATGGCGAATTGAATATCCTGTTAAAAGAAAACATCAACAAAGACAAGGCATTGCACTATACGAGTGTAGGAGTCCATAAGGATGATCTAAATTTTGAAATTGAATCATTTCCCATTAAAAAATTCGGTAGCCAGGGTCAGCAAAAATCCTTTTTGGTCGCTTTGAAATTGGCGCAATTCGATTTTATAAAACAGCAAAGCGGTGTCGCCCCAATTTTGCTTTTGGACGATATTTTTGATAAATTAGATGAGCATCGTGTGGCTCAAATCATTGAGTTGGTTGACAACAAACATTTTGGGCAACTCTTTATCAGCGACACACATGCCGAACGGACGGAAGCTGTAGTGAAGCAGACAAATCAATCATATAAACTATTTAAGTTGTGAAAAAATTATTTATGATACTCCTTGCTCTGATGACGATCGGTTGTT
The DNA here is from genome assembly GCA_041751535.1 of Aquaticitalea sp. Lineage (GTDB taxonomy): Bacteria > Bacteroidota > Bacteroidia > Flavobacteriales > Flavobacteriaceae > JBPOFM01. Next base: position 2,301 of record JBGSXJ010000278.1, read on the forward strand.
CAAAAAACCCAAAAAATCACATTGAGCATCTGCAAGGTTACTGGGAAATTGATGAAGTTATGCTGGCAGATGGAACCAAACGCGATTACAATTATAATGAGACCATTGATTTTTTCAACATTACCGATAGTTTAACCGGATTTAGAAAAAAATTGAAACCCAATTTTGATGGTAGTTATTCTACTTCCGACGACGTGGAAGCCATAACATTAAAAATTGAAAACGACAGTTTGAACATTTATTACAAAACACTATATTCCGACTGGAAGGAAACAATTCTGGAAGCGACAGAAACAAAACTGATTATCCAAAACCAGGAAAAAATTCGCTACGTATATAAGCGATATGAACCTCTAGATCTTAACTAATGGCAAAACGATATAACGAACATTTACCGATTAGTGATATCCTCAAGGAATTTGTTGATGCCAACCATTTGCAATCTGGCCTGGACAAGGTCAATGTGCAGGAAGCTTGGGCAAATATGATGGGCAATGGTGTTAATAATTACACCACCGCCGTACAATTAGAGCGCGATACGCTGTATGTGCAATTAAGCAGTAGTGTGCTCCGAGAAGAGTTGAGTTATGGAAAGGAAAAAATAATAGCCATGCTTAACGAATCACTAGGCAAACAAGTCATTACAAAATTGGTACTTCGCTAAACTTACCTAACCTATTGGTGTCTTTTTTGATTCTCTACCCGAGAAGTTACAGTTTTTCTTTGCTCGCTAAACAAATTCTCAGAGTAATCATTTCAAATTCACAACAGTAATCACCTTATTCATTAAAAGGATTACAAAAATTTAATGCAATAAATTTAACAAAATATGCGGTATTTAATTTAATGGCACTATATTTGTCTTACAAAACATAATTAATTTAATATTTATTACAATGAGTAAAGGAACCGTAAAATTTTTCAATGATGCCAAAGGATTTGGTTTTATAGTTGAAGAAGGAAA
>JBGSXJ010000279.1:0-4157 GCA_041751535.1 Aquaticitalea sp.
CCATTCGCGATGGTACCATTTGACAAACTCTCCATCCTTACTGCTCATATAATGTCCTGGCGGAAACAATTCGATTTTACTGCAATAACCTTCCAAGGCTTTTAATTCGGAAGCGACATAGAATGTGCCGTTTTTATCCCATCCAATATACAAAGGGATGATTCCCATGTGGTCGCGCGCAATGAAATATTCATCTTTCTCGACATCATAAATGGCAAAACCAAAGATGCCGTTCATTTCATCAATAAAATCAACTCCTTTTTCTTGGTACAAAGCCAAGATGACTTCACAATCGCTTTCCGTTTGAAAATTGTATTTACCTTCAAACTGCTTGCGCAGCGAACGATGATTATAAATTTCGCCATTAGCCGCCAAAATAAGTTTTTTGTCTTCACTCAATAACGGCTGCTTTCCAGAAGCTGGATCGACAATTGCCAAACGCTCATGCGCCAAAATAGCCTTATCATTGCTATAAATACCGCTCCAATCGGGACCACGATGACGGATGATTTTAGCCATTTCTAATAATTGGGGCCTTAAGTCATCGGATTTCTGTTTTAAATCAAAGGCACATACAATTCCACACATTTTCTTAATTTATTATTTTAAACTTAAAGCAAATATCAATTTATGATTTCAATTATAAAACATATAAAGTATTATTACTAACAATATGTAATTATTAATTGAATTATTATTAAATTATGTAAATACTTTAAGAGAAATTTAAAAATTGTAATTACAAATGTCAATTTTTACTTAAAATTTGATAGTGATGATACGATTGAAAACAAAAACTGCTATTTTTGAAATACTAAAAAAACCAGTTATGAAAACATTTAATTATTTTAAAACAATTACTTTTCTATTTGTTTCAATTTTAGCATTCAACGTGCAAGCCCAAGATTTTCCAGATTTGGATAAAAGTCCGTTGGACATCGCCTCATTTCCATCCAACTACAAAGTGTCGGATAAACTTGTCAAAGTCATTTACAGCAGACCACAGCTCAAGGGTCGTGAAGTCTCCAAACTGGCACCCAAGGGTCTTGTCTGGAGAACAGGAGCAAATGAAGCTACAGAAGTGGTGCTTTATAAAAATATGACAATAGGCAAAACCCTTGTAAAGGCAGGTTCATACGCATTGTTTACAATTCCTGGCGAATCTGAATGGACTGTTATTTTGAATACCGACACCAATATTTGGGGCGCATACACTTACGATCAATCTAAAGACGTCGTTCGTTTGAAAGTTCCTGTGCAAGAGAGCAAAAAATTTCTTGAGGCTTTTTCTATGGTTTTTGAAGAAACACCAACTGGTGCAGACTTAAATATAGGATGGGGAAATACATTGATTGCAGTCCCATTTACAAAGTAATCCTGATTTAATTATAAATAAAATGCCTTGAGTTTTTCAAGGCATTTTTTATTACGGGATATTTAAATATTTATGGGTTTGCAACGACACTTTCCATTTGGGATGTGCCATGACATAGGCTACAATTTCAGGAATCACTTTATCCCGTTTGCTCCATTCTGGTTGCAGGTATAGGATGCAGTTTTTGTTAACTTTGGCAGCTTGCTCTTCTGCAAAGCGAAAATCGTCTTTATTATAAACAATCACTTTTAATTCATTGGCATGATCATAAACCTCTTGAGTTGGCAATTTTAGCTTTTTAGGGGAAAGGCAAATCCAGTCCCAAGTTCCTGTCAACGGATACGCTCCGGATGTTTCTATATGCACTTGCAAGCCTTTGGCCTTTAGTTGCGAGGTGAGTTCGTTCATGTCCCAAGTCAATGGTTCGCCGCCTGTAACCACAATTGTATCGCTATGTTTAGCTGCGTTCTCAACAATTATAGACGTTTCGGTGGGTGGATGCAAATCGGCATTCCAGCTCTCCTTTACATCACACCAGTGGCATCCTACGTCACAACCTCCTACTCTGATAAAATACGCAGCGGTTCCCTTATGGAAGCCTTCACCTTGAATGGTGTAAAACTCCTCCATCAAAGGAAGCATTTGGCCTTTATCGATTAAGTCTTGAATCTCTTTTTTCATAGTTGGCAAAGATAGGAAACAGTATTCAGTTGATGGGCTTTGGGCGACGGTTTTTATATTTGTCTTAAATTTAATCCTTAACTAGGTATTATTTTCATTTTCAATAAACCAACATATTTTATTGTTGCAAATATTTTAGGTTGTATTGCTTCAAGATTAGTATTTTTATAGAAATTTAAATACATGAATAGAAAAGAGGAATTTTTCAATCACATAATTGAAGGCAACACCAACAAAGGTGAGTTTATTACATTGGGTGCTGCAATGTTGGATGGTGAAACAATGAAAAATGCGTTTGTAAATGTACCTTTAAAAACACTCAACAGGCATGGGCTGATAGCTGGTGCAACGGGAACTGGCAAGACTAAAACTCTACAAGTATTGGCCGAAAATCTTTCTGATAAAGGAATCCCGGTACTCTTAATGGATATTAAAGGCGATTTGAGCGGATTGGCAGAACCTAGTCCTGGCCACCCAAAAATAGATGAACGTCATGCCATGATTGGATTGCCCTTTGATGCCAAAAGTTTTCCAGTAGAAGTGCTGACGCTTTCAGAGCAACAGGGCGTACGCCTTCGTGCCACCGTGAGCGAATTTGGACCTGTACTGTTATCGCGGATTTTAGATTTATCCGATGCCCAATCGGGAGTGGTTGCCATTATATTTAAGTATTGTGACGACAACAAAATGCCATTGTTGGATCTAAAGGATTTTAAAAAAATATTACAATACACGACACAGGAAGGCAAAGCTGAATTTGAAAATGCTTATGGACGAGTTTCAACATCCTCGACAGGTGCGATTTTAAGAAAAATAGTGGAACTGGAACAACAAGGTGCTGACCTGTTTTTTGGTGAAACTTCCTTTGAAGTGAACGATTTATTGCGAATTGATGAAAATGGAAGAGGTTATATAAATATCATACGATTAACAGACATACAGGATAGGCCAAAATTATTCTCAACTTTCATGTTGAGTTTATTGGCAGAAATTTATTCCACCTTCCCGGAACAAGGTGATGCTGAACGCCCAGAGCTTATATTGTTTATAGATGAAGCTCACTTGATTTTTAACGAAGCTTCAAAAGCACTATTAAACCAAATTGAAAGCATCGTAAAACTCATACGAAGCAAAGGCGTTGGTATCTATTTTGTGACCCAAAACCCCACTGATGTCCCCGAAGCTGTATTAAGCCAATTGGGGCTCAAAGTGCAGCACGCATTAAGGGCATTTACAGCGAATGACCGCAAGGCCATCAAACTGACCGCTCAAAATTATCCTGATACAGATTACTACGATACAGCCACTGTTTTGACCTCATTGGGAACTGGTGAAGCCTTGGTATCTGCACTCGATGAGAAAGGAAAACCAACACCTTTGGCGGCAACCATGATGCGAGCTCCCATGAGCCGAATGGATATTTTAACAGATACAGAATTGAGCAGCTTACTTGGAAAATCCAAATTGTATAAAAAATACAATGAAACGATCGATAGGGAAAGTGCCTATGAAATTTTAAACAAAAAAATAGCCCTGGCTGAAGCTGAAGAAGCAAAAGAAAAGGTCCAAAAAGAGTTAGAAGATCTTAAAAAGGAAAAAACCAAACAACGTACCACTTCTACACGCAGAAGTACAGCTATGAATCCTGTTATCAAAGTCTTGACAAGTGCCACTTTTATAAGAAGTGTTTTCGGAATTTTAAATAAAGCCATGAAGAAGTGATTGGCACATACATTCTTAATAAAACTAATCATTCAACCAACAAACAATGTATAAATACAGCATCAGTTTAATTGCAGTCGTTTTACTTTTTACCAGTTGTAAAAAGGAACAAAATGAATTTTTGATCACCAAAAATTATATCGGATTGTTAACAGATACCACGCAGGTTAAGAATTTGAAAATGGCTTTTCCGAACGACTCTATTGTCAATTATAAAGGAGATTCCATTTTTAAAATTCCTATGAATTTGGTTGAAGTTTATGACGAAGCCGGTAAAATGCTCCTCATTCTTACCCCTAGCAAGATGTCTGATCCAACCTCAACAATAAATAACATTCGTATTGTCGATTCGCGGTATAAAACCGATAAAGGAATTTCT
>JBGSXJ010000280.1:0-2202 GCA_041751535.1 Aquaticitalea sp.
ACTGCCTTTGGCGACTATGCGGGATTTTTGGGAGGTGTGTTCGCCATGGGTTCTGCATTAATGTCAGACGCTGCGGTGTCCAATGCTTTGGTAAATGTGCTGGCTTCCTCCTATCCTATTTTTGCCAATGAATTGGTACGCTTGGTGTTTCTGTTCGTGGTTTTTTTCGGGCTGGCAACTATCAACGTCATTGGGATCAAACAAGGCATCGGGTTGGTAAAGTTTTTTGTCGTTGCAAAGCTCATTCCGTTATTATTGTTGATTCTTTTTGGATGGACGGCAGTTTCGACAAGCAATCTAACCATTGAAGCCATGCCAAGTATTGAACTCGTAGGAAAGACATCACTTATCTTATTTTTTGCCTTTGTAGGTGGTGAAAGCGGCTTGATTGTAGGTGGCGAGGTCAAAAATCCAAACCGCACGATTCCGAGAGGTATTTTTATAGGAATTACGACTGTGGTAGTGATATATATTTTAATTCAATTGGTGTCGCAAGGTGTTCTCGGCAGTGAGTTGCCCAATTATACCGCCGCACCACTCGCTCAAACAGCTAAAGTGGCTTTCGGGCCTATTGGATTTATATTACTGATAGTAGGATCTGCAATTTCCATGTTCGGTTTTTTAAGTGGGGAAATTTTGAATGCACCAAGAATTCCTTATGCGTTGGCAAGGGACAAGGTCATCCCGTTAACCTATTTGGCAAAGATTCATAAACGATTTAAAACGCCTTATATGGCAATTATCTCATACACAACTGTGGCATTTATCATTGCCGCAACAGCAAGTTTTGAACAATTGGTAGTGATCGCAACAAGTTCGATACTGTTAATTTATTTGGGAGTAGTGTTATCTGTGATTAAACTGCGTTATAGTCAAAAATCAAAACCAGATGAATTCAAAATCCCTGGTGGACTGACGGTCCCTATTATTTCCATTCTAATTATTTTCTATTTTTTATCATCACTAACCTACAAAGAAGTATTGGGAACAGCCATTTTTATTGGCATCATATCGGTTTTGTTTTTTATAAATAAAGGATTTAAAAATTATAAAACATGATCAAAATTTTCCAGAACATCCTCAAAAAACTCCTGCATATTTTAAATACATTGAATATTCATTATGGGGACATCAATCAAATCCAGAATAACAAATTAATAGTATACCATGACATCCTTAAAAAGATAGACGCAGGTGCAAGAATTCATCGATGTATTACTTTACCAATTAATCCTTACAATAGGTAACCTCACTCCCTAGAGGAATACTTGATAAAAGAAAAAAAATAATTTTACCAAAACCAAAAGCACAATGTGTAATTGTAAGATTATTAGTATCTTACAATATAATTTGAGTTTCGATTTTAAAAGACCAACCTTATGAAACAAAAACCAAAAACTGAAGCAAAGGGAACGTTAAAAAGTACCGAAAATCCCTCGAATCCTATCACCTCAAAAAATGAAATTCCCGAAGCAAATAGGGATACTTTATTACTTCTCAAGCAAAGGGAAGCCGAGCTCACATTAATTAACAGTGTTCAGCAGGCCATCGGTAAAGGAAAAGAGATGGGTGCCATTTATGAATTAGTTGGTGAGCGTATTAGGCAACTATTTGACGCCCAAGTCACTATTATTGTTAGCATTAATCAAAAACAAGAAAGAGAATATTTTGAATATGCTTATGAAGATGGGCAACGACTCTTTCTTCCGGACCGAAAATATGACGAATTGCGAAAAAAAATCATCCGCGAAAAAACATTACTTCATTTCAATGAAAACGCGGCCGAAGCAATGTCTCAAATAAATGGCAAACCCTTAAAACCCGTTGCAGGCACAAGATTGGCAAAATCCGCAGTGTATGTGCCCATGATAAACGCAGACTTTGTTATAGGCTATGTCAGCATTAAAAATAACGACCGTGAACATGCCTTTAGCAATTCAGATGTTCAATTGTTAAGCATACTTGCCAACAGTATGAGTGTAGCCCTTGAAAACGCTCGACTCTTTAACGAAGCAGAGCAGCGCAATGCAGAGTTGGCAGTGATAAATAGCGTACAGGAAGGACTTGCTGCCGAAATGGATATTCAGGGAATTTATGATCTGGTAGGTAATAAAATTAGGGATCTTTTTGATTCCCAGGTTACTGGAATTTATTCGTTTGACAAGGAAAACGGAATGGAAAATTTCCATTATTTATTTGAAG
>JBGSXJ010000281.1:0-3612 GCA_041751535.1 Aquaticitalea sp.
ATACCGCATGGAATCCATGGGTTTCATAATGGTATCAATTTCTCCTTTCCAAGAAAAAATACTCATGGGCGTTGGCTCATCAAAAGAGGCGATGATTTCCTTTTCAGATTTTCCATCTCGTCTCATCACACGCCAGCGTTCGGATTGTCGCATCCCTTGATTGAGTATTTTGGTGATTTCTTCAGAATTGAGCCCAACAAAAGGTGCTGTTTTATTTCGTTCGGGTGTGTTTTGTTTAAAAAATTCTGCCTGTAGTTGCGCCATGTGCTTTACGACAGCATCTTCTGCATAGTTTTGCATGCGCGAATCAATAGTAGTATAAATTTTTAAACCGCCATTATACAAACTGTATTTGGAACCATCAGATTTTGGATTTTCATTAATCCAATCTTTCATGAAACCTTTTAGATATTCCCTAAAATAGGTTGCTGTACCTTCGCGGTGCGATTGCGGCGAATATCGCAAGCCTAAATCGAGTTTTTGAATGGAATCACGAACGTTTTCAGTAATAAAATCATATTTCTCCATTTGTCTCAATACCACATTTCTTCGGTTCTTTGTGCCTTCGGGATTACGTTGTGGCCTTGGGTTATAGAGTGATGAGTTTTTGAACATTCCTACTAACATCGCAGATTCCTTTAGGTCTAGTTCTTTTGGCTCTTTATCAAAATAAATACTGGCTGCGCTTCTAATTCCATCGGCATTATTTCCAAAATCATAAATGTTGAAATACATGGCAATGATTTCTTCCTTGGTGTATTGGCGTTCCAAACGGATCGCAATAATCCATTCTTTTGTTTTTTGGAGAACTACTCTTTCAACGATATTTTTTGAACCTTCTCCATGAAACAACTGTTTAGCCAGTTGTTGTGAAATCGTACTGGCACCTCCGCCACTTCCCAGTTTTAAGATTGCCCTTAAAGTTCCTCTAGCATCAATACCGGAATGCTCTGTAAATCGAATATCTTCCGTAGCAATCAATGCATTGATTAAGTCTTGAGGCAGTTCTTTATAATCAACTGGTGTTCTGTTATCGTTGAGGTAAAATTTACCGAGTGTCTTACCATCTGAAGAAATGATTTCGGTAGCCAAATTGGTTTTCGGGTTTTCTAAAACGGTATGGTCTGGCATTTCGCCAAAAGCTCCCCAAGATGCCAACAAAAACATGAGAACTATCAAAAGGATTCCTCCTAAAAACATCATCCAAAACCGTCGTATATACTTCGAAAAGTCTTGAGTCGCAGCCTTCTTTTGTGCCATATTTATAAAATTAGTTGTTAATGGTTTCTATCCTAAAACCAACATCCGTAATGCCTTCTAGCTTATCAACGCCATTAACATCCCCGTTATTTCGCATGGCATGCTGAATATTTATTTTATAATCGCCAATTTCTTCAAAAATAAAGGGATTTTCATGTCCTTTATACCACAGTTTATTTTCTTTAATATCTGTGATTCCTTGACCCATAAGTTCACCGTTGGGTTTTGCCATTTGGTATTCTAGAGTATCTTTCAAGGTTTTTCCATGTGGATGGACCATCTCTACGATTAAAAATAAATTGTTGAATTTATAGGTATTTGTGTTTCTAATATTCACAAATAGATTGTAGTGATTAATGGAATCTGGAGGTGTCACCACGAATGATATAACAGAATCCTTTTGCCATTGACTTGGAACCGATTGATAGGAATCAAACACGCGATTAGAGTCGCAAGAACTCAACATGATCAGCATGCTCATTAGTATCCAAGCACTCTTATTTAGCATTGTTGTTTCTCGGTTTAGGAGGTCGTTTTTTATGTTGCTTTTTTTGTTGGGGATTTGAACCAGTGGTCTCCGTTCGTTTTTGTTTCCCTCTATTGTTTCTACGTTTGTTATTCTTTTTAGGACTATCAAAACGGGTTAAACTGTCTTGACCTACCACATTTTCGTAATCAGATTTCACCTCTTCTATGAGTTGTGAAGCATATTCCTCCAAACTTGCAACTTTTTCTTTTTTCTTGTTAAGCTCAATGATTTCGTTAGCCTGTGCTGTTGTAAGCTTGTGCCAATTCATCCATTCGCCCTCATATGCATACCAGATTTGGCCTCTAAAAATATCTGTTTTTTGGCATACCGCAGTTCCTTTTAAGGTAAAGAGTTTGGTTTCAGTTTTTGGAAAGTCCTTTAATGCATCTAAATAAGCATCCAACTCATAATTGAGACAACATTTTAGTTTTCCGCACTGACCAGCCAATTTTAATGGATTTAAAGACAGCTGTTGATATCGTGCCGCAGAAGTACTTACGCTTCTAAAATCTGTTAACCACGTAGAACAACATAGCTCTCTTCCACAAGATCCAATGCCTCCAAGTCTTGAAGCTTCTTGACGGAAGCCAACTTGTTTCATTTCAATACGTGTTCTGAATTCCCTTGCAAATAATTTGATGAGTTCCCTAAAGTCAACCCGATCTTCTGCAGTATAGTAAAAGGTCGCTTTACTGGCATCCCCTTGAAATTCGATATCCGAAATTTTCATTTGAAGTTTTAAGTCAATCGCAAACTGACGGGCTTTCACCTTCATTGGTTCTTCCTTGTCACGGGCATCCGACCACACATCGATATCTCTTTGAGAGGCTTTACGGTAGATTTTCATGACCTCTTCTTCGTTATTGAGGTTCACTTTTTTTCGTTTCATTTGAATCTTAACCAATTCCCCTGTTAAGGTGACCATCCCGATATCATGACCAGATTGGGCTTGTGTTGCGACTACATCGCCTATGCTCAAGGTTAAGTTTTCTGTATTCTTGTAAAATTGTTTACGTCCGTTTTTAAAACGTACTTCGACGCCAATGAATGGCTCTTCTCCTTGTGGGAGCGACATGTTGGCCAACCAATCAAAAACAGTTAGTTTATTGCAGCTATCTGTGCCGCATGTACCATTGCTTTTGCATCCTCTTGGCTGTCCATCCTTTTCGGTTGAGCAACTTTTGCAACTCATAATGTAGTATATAAAATCCGCCACACTGAATAGCGAATGAAGATTAGTAAATTATTTCAAAACGTAAAGATAAGATTATTTATTAAGTTCAAGGCCTCAATATTCTAGAACTGATTTTATCTATCCAATTCAACGTAAGATGCTGTTTTTTAAATAAATAATTTTTACGAAAGTAAAGATTGAATATTATTTTAACTATTGAAGTCTTTTTAAAAGATGTCGCCTTCATTTTAAATATGGAATTATTAAATTAGAATGATTGGAATTGATAGGTATAAAACAATTTTTTAATTAAGATTTCATCTAAAAACCCATTGATTAAAATTGATATCAAATAGAACAGAACATGTTTAGTTGAAAGCTTCAAAAAAGGCCTCCTTAAATTCCGGAAGCCTTTGATTACTTTTTTAAAATATCAAAAATATTTCTCAAATCCTGATTATAGGTTAGGTGATCTGCACGTCCTTTTTTAAATATATCATTGCTATTCCCCTGGCCTCGGCGTAGGGCTTTTTGTTCCTCATAAGGAAGACGATGTAACTCCATACAATTTGTAGAACAACAACCTTCCATTTTTTTCTTGCAATCTTCACATTGAATAAAAAGCAAGTGACACCCATCATTCGCACAA
>JBGSXJ010000282.1:0-2782 GCA_041751535.1 Aquaticitalea sp.
GGAGTAGTAATAAAACCAGTGGCACTAACAGCTGCAATAATGTCTGAAGGATCCAATGCTCTATCCAATCCTGTTACAGGATCAACAATATCGTCACCGGCAAAATCAGCAGAACCTGGATTAATCAAAGTTCTGATCGCAGAGGCGTGACGTGCTTCAACTGAAACAATTTTTCCGGCAAGCACTAGATATTCTGGATTAGTTAGTAATCTTCCAGCACCATTGTAGGCGGCAACTCCAGTATCTTCCAATACTTTTGCAGTTCCTAATACTTGGGCTCTATTTCCAAAATCTAAAGAGCCATAATCAAATTCTAAAGTTGGCAATTTGGCGCTTGTATTAGAGCCAACTGCTGCAGAGATCGCTGCACTGAAGAAATCTCTGTGATTCACTTCGTGATAGTATAAATCTTGCAGAACTTGTTTTTCAATAGCGGATGCACTAGCCCAATAAGAACCATTTACCACCTTATCGTAAAAATCTGCTTCTAATTGTTCAAGAGCGAAAGCGTAATTAAGAACTCCTAAATCTCCAGAACCTAAATCGAATACACCTGGATTGACTGGACCAACGTTATCGTCGTCATTGCCACATGCAAATAACAAACCAGAACCTACGATGGCAATACCGCTCAATTTCAAAAATTGACGTCTGTCATTAGAAGACCTCTGTGTTGTGGGTTGCACTTTTAAAACTTTGTTTTTCATGCTTTTTTTTTTAGTTATACATTATTAAAAGGATTTGCGTATATAGGATCTACGAAGAAAGGAGGTTAGTGTTTTGAAAATTATATTCTTTTATAAAAATAATTTAGTCAAAACCTCAAATAAGACGGAGCTACCTAAAAACAAAGGTCTAAACTACAAAAAAGAAAAGCCTTTCATTGACTCATATACGAGTTTCCTTGCCCTTATTGAGAAATCTGAAAATCAGATTGTTATTAATGGAGATTAGTGAATTGGGCTAACCATTAATGATTTGAGAAAACAATAGGGATGAATTACATCATATTATACTCTTTTAAATGAATTCTTCGCGAAGGCATAAACTTTTATACAAATACAAAATACTTTATGAAAGAAGTATTTAAAAAATAGTAATGTCCGGTAAAGAATCAAAATCGTTGCGCCTTTGGCATAACGGGAAGAAAAAGACTTAATTTAATTAATTATTAAAGATCTGGTTGTGATATTAATTTGTTAGAGTATTTTAAAAATTTGTGTAATTTAAAAAATGTCTTACAGCAAGGTCATATTTTACGAGTCACATTGTGTAGACTCAAAATTATGAGATTTCTGCTTTCATGAAAATGTTTACTGGATAATAATGATTTTAAGACACAACAAACCAGAATGTGTTACCATAAATATTCATAAGACCTCATTATAAGTGAAGACAGGGAGGTTTTAATGCAGGACTTCATTATAGAATTGTTTTGGCACTTTCTCAACTATGATTAACCATATACAATTAGCAGTAGGAGAGCTTTCTGTTTAATTTTTTAAAAATGATACAATCTCATCAATTAACTCGGTTGAAACTTTTCCTGCTTGGTCATTGTAAGATTTCGCATTTTCCTGATCATCTCCTTCTATAATAAACAATACATGGTTCATTTTATTTATGAGTTTCAATTCAGAATTTTTTGCGGCATCATTTAATAATTTTGCTTCTTCAATACTCACTTGCAAATCTTTGGTGCCATTGATAACCAATACGGGAATATCAAGTTTAGAGACTTCCTCGGTTGGGCTGAAGCGCATCCAGCTTGCCATATACGGTTGAATGCTTATATCAAAAAGAGAGCCCAAGGCAACAGGATAGTCGCTAGTCGTTTTACCATTCTTAAGTACTTCAAAAATACGTTTGCTGTCTTCGGTAAACATTGGTGCCGTCTTTTGAACTTGCTCCAAAATGACATTGTCAATACTTTGCCCAGCACCGGCGAGGGAAATAAATCCATCAGCTCCATCCTTTGCGGCCAATAACCCAATCAAACTTCCTTGGCTATGGCCGATGACAATTATTTTTTTGTAAATGTTTTGTTGTTTGAAATGGGCAACAACATCTTTGGCATCCGTCACAAAATCATCAAACTTAATGTTTGGGTCCATATTGCCTTTTCGAATTTGCTTCACAATGCGCTTATCATATCTAAAAGTTGCAATGCCGTTATTTGTCAATGCAACAGCTAACTTTTTTAAATTGTTGGTTTTTAAAAAATTCTGATTTCCATCTCTATCGGTCGGGCCAGAACCAGCAATGATTATTGCCAGGGTTGTAGAACCATCATTTGGAGTTAACAAGGTGCCATCAATAAATTTGGAAATTGGAATTTCTGTGGAATTATATGTTATTTCTTGTGCGAAACAGTTTAATGTGGTAGAAATCAAAATAAGAGCTATAAAATGTTTCATAGGAGAAAAAATTAAATAAATAAAGGTAGTTATTTTACAGTAACGTTGAATTGGAGGAACAAATTTTATGCCATTGAAAATAAAAAATATGCGAATCAACGTTATAAGAAACGTGTATTTCATCGATGAAATTATCAATTACAACTACAAATGTTAAAATTTAATGCATTACAACGATTTAATATGTATTTTAGCAGACATATTGAAATATAATTTTACATTTGAAGTGTACTAAAATTTAGTTTTTAGTTCAATGGATTAATTAATTAATATTTGCATTATGTTGTTGACTTTGGAGACCCCAAATCTACAGGATAAATCAAAAGCAAATTAGGAAAGTCGAGGTTGAGGGACCTCGACTTTTT
>JBGSXJ010000283.1:0-4077 GCA_041751535.1 Aquaticitalea sp.
AACAAAAGCGAGAATGAAACAACACATGGAAAATGCCAAGCAATCCTTTAAAAGGGATGGTACTTTGGAATTTGAAAATACTCCTTCAACATACACCCTTGCTTTACCCGATGGCAGTAAAAAAGTTGTGCAAGGTATCGGCAAAATAATACTGAACACGAAGGGAGACGTCATTAAGATGGCTGGTACTGTGCAGGATATTTCCCTACAGGATCAAGCTGAAAAAAAACTAAATCAATACAATATCGAATTAGAGATAAAAAACAAAGAACTGGCCCAATTCGCTTACGCTGCATCACACGACTTGCAAGAACCCCTTAGAACCATTTCCAACTTCTCAAAATTGTTGGCTCTCAAAATAGAGACGTACCCTGATGAAGATATGAAAGAGTATATGAAGGTGATTACCGGAGGGGCATCCCGGATGTCTAAACGTATTTTTGATTTGCTTGACTTTTCTAGAATAGGAAAAGATATGAGCAAGACCGATAAAGATTGTAACATATTGTTGCAGGACGTCTTAATTGATCTATCAGCAATCATTGAAGAAAGCGGTGCCGACATTCAAGTGGCAAAATTACCCAAAACAAACTGCGGTGATTTGCAAGTCGTTTTTCAAAACCTCATCACCAATGCCATCAAATTCAAAAGAGAAGATGTTCCACCGGTTATAACTATTTCAGCATCCGACACAGGAAAAGAGTATCTTTTCGAAATTAAAGACAATGGTATAGGAATTGAAAAAGAATACAACGAAAAAATATTTGTGCTTTTTCAACGCCTGCACACAAGGGCTGAATATGAAGGGACAGGAATAGGATTATCGCTATGCCAAAAAATTATTGAATTGCATGGAGGAAATATATGGGTCGAATCTGAATTTGGAGAAGGAAGCACCTTTTATTTCACAATACCAAAAACTTAAAACAAAAAAATCATGAGAAAAAAACTAGACTGTATTTTATTGGTTGACGATGATCCAGATGATAACTTTTTCCATCAAATTATTATCAATGAAATGAACATTGTCCAATCTATCGAAATTGCAAAAAACGGCATTGAAGCATTAACATATCTCAAAAAGGAAGATCAAAAGCCCCCTGACATCATATTTTTAGACCTCAACATGCCTAAAATGAACGGATGGGAATTTTTGGAACACTATAAAGATTTGGACAAATCGCAAAAACCAAAAGTGCTGATTATAATTTTAACAACCTCAGCAAATCCCGAACATATGAAAAAGGCCAAGGAAATACAAGATGTCACAGGCTATAAAACAAAACCATTGACCAAAGAAATGCTCTCGGAAATTTTAAAGCAATATTTTCAGGACTATATATAATCAAATCGCACGAATGTAAATTATTGCAAGTGAATCGATTTTCCATTCATTTGAATTAGCATAGTATATGGTATGGTTATAAATAAGCACACACTTTTAAGTACGCAATTCAAAAACACAACCGGAAATACACCCACCGCTTTTCAACGAACGTAGAGCCTTGGCAGATAATCCCTAATAATAGTATATGCAAGAAAATGTTACCCATGTGGTTCTAGCCGATGACGATGAAGACGATCGTTTATTTTTTACGGAGGCTTTTGATGAACTTAAAATAAAGACAAAAGTCGAAACCTATAATGATGGGGTGGACCTAATGGATTCGTTAATGCAGACGGATGCACTTATCCCCAATATCCTGTTTTTGGATTTGAACATGCCCAAAAAATCAGGATTGGAATGTCTGAAGGAAATCAAGAAACTTGATAAATTCAAAAACATGGCCATTGCCATCTATTCCACCTCTGCCTCCGAAGAGGATATAGAAAATACCTTCGTCAACGGAGCCAACATTTACATTAAAAAGCCTAATGACTTTAAGACCTTAAAAAAAGTCCTATCTGACATTGTCACCATCAACTGGCAATACCACACCAGCGGACTCAACAGAGACAACTTTTTATTACGCCTATAGGATGAACCTTAAATCACTCTATAATTCTGAACGTTTCTTAAAGATCCTTTTTGGTTCGGGCTTATTTATTGTATTGTGTATGGGCGGGTTGGCCTATAAGTATATTCGGGACCTCTCCCAATCACTTAAAATGGTTGAGCACACCTACGACGTCCACGATGAGCTTGCAGATTTGATGGCCATTCTAAAGGATGCTGAAAGTGGCAAAAGAGGTTTCATCATCTCCAACGATACTACCTTTTTGGAACCCTTGATAAACGATCAGGAGAAAGTGGGAGAAATTTTGGATCGCTTGGAACATCTTACTGCTGATAATGTTACACAGCAGGAAAATATCAAGGACATCAAATTAAGGATTGATAAAAGTTTAGCCATCTTCGATAAGACTTTGTCTCTGGCCCAGCAGGGAAAAACGGAAACAGCTGAATTCAAAACCGCCTTCAAAGAAGGTCGGCGCAACATGAACAACATCCGCTTTAAAATGGACGAGATAACGGCCCATGAAAATGAACTTTTAAAGCAACGCCGCAACCAAAGTTCAGAAAGCCTCTCCAATGCTCCTTTGCTCGTGTATTACGTGTTGATCCTGTCCCTAGCCATTCTCTTATTGACTTATGTGCAAATCAGCTTAAACCTTAAAGATCTAAAGATAAAAAACGAACAGCTCGAAACCTTTAAGGAATCTGCTACACAATCGGCCATAGTCAGCAAACATGGCAATTGGATTTGGTACGTAAACGAAGATCGTTTTGAATATTCAGACAATTTGTACCGTTTACTCGGGGAAGAGCCGGGGTCTTTTGATGCCACAATTGAGGATTATATGGCTTTTGTGCATCCTGAGGATAGGGAAAAGCTATCAAAACAAATTCATCGCATGTTTGAAGAGAGGGACTTGCCTTATATCAATTATAGAATTATACAAAAAAATGGCACCCTAAAACACTTCAAGGCGAATGCCAAACTATTGACAGACCAAGAAGGTTATAGTCGACTGTTGGGCACTACAGCCGATATCACCGATGAGATTGAAAACTATCGCTTGTTGGAAGAGAAAAATGCCGAGTTGGAACGAAACAACAAAGAATTGGCTTCCTTTAACTATGTAGCCAGCCACGACCTTCAGGAACCGTTGCGAAAAATTCAGACCTTCCTATCACGACTCGAAGATAAGGAGCTTGACAATCTTACCAATAGTGGTAAGACTTATATCGAACGTATCAAAACGTCGTCAATCCGTATGCGTTCCTTAATTGATGATTTGCTTCAATACTCAAGGACCAATAAATCTGACAAGGCTATGGAACTTTATGATATCAATGAACTCTTGGAAACTGCAAAACCTGATCTGGCAGATGTCATTGAAGAAAAAAAGGCTACCATTATCTCGGATACCTTCCCTGCCATGAAGGTCATTCCCTTTCAAATCAAACAGTTATTTCAGAACCTTATCAGTAATTCACTCAAATACAGTAAGGACAATGTGCCTCCTGTCATTAAAATTACCTATTCAAAAACCAAAGCCAGTAGCATCGAAGGAGTGAAATCCAATAAGTATAAATCCTATCACACCATAACAGTGGAAGATAACGGGATTGGCTTTGAACCGCAGTATGCCGAGCAGATTTTCGTACTTTTTAACCGACTTCATAACAAGTCTGAATATTCTGGAACCGGAATCGGCCTCTCCATTTGTAAAAAAATTGTGGACAACCATGGCGGCCTTATCTTTGCAACAGGTCAATTGGGCAAAGGAGCCATCTTCACCGTTTACCTGCCTGTCAAAATATCATCCTAGCGGCTTGGTCCTACCTCATTGTAATGCCTTTGCCGTTATTGGCATGGAAATAGTATAAGTAATCCTTAAAATGCTGTAAGAGACTTCCCCGGGCTTCTTCCCATCTTTGTATCATTAATTAGAAAGCTGAAATGAACTGATTGGGTTGTCCCCTTTGCCAAACAGTAAGAAGGAGATTAATTCAATCGCACACACAGCACAATAATGGACGATGAATTACATATGAAAGTTATTCTTTACACCGTATCGGTACTGATGGTTGTTGCATGGGCCCTGGGATTTTTCGTGTATGCATTAGAG
>JBGSXJ010000284.1:0-5933 GCA_041751535.1 Aquaticitalea sp.
GGTGCGAAGGAGCAATCACTAATATAAAGTGATTCTTCTCTAGAATTTTTGAACGAGAAGTGAGCTTAAAAACTTGGTGACTTATCTTATAAGTTGCTTTTGAAAATGACTTCTTAACAGTCAAAAGCCCAAACATAAAAACGTATTTCAATTTTCAGCTGTATGAATTACAAAAGAACTATAAAATTTTGAAAAACAAGACTGTTTTGAGTTTTTTTTAGGTAAAAGTTAAGGAAGCATTTTTAAGGTATTCACTTCTTGCTCTGTCAAATGTTTCCAGTGACCACGAGGAATGTCTTTCTTGGTGAGGCCAGCAATGGACACACAATCAAGTTTGACGATTTCATATTTTAAATGATCAAATATGGAACGTATAATGGTATTACCTGTGTTTTTTATTTTAAGCCCTATCTGGTTTTTGGATTCTCCATCGATATAACTGATCTCTTCAACTTTGATGGATTTGCCTTCAATGTTAAGTCCTGCTTGGATTTGCTTGAGATCTTCCAATTTTAAGTTTTTATCGAGTTCAATCTGAAAAAGCCGTGGAACACCATTTTTGGAATTCGTGAACTTTTTGACCATGACGTCATCATTGGTAAATAAAATCAATCCGAGTGAATTTCTTCCCAAGCGACCAATAGGTTTTATACGAGCGGTAGTCGCATTTGCAACCAAATCCATCACAGTCCTTCCTTTTCCTTCACTAGTTGTTGAAGCAAAACCTTTGGGCTTATTCAAGAGCACATACGCTTTCTTCTCAGGATTAATTCGTGCGCCATCAAATCGCACATCGTCCTCGAGCTTCACTTTGTAACCCATTTCGTTGATGACCTTTCCGTTTACCGTTACACTTCCTGTGGCGATGTGCATATCGGCATCGCGACGTGAGCACATTCCGGAATTGGCTATATACTTGTTCAGTCGTATTTCGTCTGGATTGGATTTTTTTGCTGGAGCTTTTTTCTCTGTTTGAGATTTTTCAGAGGTAGCTGGGCGTTTTTTTAAAGGTGAGTTGCCTCGGGCATAACTTTTGCTCTTGGCATTGTCCTTTCCTCTACCGGAAGTTTTATTGGCACCTTTTTCTTCACTTCGTGCTGAAGATTTTCCCTTATTACTGCTGCCTTGATGTCTGCTCATTGTTAAATAATTTTTGCAAAGATACTCTATATATTACGATTTTTGCATTTTGATAAGTGCAATTTAAAATTTACAATTCCATTAAATCTTATTGAGCACCAAATCAATATCAATTAAAATAATACAGAATACACCAGCCACGATAATGAATTTGAGAATATTGTGCAAAATTAGATAATGCGTTTTTGTCTTGGACTTCCATAACAACAAAATAAAGACCAACAATAGCAGCGCACTCAAATAAAAGAAATAACTCATATGGCCAACATTGAAATATTTTACCAAGAGCACTGTTGGAATCAGGGTTAAAAAAGTGAGAATCGTCAGCATAATTTTTGAAACCTTCTCGCCATACACTATGGGGATGGTATGATAATCTTGAGCTAAATCACCTTTAATGTTTTCTAAATCTTTGGTCAACTCTCGCATGGACACTATCAGGAACAAAAACATAGCATGTACAAAAATGACATTTTCAAAATTTCTATAATAGATAAAAATCGCAAAAAAAGGAGTTATCGTTAAGATAGCAGATGTTAAGTTCCCAATAAAGGGGAGTTTTTTTAATTTATGGGAATAAAACCAAATGCCGAAAATGTATATGGAAAAAAACAAAACAGCATTAAACGACACATAGCTTGCCATAACCACCGCCAAAAAATTCAGCACGAAATAGAATGACAATTTAGTGTTCTGACTGACCAATCGATCCAGCATCGATTTATGTGGCCGATTGATAAGATCCTTTTCCGAATCATAAAAATTGTTGATGATATAACCTGCCGCAATGGTAAGCGCCGAAGCTACCACCAAAGAAAAAAGATTAATGTCAAACACGACTTGATGAACGGGTAAGTTATGAGCCAGGATATATACGGAGGCTAAATATTGTGCGATGACTATAACAAGGATGTTATAACCTCTAACAACAGAAAACATGCTAAAAAACTTTAGCAATACATGTTTTTGTTTTCTGGATAACATGTTTAGGAATTTAGAAGTTATAAACCACTTCCAATTTATGATCGGCGAGAGACGCTTTTGCTTTGTCAATATCTTCTGTAAAGCCCAGGATATAACCTCCACCTCCAGATCCACAAAGTTTTAAATAATAGTCGTTGGTGTCTATCCCTTTTTTCCAAAGTTCATGAAACTCTAAAGGAATCATCGGTTTAAAATGGTTCAAAACCACTTTGGATAGTTTTTTTGTATTGGTAAACAAGGATTTGATATCTCCATTAAGGAAATCATCCACACACGCATCTGTATGCTTGATGAATTGATTTTTTAGCATTTTCCTAAACCCTTCCTGCTTCATGTTCTCCATAAAGATACTTACCATTGGAGCTGTTTCACCAATAATGCCACTATCTAGTAAAAACACGGCACCTTTTCCGCCAGCTTTTTGTGATGGTATGCCTGTGGCTTCGATATTGTCTTTGGAATTGATAAGAATGGGAATGCTTAAATAACTATTCAAAGGATCTAAACCTGAAGATTTTCCATGAAAAAAAGATTCCATTTCAGAAAAAATAGATTTTAATACCAACAATTTTTCACGTGTCAGGTTCTCTAAAACGGTGATTTTATTTTGTGCGTATTTATCATAAATGGCCGCAACCAAAGCGCCACTGCTCCCAACACCATAACCTTGTGGAATGGATGAGTCGAAATACATACCTTCTTCAACATCCTGTTTCAACGTTTTAAAATCAAAAGTGACCAATTCATTATTGATGGTCTCTAGGTAACTTACAAAACGTCTCAAACTCTCATTGGATCTAATAGCAACATCCGACGGATTTGTGTCTGTCTTTAAAGCGCCATTGTAGAAATTATAAGGGATGGATAAACCTTTGGAATCTTTGATGATTCCATACTCACCAAAGAGTAAAATTTTTGAGTAAAAAAGCGGTCCTTTCATGTAGTTAGAGCAATTTCCAATAGCAAATATACGTATTATTATTCTATTTGGTTCGCGCCAAAACCAATTTCGTCGCAAATATAGTGTCCATTTTGACAATATGCAACTAACTCACTTTTAATAAATTCCATGATTTTATTGGCTTCATGTTTTGGATACAGCACGTGAACATTGGCACCAGCATCGAGCGTAAAACTGATATGCAAACCACTTTCCTGTCTAAATTTCCAAATTTTGTTTATGATTTGCAAGGTATTCGGTTTCATCAGAATAAAGTTTGGCATGCTCGTCATCATCATGGCGTGCAGCGTTAATGCTTCGCTTTCAACAAGGGCAATAAAGGCATCCAAATCTCCAGTTGCCAAAATAGCTTTTAAGTCTTTAAAATTATCGTGGGCTTGCTGAAATCTATTTTTTGCATACGGATGGTTGTGCATTAAATTATGACCGAGGCTACTGCTCACTTGCTTTTCACCTTTGTCCACCAAAAGAATGGTGTCATGATACTCTTTAAAATTATCATGAACTTGGTATGGATATTTGATACCAAAAAGATCATTACTTCCTTCGATACTCTCGGTTTCTCCCCAAACTATCAAATCGCCTTCGATACTTCTGCAAGCACTTCCGGAACCTAAACGCGCCAAAAACGACGCTTTTTTATTGAAGAATTCGTCCGATATCCCGTGTATATTCGAAAGTTCTTTTTCAACACTCATCAAGCATAAAGCCAATGCGCTCATGCCTGAAGCAGAGGATGCAATTCCTGAACTATGCGGAAACGTGTTGGATGTTTCAATTACAAAATGATACTGTTTTAAAAATGGCAAATACAGCTCAATCCGCTCAAAAAATGTATGGATTTTGGGCTTGAACTCTTCCTTTTTTTCACTGTCTAAATAAATGTCAAATGAAAACGCATCATCAGGTGTTTTTTTCTTCACATAGCTCAAAGATGTGATTGTTTTGCAATTATTGAGCGTAAAACTTATAGATGGATTTTCAGGAATTTGATCCTTTTTTTTGCCCCAATATTTAATGAGCGCTATATTACTTGGTGATTCCCAGGTTATTTTTCCATTTTCAGCTGAATTGGAATACGCTTTAGGAATAAATTGTTTCTCGGTCATGCTAGTTATAATTCTGCTGTCAAAGATAATAGTTTTAGCATTGTATTGTAGTTTCTGGCAGTTCCTATGACTTTCAACTTTCGTTCAATTAGATTCATATTAAATTTTGAGTTGCCATAACCAGCAGCACTGTGAAAATAGAGGCAGTTTTTTATAATCTTGAATGTTTCATTTTGATAAGTTATTTTCTCGGCTTCCTCAAGCAATTTCGGGTCAGGAATCTTATCCAGGATTATGAAATAGCTTTTTTCTTTTATTTTTTTTGGAAATGGCGATGCATCAAAAATAGACTGTAATTGCTGTCGTGTTATTACTATGATCGACACATCAAAGCCGAAATGGGATTTAATAGCATTATGAATTTTCATCTCTAAAATAGAGGTATTGTTCTCTAAAGATTGAAACAACACGTTGCCAGTTTGAATGTAGGTTGAAACATTTTCAAAACCGCACTGATTTAAAAGTTCACGCAGTTCGGTCATTGGAACTTTCTTATGCCCACCAACATTAATACCTCTTAAAAGTGCGACATAGGTTTGCACTAGAAGTCTTGGTTTTGGTGTATTATATGATAAACAACGATTTGCCCTGTGGCCTTTACTCTGTAATGAATGGAGTAATCAAATTTTTCAAAATGCACAATTCTAAAATTTTTATATCTAACCAGAAAAGCTTCAGGCATTTTTAAAATTAAATTTAATTGATTGATTAAATCATCGAAAAACTCATTTTCCTTATCAATCAGCTTAAAATAGCATATGGCTCTATACAACTCTAGCCTTCCTTCTTCAGAAAATTCAAAGTTTTCTTCCATATTGTCTTAAGACTTCTGACACAGGAATTGTTTCAAGGGTTCCGTCTTCATGTTTTTTTATCATTTCATCCATCATTTTTTTGTATTCTTCTGATGGTTCACTGTAGCGCTTGGCTATGTCTTCCAACGTGAATTCAATGTAATTCTTTAAGGAGCGTTTTTGAAGTTTAGCTTGTTGCTCAAGGATTTTGATGGCTTTATCGTCCAATTCAATGAGTTTTTTTGTTTTTCCCATGATAATAAATATATATTTTATATATCAAATATATACTAAATATATTAATTCGTAATACTTTTTGAAACGATAAACGCCGAAGTCCATGCATTTTGAAAGTTAAATCCACCTGTGACGGCATCAACATTGATCACTTCACCGGCAAAATATAAGTTCTTGTGAAGCTTGCTTTCAAAGGTTTTAAAATTAATTTCCTTTAAATCAATACCGCCGGCTGTGACAAATTCTTCCTTAAAAGTACTTTTCCCATCCACATTAAACACAGCCTTTGTCAATTGCATTGCTAAACTTTCCAATTGGCTTTTATTGAGATCTGCCCAACGGGTTTCCTGATCCATATCGGAAGCAAGAACGAGTTTTTGCCATAACCGTTTGGGCAACTCAAATTGTGTAGATTTAAAGATAGTTTTCTTTGCCATTTCGTGTTTTAATTCTTTTAAAACATCTAAACAGTCTTCATAGTTTTGCCTAATAAAATTGATTTCAATTTGAAACTTATAATTGCATTTTGCAAGTTCTATGGCTCCAAACGCCGATAATTTTAAAATGGCTGGAGCACTCATCCCGACATGGGTAATGAGCAATGGACCTTCTGAAACTAATTCCGTATTGACCACCCTTACCTCAACATCTAAAGCCACCACACCAGGAATGTCCTTGATCCGTTCGTCAGTGATATTAAAAGTAAAT
>JBGSXJ010000285.1:0-4338 GCA_041751535.1 Aquaticitalea sp.
GTCCATATTTCCAAAGCCACTATGGTAGATTCTATAATGTTCTTTAGCACCTTTCTTTGCATAAAGCGCAGTAATCTCTTTTATTTTAGCTCGAAGTTTTGCTGAATTCTTTGGCGTCACATAGAGATAATGCCATTTGCGATACTCTTGACCAACGGTGTTTAAGGTCATTCCATCTGGCATGTGCGAGAGTTCGTTGTTCAAAATAATGACCGCATCACCGTGTTTATCATAGCATTCATTGAATCGGGCAAAAAGGGCCCTGAATTTTTCTTCTCCCATTTTTTCCATCAATGGTGCCAGCGGATTGGTGTCAAATGCTGCCATATTTTCTACTGGTGCTATGCTGATAAAGCTGCCGTCATTAACATGTGCGACAGACCAATCCGCACCTTTAAGATCGTGTTTTTTACAGGCTTCTACAAAATCTTTGCTGACTTGCTCGTATTCAGCTTGCTTTGAAGGTTTAACTTGATCTGTGTGAATCCAATAGGCTTGGTTTTGTGCAATAGTGATTGTTGATGCCGTAACTAGCAAGATTGCAGTTAACAGCGAATTTGTTAAAATTTTCATGATTAATAGCGTTTAGTGGTTAATGTGTGTTGAACTAGTTGTAATTCACTCTCTAAATAACTGATAATCATTGGTAATAAAAAGCACGTTAGGACGAAAGTAGCTTTGTTTTGTCCGAAGGCATTAAATAATTTATCGGCCAGCTTATATGGTTTGCAGTCGCTTGAGCAATTCCTCTTTTAAGGCTTTGCTTATAGGAATGGCCTTTTTGGAGATGACCACATGCGTATTCGCGATTTCATCTATTTGTGAAATATTAACGATAAATGAACGATGAATTCTCAAAAAATGTTTTTGTGGCAGTTTTTCATCCAGATCCTTAAGTGTGATGACCAATAAGTATTCCTTGTCTTTGGAATGGATTCTGCAATAGTTGCGCTCTGCTTCAATATGCAATATGTCTTTAATGTTGACCTTAACCATTTTTTCATGGTTACGTACAAAAATGCAATCACTTAAAATAAATGGTGAAATATCTCGATCGGAATTCGTAAGGTCTTTTAATTGAATATGATTGATCGTCAGTTCGATGGCACGTTGTAAATCCAGTTTTTTAAAAGGTTTTGAAATAAATGCAAAGGGATGTGTTGATTTTGCCTTTTCAAAATGGCTGTCATCTGCATTAGCCGTTAAATATATAATTGGAATGTCATGTTCCTGTTGCATGATCTGCGCCGTATCTATGCCATCGAGTTCGCCTTTTAATTGGATGTCCATCAGTACAATGTCTGGTAGATTTTGCTTCACTTGCAGTAGGGCTTCCTCTCCACGCGGTATAATTCCTGTAACCTCGTAGCCTAGTTGTGTAAGTTGTAAGGAGATGTTGGCAGCGATGATCATTTCATCTTCAACTATTAGTATTTTTACAGGTTGTCCCATTATGCGGCCGATTTAATTTTAAATTGAAATTCTACTGATGTGCCATCTTGGTTTGTTTCCAGCATCATACCGTTAAGTTGTTGTGTCAACAATTGAATCAATTGCGATCCGAAGCCAGTACCTTTTGGTGCCAAGCCTACAACCTTTCCAACACCATTATCGGCCACTTTTAAGGTTAAGGTTTCCGGTGTGGATTGCGCTAGGCTAATCATAATATTGCCTTTACCATCTTTTGGAAATGCATATTTTAAAGCATTGGTAAGAAGTTCGTTGACGATCAATCCGATTGGTACGGCGGTATCGACGTCCAATTCTAAATTCTCCATGGCACATTCTATTTTAACTTTATCTTCCGCATTGAAGGTGTCTAGAATACCTTCGCCAAGGTTTAAGAAATAATCTTTCATTTCGATACTGCCTAAATTTTCACCTTGATACAATTTTTGATGGATGATTCCCATGGATTGAACACGATTTTGACTAGCAATCATTGCGTCTTTAGTGGCGGATTCTTCCAACTGTGCTGATTGCAGGGCGAGTAAGCTTTTTACCAATTCCAAATTGTTTTTTACCCGATGGTGAATTTCTTTTAGCAGCAATTCATTTTGTTTGTTTTTAATGTTAAGTTCTTTATTGACTTTGCCCAATTTTAAATTACTGCTTTGTTTTAACCTAAAATTTCGGTAGATGAGGACTAATATGATGGTGCCAATTGCCAAAACCACCAAAAGTATGCTTTGTTGGCTTTGCTTTCTAGAAAGTGATTTTTCCTGTGTGAGAAGATCGAGCTGTAAAACGTTTTCGCGCAAGCTACGTTCATTTTTCTCTTTCTCTAGTCGCAGTGATTCGTCAGAATATTGCTCTTGGAATTTTAAGGCGTTTTCATAATCGCCCATTTCTTTGTAAGTATCCGACATGTTTTTTAACTGATAAGTCGAATAATAGACTTCGTTCATTTCTTTGTAAAGATCATATGCCTTTTTATAATTGTTTAGTGCAGAATCAAAATTACTAGTGTAAAAGTCTATATCGGCCAATAAGGAAAAGAAATAAGGATAGAAGCTGGTGCTTTGCATATCGTAGGTTGTCAAGATTTCCATAGCCTTTGATATATTTACTCGAGCTTCTTCATAATTTTTTCCGTTGACACCTTCTTTGTCTGCGACTGCTTGTTGAACAAGATCAAAGCTATACATGTTGTAGTACCATATATGTGCCAATGGTTTTTTATATACTTTAAGAAGTGTTTTTAAACGATCATAATAAACCTTGGTGGAGTCCTGACTGGTGCCTGCATATTGATAAATAAGTTGGGCATAAATCATATAAAGTTCAGTTAGATTTTCGTCTACTTCAGCATTTTCATAGTACTGAAGACTCCTGTGTAAATTGTCAATTGAGAATTGTTTTTCTTCTGGCAATCCATATTTCGCATAAAACAGACCTTTATGCAAATCAATTTTAGCCTGTGTTTCGAGATCTTTATTGGTTTCTAATATTGATATTGCTTTGGTAAATAAATCCAGTGATGTTGGTCGGTCGCCTTTACTCATTTTAATGTCTGACCAATACGCTAGATAATCAAAAAGGAGTAATTTGTTTTCCTCCTTGTCACGGTTTAAATCTTTCACTTTATTCCACGCGATTTCTGTCAAAGAGTCCTTTACGGATAATGAGAACTTATTATCGCTATTTTTCATTTTTTCAAATTGCAGTCTTAAAAATTTTGTTTGATGGAGGGGCTCTTTGGCATCCAACACCTTAAGTGCTTTATCCGAATAAAAAGCGGCACTGTCCTTATTGTACTGCGGCATATCGGTAAACCAAGAAGCTTTTTTGGAATGCGAGTCGCTCAATGCAAGAGCATTTTTTGGACTGTTAGTTTTTATTTGTGAACTTTGTGAGAATCCGTTCGTATAAAACAATACAGCAGTGCACCATAGTAATGGTTTAAAATAATTGTGGTAAATCGCTTTACTAATTTTGTTTACTTGTATGGTTATTGATTTTGTCATAATAGTCTTTAACATCAATTCAACTTGATGATAATTCATTAGGGTTGGGTAACATTAATATAAACATCACCTGAAATTTTTGCATTATGCGGCTGATTTAATTTTAAATTGAAATTCTATTGATGTTCCTTCTAGATTTGTTTCCAGCATTTTCCCGTTAAGTTGCTGCGTTAACAATTGAATCAATTGCGATCCAAAACCAGTACCTTTTGGTGCCAAGCCCATCACTTTTCCGATGCCATTATCTGCCACTTTTAAGGTCAAGGTTTCCGGTGTGGATTGAGATAGGCTAATCATGATATTCCCTTTGCCATCATTTGGAAATGCATATTTTAAAGCATTGGTAAGAAGTTCGTTGACGATCAATCCGATCGGTACGGCAGTATCGACGTCCAATTCCAAATTCTCCATGGCACATTCTATTTTTACTTTATCTTCCGCATTGAAGGTGTCTAGAATACCTTCGCCAAGGTTTAAGAAATAATCTTTCATTTCAATACTGCCTAAATTCTCACCTTGATACAATTTTTGATGGATGATTCCCATGGATTGAACACGATTTTGACTTGCTATCATGGCATCTTTAGTGGCAGATTCTTCCAATTGGGCAGATTGCAGTGCGAGTAGGCTTTTAACCAATTCCAGATTATTTTTTACCCGATGGTGAATTTCTTTTAACAGCAATTCATTTTGTTTGTTTTTGGTGTCCAATTGGGAATTTAACGCTGTTAGTTTTTGATTTCTCTTTTTGCGTTTTTGATAATAATAAAGCAATCCAAATAAAATAAAGGCCAATAGTCCGGCCATAACGATATATAGGATTTGCATCTTTTTTTGTTGGGCAATTTTTTCGTCCTGATAAAAAATGGTG
>JBGSXJ010000286.1:0-3882 GCA_041751535.1 Aquaticitalea sp.
TACCAAAATCATTTTGCGTGAAGACTCATTCCAGTCAATTAAACATTCCTCGAGAACTACTTTTTCAATCTTTTTTCTTTCCTTTATTTCAAGTTCCTGAACCTCTGGCTTTACGATTAATTTATCGGTCAATTCATATAACGGCTCATCAAAAGGCACATTGATGTGCACAGGGCCACTTTTATAAACAGCGAGATTTATGGCCGTATTGATTTCCTCTTCATTGTGCGATTGAATATCATTTTGCAATCCTAAAAAGCGTTCCAACTTATCTTCAATATTCTTGAAAATTGGAAGGTCTTCCTTTTCAGATAAATTTAATTCATCTTTTAAATCGAGTTTTAAATTGGCAGAATACAGAATATGATTGACGAATACATTCTTTTGATTGATGGTCTGTCCATCCCCTATCCCAATAAGGTGCTTCGGTCGATCGGCTGATAAAACCACCAACGGAATATCGCTATAAAAAGCTTCAGCAATAGCGGGATAATAATTGAGCAAGGCACTCCCAGAAGTGCAGACCACAGCTGCAGGTTGCAATAATTGTTGTGCAATGCCTACCGCAAAAAAAGCGGCACTCCGCTCATCAACAATACTATAGCACTTAAAAAACGGATCGTTCGTAAATCCAATGGTCAAGGGTGCATTTCGGCTTCCTGGAGATATGACAATATGTTTGATGTTTTTGGCTTTAAAAAGCTGAACAACAGTTTGAGCAAGTGGAATTTTCGGGTACTTCATGAATGTGTTAATGTAACTGCAAAAGTACGAAATCGCGAGGCCAAATACAATTACAAAATACTTTTAATAACTTCAGATTTTGAAACGGTTTCCTCCCATTCATTTTTGGGAATGGAATCTTTGGTAATTCCGCCACCTACATAGAGAATGGCTTGATTTGCTTTTAGCTGCATACATCGTAAATTGACATACAAATTGGTCGTCTTTTTTACTGAAGCATAAGCGTCATTTTCAACATTGCGCCGATTGGAATTTCTTGATTTTTTTTCCCATAAATTCAACTCGCCAAGAAATCCGGTATAAAACTCGCGATTGTAGTTCTCGTTATTTAGGATGAATTTTATCGCTTCATCCCTGGGTATTCCACAAACCGCTGGTGTGGGATGTATATTTTTTAGAAGCAATTGCAGATTGGAATGTTTGGGATTTAATTGTGCAGAAATATTGGTTTGAAGATGCAAGAGATTTCCAGCTTTTACGGTCTTTACTTCTGAAACAGACACCTGATCTGAAGCTTGTTGGAGACTATCAACAATAAATTCAGTGACGATTTGTTGTTCTTCACGTTCCTTGTCTTTCCACTCGACGTTCTCGGTTCCTTTATATTTTTGTGTCCCTGCCAATGCCATGGTGTTCAAACGATTTCCTTCGATTTTTAATAAAGTTTCCGGGGTTGCTCCAAGCCAAAGTCCGACGTTTGGGTGGTAAAAAAAATAAACAAACGCTGCTGGATATGTATGCAACAGATTTTTGAAAATTCTCATGGGATCCGAGTCAGAAACTGAAATCGATTCAGAACGAGAAACCACCACTTTTTTAAGGTTTTTTACCTTGATTTCTTCAATAGCTTTTTCTACAAGTTTTACATGAATGGTTTGTTGATCTTGAATTGATTTCAACTCTAATTGAGAGGATTCATTTGGATGTGAAATGATAGAATCACACTGAATCTTGTCAGAATGATCCATTGGAATGAGTACACTTTTTTCGTGACTATCAAAAGGCGCCAAAACGAATCCGCATTCAGTAAAATCAGTGACGCTATGAAGGGTTGCGTCTTTTTGAAGTAAAGTATTTAGAATGGTTTCCTTTGGCTTTCTATACGCCACAAAAGGTAATTGATCAGAATAGTGCTTATGAAGTTTCTCAAAAAAATTGTCCGAAGTCATCTAGTTGTTTTTGGGCAATGAAATGGTGGACAATCTACAAATGGAAACCAAATTATCATTGTCATCCGTTACTCTTATATCCAGCAATTGCGTGGTTCTACCTTTGTGTAAAAAAGTTGCTTTGGCATAAATATAACCTTCTCTTACACTTTTTAAATGATTGGCTGTAATTTCCAAACCACGAATAAAATTATGTTCCGAATCCAAAAAAATATGAGAAGCAAAACTGCCAACACTTTCAGCCAAAGCTGCTGTAGCACCACCATGAAGAACACCATCAGGTTGAAAAACCCTCGAGTTTACAGGCATCCTAGCTGTTAAAAAATCAGTACCGTAGTCTATCACTTCAATGTGTAAAGTTTCCATAAGGGTATTTTTACTCGCCTCATTTGCCCTGGCCAAAATGTCTTCTTTAGATAATTGCATAGAAATACAGTATTTTTAGTGTCAGATGTAAAAGTACGAAACATACACCTAAATGAATTCAGAAGAAAAAGAAATAAAATATCAAACGACCAATTCCTATTCCACGCTCAACACTCTTACTTCGAGCACAAAAAATGTTTGGTATGTGTGCCACGGCATGGGCTATTTGAGCCGATATTTTTTAAAGTATTTTGATGAGTTGAATCCTGACGAAAATTACATTATTGCACCACAAGCACAGAGCAAATATTATACACCTCCAAAATTCAAGCATGTTGGAGCCAGTTGGCTTACCAAGGAAAATACGGTTAAAGAAACCGAAAATGTGATGCACTATTTTGATGCTGTTTTTGAAGCGGAATCGATACCTGAACATGCAAATTTGATCATACTTGGATATTCTCAAGGTGTTTCTGTCGCTTTGCGATATGTGGGCAAACGTCAACTCCAATGTTCTCAAATTGCCTTGTTATCTGGAGGCATTCCGAAGGAATTGGTAGCCGAGGATTTTAAATTTTTAAATAAGAACACAAAAATTTCACTGATTTACGGCACCAAGGACGAATATTTGAATGAAGACCGAATCCTTCTTGAAAAAAACAGGATCTTTGAATTGTTTGGGCATCTCAATTTGCAAATTATTCCATTTGAAGGGTCACATGAAATAAAAAAAGAATGTATCCATAACTTGATCAGAACCTCATGAACGCACCGCATTTAGAAAATGACCAAGTAAAACTTACGCTGCTCGATTTGAGCAATTATAACCATTTGATTGCAATCGCTGGCGAAAAAGATATTATTTACTATTCGCCTTCCGATATTTCCACACCAGAAAACTTAAAAAGTTATGTACAAACTGCTGTAGATGGTTACTACCAGAAAACGACGATTCCGTTTATTATTTATGATAAAACGAAACAGAAATATGCTGG
The DNA here is from genome assembly GCA_041751535.1 of Aquaticitalea sp. Classification (GTDB taxonomy): domain Bacteria; phylum Bacteroidota; class Bacteroidia; order Flavobacteriales; family Flavobacteriaceae; genus JBPOFM01. Next base: position 3,275 of record JBGSXJ010000286.1, read on the forward strand.
CAGCACGCGTTTTGGACTAATTAATTGGGAACACAAAGTCCTTCATGTCGGATGGACTTGGATTGGAAAGGAGTTTCAAGGCACCGGAGTAAACACGCATATCAAATTCTTGATGCTTCAGTATGTGTTTGAAACTTTGAAGTTTGAAAAAGTGGAATTCCGAATTGATGAACGCAATGGTCGTTCGCGTAAAGCGGTTGAAAAAATTGGCGCCAAACTGGAAGGTATTTTAAGAAGTGATACCATAATGACAGATGGTTATAGACGAAATACCTGTTGCTATGGAATTTTAAAAAGTGAATGGAATACTATCAAAACAACAATTTTTAAAATCTTTTAAATTAACTGTTTTTCAAAACAAACGCTATTTTCAATACCAATGTATTGACCATAATTTGGAATTAATAGATATCCACTTCTTTTATAAAGTGCGATCGCTTCGGGTTGTTTTAATCCGGTTTCTAAAACACATGACGAGTAATTTAATTCTCTTGCCCAGTTTTCAAGTTCCAACAGAATTTTGAAAGCAATTCCCTTTCCGCGACGTTCTGGCAATACAAACATGCGCTTGACTTCCATACGATTTGCGTCTAAAGGTTTGATAGCGC
>JBGSXJ010000287.1:0-15254 GCA_041751535.1 Aquaticitalea sp.
AGATAAAAAAAACTATCAACTTCATCACCACCATAAAGGGCATCCAATTCTTTATGAAATATATTTTGTATCTCCTTTAAAACCATCTTTCAAATTATTTAAGCACTAAAGATCTTTTATCATCCAAACGTTGCAAGAATAATGACCTGTATCTCCCATGGGCTTGTCAAGCGATTCAAATCCAACTTTGGCGTATAATTTTTTGGCATCCATCATATATGGCATGGTTTCCAAATAACATTTTTCGAAACCAAATTCCTTGGCTTTAGATAAACATTTTGCCATCATTGCAGCGCCAAATCCTTTCCCTCGAGCTTCGGGCAGGAAATACATTTTTTGCAGTTCGCAGACTTTACCTTCAAAATTATCAAGTTGCGCAATCCCAGCGCCTCCAATAATGGTTCCGTTGTCATCAACCACAAAATAGGCTGATTTTGGGGTGTTGTAATTTTCAAACATGCTATCCAATGATATATCTGCATAGGCCGTACCGACTTTTGGCACGCCCAAATCGACCAATACTGAACGGATGACTTTTGCTATCTGTTCGTTGTCATTTTTATGAATTTCCCTAATAACGATCGTATCTTTAATCACTTTTATATGTTATTTTTGTGGCTGTGAAGATACATGAAAAATACATTAATCGCTGTATCCAAATTGCCAAAAATGCTTTGGGAACCGCGGCTCCTAACCCAATGGTCGGTTGTGTTATTGTACATAACGATCACATTATTGGTGAAGGTTATACTAGTCCGTATGGAAGTTCTCATGCTGAAGTAAATGCGATCAATTCCGTTAAAGACAAATCGTTACTTTCAGCGTCCACTTTATATGTCACTTTAGAACCATGTTCGCATTTTGGTAAAACACCACCTTGCAGCGATTTGATTATAGCTCATAAAATTCCGAAGGTCGTTATTGGAACCATGGACACCAATAGTAAAGTTGCAGGTAGAGGCATAGAAAAACTCAAGGCTTCAGGCTGTGATGTGAGTGTTGGTATTTTGGAAGATGATTGTAAAAGACACCATAAACGTTTTTTTACTTTTCACAACAAACAGCGTCCATACATCATATTAAAATGGGCCGAAACAGCGGATGGTTTTATCGCGCCAACATCAAAAAACAAAACAGAACCTGTATGGATTACCAATGAGATCTCGAGACAATTGGTGCATAAATGGCGTGCCGGAGAGCAGGCAATTTTGGCCGGAACACATACTGTACTTCAGGATAATCCGAGTTTGACGGTCAGGGATTGGACAGGAAAAAACCCTATCCGAATTGTGATTGATAAGGACAAAAAGCTGTCACAGGAATTTAAAATTTTTGACAGCAACGCTCCTACTTTGGTAATATCGCATCACAATGCCGATTTTAATCAACCTTTGGCGCAGCAGATTTGTGATATTTTGTTCTTCAACAATATCAATTCAGTGATTATTGAAGGTGGAAGCCGAACGCTTCAAACTTTTATCGATGAAAACCTTTGGGATGAAGCTCGAATTTTTATAGGAAACGTTGAATTTGATGATGGTATAAAAGCTCCTAAATTTAAAGCGAAACAAATTTCAGAAGAAAAAATTTTGAACGATACATTAAAATATTATTTGAATGATTAAAACCTTATTATTCGATTTTGGAGACATATTTATAAATCTCGACAAAAAAGGTGCCATGAAAAATGCACTTGATTTGTTTGAGCTGAAAGATTTTTCGGAAGAAATGGTTGCCTTCAATAGTTTTTATGAACAAGGATTGATTTCAACGGAAGAGTTTTTAGAATTTTATCAAGAAAATTTTCCGAAATTGACATCCGATCAAATTCTCGATGCATGGCAATACATTCTAAAAGACTTTCCGACTCATCGTTTGGAATTTATAAAACAATTGGCTGCCGACAAAAAATATAGGCTTATTTTGTTGAGCAATACCAACGAACTTCACATTAATTGGGTAAAAGACAATGTGTCATTTTATGAGGATTTTAAAAAATGTTTCGACGCTTTTTATCTGTCGCATGAAATCAATTTACGCAAACCAAATTTAGATATCTATCAATTTGTTTTGGATACGCATCAACTCAATCCAAAGGAGGTTTTATTTATTGATGATACTGAAGAAAATATTTTGGGAGCATCAAAACTAGGTATCCATACTTGGCAATTGGATATAAAAACACAAGATATTACGGATATATTCACCATTAATAGCCACCTATTTTGATATACCTCATATTAAGCATCATTGCGTCCTCGCTTATTTTCCTGTTTTTTAAATTGCTGGAAAAATTTAAACTGAATACACTTTTGGCAATTGTGGTCAATTATGTTGTAGCGTGTATCACGGGGATTTTGAGTTATGAGGAATCGATTGACGTTTCGGCGATTGCAAGTTCGAAATGGTTTGTAGGCACTATTTTATTGGGTTTTTTATTTATATCCATCTTTAACGTTATGGCCATGACCAGCCAGAAAAATGGTCTGTCGGTAGCATCCGTAGCTTCAAAAATGAGTGTGGTCATCCCTGTTGCATTCGGAATTTACGCTTATAACGAAAGTATAGGATTCCAAAAGTTATTTGGAATTCTTCTGGCATTGGTGGCTGTCTACCTTGCTTCGGTGAAATCCAAAACAAAAGTCAATTTTAAGAAAAACCTAATGTTTCCACTCTTGTTGTTTTTGGGTTCTGGCATTATCGATACATCCATTAAATATCTTGAAAGCACGTATTTGTCCGAAAATGGCATTCCAATATTTTCGGCAACCATCTTCTTTTTTGCGGCTATCATTGGTGTTATGACTTTAATGGTGAAAGCTTTTAAAAACGAGTTTTCATTCGACTATAAAAGCGTTCTATTTGGGGTTTTGTTGGGAGTTGTCAATTATTTTTCCATCTATTTTCTGCTGAAAGCCCTTCATTTTGAAGGCACAGAAAGTTCCACAATTTTTACTATTAACAATGTAGCCATTGTGATGCTATCCACCTTATTGGGGCTTGTGTTTTTTAAAGAAACGATAACGCCAAAAAATTGGGCAGGAATTGCCTTGGCCGTGGTAGCGATTATAGTAGTAAGCTTTGCATGATGATTGAGAAGGACACATATATTACTATAAAGAAACCTTCAAAGCAAATCCTCTATAAGGACAAAAACAGCAAATTTTTTGGTTACGCATTCCCTGTCAAGACTGAAGAAGATGTCAAGCAACATATTGATGCCCTGAAGAAAAAACATCATTCTGCACGCCATTGGTGTTATGCGTATCAATTTGGAAAACAAGAAAATGACATTATATTTCGAGCAAATGATGACGGAGAACCAAACAATAGCGCTGGAATGCCAATATATGGTCAACTTCAATCTTTTGATGTCACTAATGTTTTGGTAGTGGTCGTGAGATATTTTGGTGGTGTAAAATTAGGTGTCAGCGGATTGATTACCGCATACAAAAGTGCTGCTCAAATGGCATTGGAATCTTCCGTATTGGTTACAAAAACGGTCAACAAACATTTTGAAATTGATTTTGAATACAAACACATGAATACAGTGATGCGGATTATAAAGGAAAAAAAATTGGAAATTACAGATCAATTTTTAGAATTGAATTGTAAAATACAAATATCCGTCCGTTTAAAAGAAGCCCAATCAACTTTTGAAATTTTTGAACGCTTTCACGAAATAAATATCAAAACTTTAAACGATTAATTTCGCAGTTTATCTAAAAGATATTCTGGACATCTCGTAGGCCGATTCTTCATAATATCCATAAAAACCAAAACCGTATTTCCTGTGGCCAATACTTCATTGGTTTCATTTAAAATTTCATAATTAAATTCTATTGAAGCCGACGGTAATTTTACCAACTGTGTTCTTACTTTAACTAGGTCATCATAACGTGCTGGTTTTTTGTATTTTACACTTAATGATATTACGGGAAGCATCACGCCACTTTCTTCCATATGTTTATAGGAGACCCCAAATTTTCGTAACCATTCTACACGACCGACCTCAAAATATTGCGCGTAATTACCATAATATACAACACCCATTTGATCCGTTTCACCATATCGTACCCTTAATTCTATTTCGTCGTATTTAATAGATTCTATCATTGTTTCTAATTATTTTTTTGTAATTTCAACAAGTTTTAAACATGAGAAAAAATTTCTTAATATTCTATAGTATTTCATTTTTTTATTAAGAATTTTGTTCACATATTTGTCACATTAAAATATTCAAGAGAAGCTCGGATTTCTCTTTTTTTTGCTAATCAACTATCAATAAAAAAGTTACTTTAAGAATGAATTTAACTGCTCAAACGGTTTGGAATAATTGCCTATCTTTTATAAAGGACAATATACAACCACAAGCGTACAAAACTTGGTTTGAACCGATAGCAGCAGTAAAGCTAACCGACAATGCCTTAAGTATACAAGTACCAAGTAAATTTTTTTACGAATGGCTCGAAGAGCACTATGTAAAAATATTAAAAGTAGCCTTAACGAAAGAACTTGGTGAAACCGCAAAGCTGGTATACGTAATTAAAATGGAGAATAGCTATGGTAACAAACAGCCATTCACAGAACGGATACCAAGCTCCAATAGAGGTGTTTTAAAATCACAAGATGTTGACATTCCTTTACAAAATAAAAATCCAGAATTAAAAAATCCGTTTGTTATTCCTGGAATCCGAAATGTTAAGATTGAGTCGCAACTGAATCCAAACTATAATTTTGAAAATTTCTTGGAAGGCGATTCCAACCGTTTAGCAAGAAATGCTGGATTGGCAGTTGCCAACAAACCAGGAGGCACTTCGTTTAACCCCTTATTGATTTTTGGTGGTGTCGGACTTGGAAAAACGCATTTGGCCCATGCCATTGGCGTGGATATCAAAGACAAATACCCTGAAAAAACGGTATTGTATATTTCTGCAGAAAAGTTTACACAACAGTACATTGATTCGGTCAAGAAAAACAATAGAAATGATTTCATTCATTTTTATCAAATCATTGATGTGCTTATCATTGATGATGTTCAGTTTCTTTCTGGAAAATCTGGAACGCAGGATGTGTTTTTTCATATTTTCAACCATTTGCATCAAAACGGAAAACAAGTCATTCTAACAAGTGATAAAGCACCTGTAGATATGCAGGATATTGAGCAACGCTTGTTGTCTCGTTTTAAATGGGGTCTTTCGGCCGAATTGCAAACACCCGATTTTGAAACCCGTGTTTCCATTCTTAAAAACAAACTCTATCGCGATGGGGTAGATATGCACGATGACATTATTGAATATGTTGCCAAGCATATCAAAACCAATGTAAGGGAACTTGAAGGTGCCATTATTTCACTGATTGCACAATCTTCCTTTAACAAAAAGGAAATCACAGTTAATCTTGCTAAAGAAATTGTCGAGAAATTCGTAAAGAACACCAAACGTGAAGTGTCAATAGACTACATTCAAAAAGTAGTTTCCGACTATTTCCAAATGGACGTAAGTACTTTACAATCCAAAACACGAAAACGCCATATTGTTCAAGCTAGGCAGTTGGCCATGTTTTTTGCCAAAAAGTTTACTAAAGCATCCTTGGCAAGTATAGGATCCCAAATTGGGAAGCGTGACCATGCAACAGTACTTCATGCATGCAAAACTGTCGACAACTTGTCGTCAACAGATAAGCAGTTTAGGAAATATGTTGAAGATCTTTCTAAAAAATTATCGCTTTAAACATTCTTTATTATGACCAGAGTGCTTATGGTATGCTTGGGAAACATTTGTCGTTCGCCATTGGCACATGGTATCTTGCAATCTAAATTGCCTTCAGATGGATTTCACGTGGATTCGGCAGGAACCGGGAATTACCATATTGGAGAACAACCAGATAAAAGAGCGGTAGCCGTTGCAAAACAATACGGTATTGATATCTCAACACAACAATGCAGGCAGTTTCAGGTTTCAGATTTTGAAAATTTTGATATTATTTTTGTCATGGATGCATCAAATTTCAGCAATGTCGTTAAAATGGCGCGTAATCCGAACGATATTGCAAAAGTTAAATTGATCCTGGAAAATGATTCCTGCACTTTGAGTGAAGTACCTGATCCTTATTATGGAGATCAAAAAGATTTTGAGCTTGCTTTTAATTTATTAGATAAGGCATGTGACGCTATTGCTTCAAAACTTCGAAATAGCAAATAGAGCAATTCACTTCTATCTGTGGGATTTTTTTTGTAAATTTCACTTCTCACCCCCTAAAATTTAAACAAATGAAATATATAGCCTCAATTTTAATGGGATTCTTTGGCACTATATTGTTTGGCCAAAACATTGTACTCGAAGTTTTTACTCAAGGTTTAAATGCGCCCATAAATATAAAAAATGCGGGAGACTCCAGGTTATTTGTGGTTGAACGCGCTGGAGTCATACAAATCCTCAATTCAGATGGCTCTAAAAACGACATACCCTTTTTAGATATCAATTCCATAGTTATTAATGGTGGTGGAGAACGCGGATTATTGGGATTGGCCTTTCACCCCAACTATGTTGTAAACGGTTATTTTTATGTCAATTATATCAATAATAGTGGAAACACTGTGATTTCAAGATATACTCGAAGCAATTCAGATCCAAATATTGCCGATCCAGCTTCGCAGTTGCAACTCCTAACCTATATTCAACCCTTCTCCAATCATAATGGTGGCGATATGGCATTTGGACCGGACGGATATTTGTATATAGCTTCAGGAGATGGAGGTTCTGGTGGCGATCCTGGAGACAGAGCTCAATCCTTGACGACACTTTTAGGAAAGTTACTGCGTATTGATGTTGATAATACAAGTAATGGTAACAACTATGCCATTCCCATAGACAATCCTTTTTTTGGAAGCAGCAGTGCAATGCAGGAAATTTGGGCTTATGGCTTGCGAAATCCTTGGAGATTTTCGTTCGATCGCACAACTGGCGATCTATGGATTGCAGACGTCGGACAGAATAATATTGAAGAAATTAATATGGTTGCTCCAAATACATCAGGCGTTAATTATGGCTGGAGATGCTATGAAGGGAATGCTGTATATAATCAAAGTGGAAATTGTCCTCCAGTCAATACATTAACTTTTCCAATAGCCCAATATACACACAATAATAGCGGGCTTTTTAAATGCTCAATTACGGGAGGTTATCGTTATAGAGGTACAGCGCAGCCAATCTTAATTGGTCTTTATTTCTTTGCCGATTATTGCAGTAATGAAATTGGAATTTTGGAATCGACCGGAACGGGTTGGAATATGACCTTCACGCAACCTTTTGCAAATAATGGATGGACAACATTTGGAGAGGATGTTAACGGCGAACTTTATATTGCGGGACTCGAATCTGGGACGGTCTATAAAATAGAGGAATCAAATTTAAGTGTCGATGAAAACGACAGTTTTAGTGTAAAATTATTTCCAAATCCGGTCAATGATCAACTTACAATCAAAATCCATAATTCAGCAATGTTAATTCAATCGGTTAAAATTTACAGTATTCGTGGCGAGTTGATATTATCTTCTGACAGATTGAATACGCAACTGAAAAATATATCCTTGCAGAACCTTTCTAGTGGAATGTATTTTGTCGAAATCACAAATTCCGAAGGAAACACAGCAATGGAAAAACTACTCAAAGACTAATGGAAAATACCATTGGTAAATTATATCTTATTCCCACAGGCCTAGGAGAAAATCCACCTCTGGAAGTGTTGCCAACTTCAATAAAAAAGATCATCGAATCCGTAGATGACTACATTGTGGAAAATGAAAAAAGCGCCAGACGTTTTATAAAAACGGTCTGCCCTGAAAAACCACAATCGAATTTAAATCTTCATCTCTTAAACAAACATACATCAGAAGAGGATCTTCCATATTTCTTAAATGCATGTAAAGAAGGAAAGCCCATGGGTTTGCTTTCAGAGGCTGGTTGTCCTGCAATAGCAGATCCAGGATCGGATGTTGTAATGCTTGCGCATCATCAACGTATACAAGTAGTGCCTTTAGTTGGCCCCTCCAGCATTATTATGGCATTAATGGGTTCAGGGATGAATGGTCAGAGCTTTGCCTTCAATGGCTATTTGCCAATTGACAAACAAGAACGAAAAGCAGAAATCAAACGCCTTGAAAAGCTTTCATTTGATCAAAATCAATCACAACTTTTTATAGAAACGCCTTATAGAAATAATAAAATGCTTGAAGATTTGTGTGAGTCATTACAAGTTCAAACAAGAGTCTGCATTGCATGCGACCTCACACTTTCATCTGAATATATCAATACGATGACAATCAAAGACTGGAAGCATGCAAAAGTCGATTTGCATAAACGACCAGCGATTTTCATCGTTCATAAAGATAAATTATAATAGGACCTTAGCTGTTTTGTCTGGAATTATTGAAGAGGTATCATACCCTGAAAACTTCTTTAAATACGACCGAACGGAAGTACCAAAGGCATCAGAAAATGTATCGCTGCCGTAGCTTCTTAAAAACTTTTTTACAGTGCCTGGGCCAGCTAGATGTGCAGCGGCCAATATCCCAGATTCGGTAATGGTAATACCGCTCATTTTTTTACCTTCAAAAAGGGAAATATCTTTTCGCAGGATCCATTTATTTCGCTGTGCATTGGCCAAAAATGCTTTTTCCTGAAGTTCTGGAGTCACTAAAAACTCCTCTGCATTGTAAATTCCGAGAAGCTTTAATGTTTCAATTCCAAATTGGTATTTGCCCATATATCCAAAATCATTCACTACCCTGTAATTGCCTCTTGATTCTTTAAAAGCAACCGCTTCCTTAAAACCTATATAACCTTTTCCTAAAAATGGGGAAAAATTGCCGTCAGGGTTATTGTTTATCACTCGGGAACTTTCATCCAACATGGCTATATCTGTATGAACCGTGTAATTTAAATCCAATCCTGCAGTAGAAAATTTAGTCATGTCTACCGTTTTATTCGGAAATAAGGCGAATACTGTTATCAGTATAATTGCAAGAGGGATTGCGAAATAATTAGTCACTTTTTTTATCATAATTCCTAATGTTATAGAACCACATTTTGTATTCCATGGCTCTAAATTTTCAGCCTGCAAATATACGATTTTAATTGAGATACTGACAATTAGACTGTTAACGTATGTTAAAAGTAGATGAAATGCGCTTTTAGGGTACCTTCGCTATCCAATTCGAGAGTTGGGAAAGGTAGCTTAATGACGTTAAAAACGTCAAATAAAGTCTTCATCACATGGGAATCTGTTCTGATTTTCGTCAAATCTACATCAAGACTTAAATAGTATTGACGTTTGCGCGACGGACTTTTAATTAAGTCATTATCAAAATCATCACTACCCGCAAGCATGCCATCGGCTCCGTAGCCAATTGCTACATTTAACCATGGCGGAATATTGCTTTCCCTAAAGAATGAATGAACATTGGCACTTAACCAGTAGGTTTGGCCGTTGTAGTCTTTCAATGCTTCTTCAAGTAAACCACTTCCCAATTTATCTGGGCGTTGTGAAGCAAATCGTGTTTGATGAAATGAATATTTTAAAGTGATGCGTTGCTCTTCCCATAATAATTCCTGCCCGACGTATAGTCCTGTTCCGGTGGCATTGGCAATCATGTCTCCCCAAGAAAAACCCCATTCTTTGCTGAAACCATCAAAAACTTCAACAGTGGTCAAAAAAGCAAATCCAAGTGTAGCACCATATAGTAACCGATCTTTTTGATCTGCTCCACTCCATTCTAAAACATTGGCCCCAATTCTGCCTAATTGATACGACGAAAATACATGTCCCATTTTATCCATTTGAAGCCATTGATCATTGTCATTTATTATGCGAAACTTAGATCGAGGATAATCGGCATACCACAATTGGTTCAGTCCAATTAAAGATACGGTTGCCAATGATGCTTCTGTTATAAAAACAGCTTTACGTCGCGATACGTTTAAGGTGTCGCTTGGTGTTAGGAAGGATTCGAGTTTTGACTGGGAATAAACGGAAGAGGAAATTAAAAAAACAAAAAGGAAATATGTTGAAAGACCTCTCAAAATTACCGATTAACCCCTTGTTGATTGATCCACCGAACATATTCTTGCCTATTGGCATTATGCTGCGAGAGGTTTTTGGCGAATTTGTGATAACCAAAATTTTTCACGTCAGCCACAAAATAATAATAATCATGATTTTCATAATTTAAAACGGCATCGATGGCAGAAATATCAGGCATTGCAATAGGACCTGGTGGTAATCCTCCATATTTATAAGTGTTGTATGGCGAGTCTAATTCTAGATCTTTATAAAGAACTCGCTTGATCACTTGGTCAAAATCATTTGTGCTTTTTTTGATGGCATAAATAACTGTTGGATCGGCTTGAAGAAGCATTCCTATTTTTAGTCTGTTCATATAAACACCGGCAACACGCGGCCGCTCGTCATTTTTTGCTGTTTCTTTATGAACAATTGATGCCATTACCGTTACTTGCTGTGGTGATAGATTTATTGTTTTGGCTTTATTGAGTCGCGCATCATTCCAAAAACTATTGTATTCCTTCAACATCCGATCCCTAAAATTTGTAGCAGAGGTATTCCAGAAAAATTCATAACTATTCGGAATGTACATGCTTAAAGCCGTTGCATTTGAGAAATCGTTCTCCTTCAAAAATTCCTGATCTTTCATTGCTTCCATCAATGACAAACTATCAGCTTCAATTTGAGATGCGATTCGTCCCGCAAGGTCTTCCAAGGTTTCTTGATTATTGAACGATAATTTTAAAGGCACATTCTTACTGCGGATGGAATTGATGATATCATTATTGTTCATTTGCTTTTTAATAATAAAACGTCCAGCTTTGATATTGGTATTGTATTTTTTTTGTTTTGCAAGTCTATCAAAACTTTCGATGTCTTTCAGCAAAGGGACCAATTGTTCACGAACATCTTCATAAGTGGCATTGGTTGGAACCAGCACATAGGCTTCTTCGTTGTTAAAAGCCGTATTGGAATTGAACATAATGGTATAAATATTATAGGAGACAACCGCAGCGATTACTAATCCTATAAGAACGACAGCAATGAGAATCTTTTTGATATACATTTATTGATTGATTCGTTGAAATAAATATTCATTTTGAAAGCTTCCATTGATGGAATTCCACTCCTTTTTAAGTCCCACTTCCTGAAAACCTTGCCTTTTAAACATTGAAATACTGGCTTTATTGTCTTCAGTGATATTACAGTACAATTGATGTAGATTAAGGTGTTTGAAACTGTAATTTATCAATAGTTCCAAGGCTTCAGTGCCATAGCCAAGTTGTCGTTGTGCGGACTCCTTAACTAAAATACCCACTCCTGCCCTACTGTTTTTAAAATCAAAATCGAACAAATCTATCATTCCAAGTGCTTCATCTTCATAATTTGAAATGACCAATCGCAATTGTTTCACTTCAAAAATATCTTTGTGCGATTGTTCCAAATACTGTTTGAGAATGTATTTTGAAAATGGCGTTTGTGTATTACTGATTTCCCAGAAAGTTTCATCATTTTCTATGTTATAGATAAACTCAAGGTCTTCCGGCTCCAAGGCACGCAAATAGATATGTTTTCCTTTAAGAGTAATCATATACTTCCTTTAAAAACTTGAGCGGCAGGGCCAATCAACCATATATTTTTATAACCTTCTCCTTCCTTTTCAAAAGAAACTTGTAATAATCCTCCTCGAGTTTGAAGTTTAACCAGGTTTTTTTCTGTTTCGCCATTATAATTCATTGCAAGAGCTACGGCTGTGACACCAGTACCACAGGACAAGGTTTCATCTTCGACGCCACGTTCATAAGTACGGACTAAAAATTCATCCTCACAAAGCTTTTTGACAAAATTGACATTACTTCCTTCCTTATAATAAGGAGCGCCATATCTTATTCTACTGCCTTTTGTCTTAACATCTAGGATTTCCAGATCAAACTCCATTTGCACATGATGTGGAGACCCTGTGTTCAAAAACAAATGATGCTCGTAGGGTTCAATTGATTTCACATCTTGCATTTTAAGCTTTATAACATCTCCTTCAATGACCGCATGATGCGCTCCATCAATGGCTTCAAAAGTTGTCTTGTTTTTGATGATCCCAAGATAGTTGGCAAATGCTGTGATACATCGACCGCCATTGCCACACATACTGCTTTGGTTGCCATCGGCATTATAGTACACCATTTTAAAATCGGAGGTCGGATGATTCTCCAGTAAGATCAACCCATCAGCTCCGATACCAAAACGTCTATCGCACAAATGCTCAATAAGTGCAGTGTTAGTTTTATCAAATGATTCCAGACGATTATCAATCATCACAAAGTCATTTCCCGTTCCTTGATATTTATAAAATTCGATCGTCATAAGTGTTGGCAAATATAAGAATAATAAAAAGCATTTTTGATTGTTAAATGAGCGTTAAAAGTGACGTTAAAAATCGTTAAACCGAACATATGTGCTCAATAAATAATTAATTTTAGTCGTTATGTAATACCTTAACTTTAATCAAAGAAACATATGAAAAAGATTTTAACCTTGCTATTCGTCTCCGTATTAGGTGGAATCATGACCTTATCTACCTATAAATTACTAATTGAAAAAGATTCCAATTTTTTTGTTGCTTCAAATGAGACCAAACCTACGTTCTTACCAGTAAACAATACAGCTTCGGGACTCATTTACAACAATGCCAACGCACCTGATTTTACCGTTGCCGCTGAGAATGCCATCCACGCTGTAGTGCATGTGAAAAACATTACTGTCAACAGAGGAGGTCCAGTAACGCTTCAGGATTTGTTTTATGGACGCACCCAAGAACGCACTCAAATTGGAACAGGAAGTGGTGTAATTATTTCCCCTGACGGCTATATAATTACTAACAACCACGTCATCAATGGCGCTAAAGAACTTTCAATCACATTAAATGATAATAAAATATATACTGCCAAATTGATAGGCAACGATGAAAAAACAGATATTGCCTTGCTTAAAATTGATGCAGATGACGATTTGCCGTACGCCACATTTGGGAATTCTGACCAGGCCAAAGTTGGGGAATGGGTCCTTGCTGTTGGCAACCCGTTTAATTTGACATCCACCGTAACAGCTGGTATCATCAGTGCAAAATCACGGGACTTATCAGGAATCAATGCACAATCCTTTATACAAACAGACGCTGCCGTTAATCCGGGTAATTCTGGTGGTGCTTTAGTAAATGTTAATGGCGATTTAATAGGAATCAATACAGCAATTACATCTCAAACCGGCTCCTATATTGGTTATTCGTTTGCTGTACCAAGCAATATTGCTCGAAAAGTCGTGGAAGATATCCTTGAATTTGGAAATGTTCAGACTGGTATTTTGGGTGTGAATATCCTTAACAAGAATTCTAAATATGCTGTAGAAAATGGATTGAATGAACTAAATGGCGTATATGTAAGTGATATCGAAGAAAATTCTGGTGCCGCAAAAGCAGGCATCAAAAATGGCGACATCATCAAAAATATTGACAATATCAAAATTTCTAAATTTTCGGATTTGAGCGGTTATTTAAGCACTAAACGTCCAAACGATGTTGTGAATGTCACGATTACGAGAGACAACAAGGAAAAAGTCATTCCGGTGACCTTGTCAAAAAGTGAGATCATGACCGTTGAATATTTAGACATGCAACTTAAAAACATTCCTAAACAAGCCCTTGAAAAATATAAGATAGACCATGGCGTTCTGGTTGTAAAAAATGAAAACTATGCGCTCTATAAAAATCTAGGCATAAATCAAGGTTACGTCATTACAGAAATCAATGACCAAAAAATCAGTTCGGTTGATGATATCTCCAAACTTCAGCAAACATATGGAGACCAGATCAGTAAGATAAGCGTCATAAATACCAATGGTCAAAAGGAAAGTTTTATATTTAAATAAAATAACCCCATTATGACATTAAAACCCTTCAAGAAGAAAATTTTGAAGGTTTTTTTTTATTCAAAAAACATTACGAAAACGTTTGAAATATGCTATTTTTGCAAAAATTTTAAAACGAGACACTAAAAAACAACACTATGGCATTGAACGGAATTTATGAAAACGAATTGTCTTTTCAAGCGGACAGAAGACGCGCAACGGTAGAATTTATTAAAATTGTGAGCGATCTTTGGTACGATAAATCAATTGAATTGGTACTATTTAGGAATCAACTAATTGATAAAAATGTCAGCGATATTCTCAACTTACACGAATATGCATGCGAATTTGTGCAAAAACCAATTTCAATTTTTGATTCGGTCGAAATTGCACAAGCCATCAAACAATTGGATATCCCACCCGCAAAATTGGATATTGGGAAATTGACGTATGAGTTTCATTTAGAAGACCAAAAATATTCAAATGCCACCGGTTTTGTGGCTGACAAACTAAAAGGTGCCCATAAATACGAAACCATCAAGCCCAAAGATGTAGTACTCTATGGTTTTGGAAGAATAGGTCGTTTGGTTGCTAGGGAATTGATGACAAAAACTGGCAAAGGAAGCCAGATGCGCTTAAGAGCCATTGTAACTCGTGGCAAAATCGATCAGACAGTTTTAGAAAAAAGAGCTTCCCTTTTACGCAACGATTCCGTTCATGGAGATTTTTCAGGAACGGTTATAGCCGATTCAAAGAACAGCGCGTTGATTATCAATGGTACTACGGTAAAAATTATTTCAGCTAACAATCCGGAAGATATAGATTATACTGCATACGGAATTAAAGACGCCTTGGTTATTGATAATACAGGAGTTTTTAGGGACAAAGAAGCTCTCACCAGACATTTATCATCCAAAGGTGTTGACAAAGTATTGTTGACCGCTCCAGGAAAAGGAGTTCCAAACATTGTACATGGTGTGAACCATTTAGATTATGATCCTGACAAAGTTCATATATTTTCGGCCGCTTCATGTACAACCAATGCCATAACACCTGTTTTAAAGGCGGTTGAAGACACTTTGGGCGTTAAATTTGGTCACATTGAAACCATTCATGCATATACCAACGACCAAAATTTAGTCGATAATTACCATGACAAATATAGACGTGGTCGTGCTGCTGGTTTGAATATGGTAATTACAGAAACTGGAGCCGGGAGCGCAGTCACTAAAGCGTTGCCGTCTATGGATGGAAAATTGACTTCAAATGCCATTCGAGTCCCTGTTCCAAAC
>JBGSXJ010000288.1:0-6757 GCA_041751535.1 Aquaticitalea sp.
AAACACAATAAACGGAATGACTAAATAGCCCATCACATCTCGTGCTTGAATCTTAATGCCTGCTCCCATAATGGGGAATACAAGCAATAAATAAAAGGGTTGTAACAAATTGGTAAGGCTTTCACCATAGGCAATGGATAAAGCGCCTCTCGCTATCATTGCTGTGACCTCGTTGGCTGGCAATCCTGCGCCAATATCCTTGACGGCATTAATGATGCTTGGACCGACTACTGCAAATTCGCCACCTGCAGAGGGTATGGCAAAGTTGATAAGGCCACCAGTGACATAGGCAAAAAATGGATAGGTCTCAATAGTGGCAACCGACGCCATGACTTCGGCCAATTTCTCACCCAAACCCGTATAAATCATGATGCCCATAATGCCTGCATAAAAAGGATATTGATACAGAATTCCAGAAATATTGCTACTGGAACGTTTCATGGCAATTGCATAACACATCGGTGTTTTGTGCAATGCCATTCCTATTATCAAGAATATGAAAATCATAATACCAAAATTCAACTGAAAACCGTTGGTATAAAAATGATAGACGATATAGGTCAAGCCCATTAATACAATACAGATGAGAAGTATGCCACCGTTATTCAATCTGTCAGAAACGCATTTATAAGATAAGTTCAGACTTAAAGCTTCTTCCGCTATAGATACATCCTTCTTAACAGATTTATCTTCCAGCATATCCTCCAATTGTTTGATGTTCTTCGTTTTCGGAATAAGAAACATAATCATCAAGGGTGCGAATATGACATAGAGTGCCATTATTGCAAAACTTAAACCAGAACCCAAAGTATATGACGTTGGAATAATATCGGTTAAAATTCCAGCTTCGATTAGAAAATTGTTTTCAGTGCCCAACAACAAAGGAATGGAACTTGAAAGTCCTGTAACCCAGCTTCCGCCACTAAAATAAACGCAAGCCACCAAAAATGGATAATTGACTCCTTTGATACGAAGCGCCAATGCCCTTGCCAAGACACAGGTAATAACAATCCATCCAAAACTAATCAGTGATAGCAAAGTACCAATCAAGACGACACTAATATAAACCTGTCGTGGTGTTTTGATGTAATTGGTCAATTTGTCAATGCCTTTATTTACGAAAGGCGAAAGAGCAATGGCGAAACCTGTGATGATAATCAACACTATTTGCATCCCAAATTCCAGCAATGACCAAAACCCATCATACCATGCTTTAATGATGTCCATTGGTGATGCCTGTAGCCAGATGAAGGCAATGAACCCAGTAAGGATAGTCAGAAGCATTGCGAATACGAAAGCATCTGGCATGTATTTCTCAAATAGACTTGTGGATTTTTCTCCGAATTTAGTCAGCATTGTTGGTTGGTTGGTTGGTTAGTTGGTTGGTTGGTTTTTATTGGGATTTAAAATGCGCCATCATCGACATCTTTTATAAATTTTATTAAGCCTTCAAAAAAAGTTTCAGGGTCATCATATTGCGAAATGTGTCCTGAATTACAAGTGATACTTCTACCTTTTTGGACTTGCGTACTCATCCATTCCATATATTTTGGGTCCATGGTATCGTAGGTTCCGCCAATCATCAGTGTAGGAATAATTAGTTCATTCAACCTTCCCGAAATATCCCAACCCTTTAAGGTTGCATCTCCCGTAACACCAAACTCGCTATATCCTTGCATATAGATATAAATATTGGGGTTAAGATGTGCAAAGGCACGATTGATGAATTCTGGCCATTGGTCCAGAGGCATGTGCAAGACATGTTTTATGTAATAATGTTGCGTCACCAATTCGGTATATCGTGGGTTGCCAAAATCTTCCTTGGCTTCCAAATCTTTTATTTCCTTATAAACTTCTGGTGGCAATTGAGGTCCTAAAACTTCGGCGGCATATTTTTCATATTCGGGAATACTTGCCATCATATTTGAAATAATTAATCCTTTCAGGTTTTCCTGATATTTTAAGGCATATTCCATCGCTAAAATTCCACCCCAAGATTGTCCGTATAGATAGAAGTTGTCTTTATCAAGATTTAGAGCTTTTCGGACTTGATCCACTTCCTCCACAAAATGTTCGGTGGTCCAAAGTGTGGAGTCATTGGGCTTGTCACTGTAATAGGAATCCAATTGGTCATAATAGATATATTCGATTTCCTCATTTGGAAGATAACCGTCAAAATTTTCAAAAAATTCATGCGTACCGCCAGGACCACCATGAAGCAACAGCACCTTCATTTTTGGATTGTTGCCCATACGTTTGGTAAATACATTAAAAGTGCCTTTTGGCGTGGTAATGGGAATCATTTTGATGCCACCTGTTTTTTGGTCGTCGCTGTTAGAATAATCAAAATAGTCTGATGGATTGTAGGATTCGGTGACTGTTGTTTCTGTTTTTACATTGCAACTATATACAAAGGACAAAAGAATTGTGAGAAGATAAAAATTGAGTTTCATAGGATGTCGGTGTTAGTTTTGAGAGATATGTTATTGCATAAAATAAACGCGTTTTATTTTTCCGTTTTCAACATGATATATGGCAATGGCTTCCACGATTTGGTCTCCAAACTGCACGCGTTCTTGGTCAATCACCGTGTTGCCTTGAACAATCCTATTTACTAATTCACAATGCAAATTGGGAGTGTTTTCAAACATTGGCAAATAGCTCTTTCTCATGTTTTCTTTTCCTTTAGATTCCAATTTATTCGGGAATGTATAGATTTCAACATCATCGGCATAAGGTTCCAGAAAAGCATCGATGTTTCTTAAATTATAGGCGTTCAATTGGCGTTGTGCCAAATCTTCGGGTGTATCTTTCAGGATATCATCAGGATTAAAAACAACACCGTTGTTTATTACGCGATTGATTTTTGTTACGTTTTCAAGATTGTCAATTGGGTTGGCATCCAACAACACCAAATTGGCTTTTTTACCGATACTGACGCTACCAAATTCATTTTCCTTATCTAATATTTTAGCACCATTAAGGGTAGAAGCCGTAAGAATTTGCCAAATATTCATGCCACTTTGCTGCATGGCCAATAATTCTGGTAAATACGAAGAAGCATGCATGGTGCCTATATTTCCGGCATCGGTTCCGGTGGCTAAAATGATACCAGCATCGGCCAATAGTTTGATGTTGACGCTACTGATAGAATCTGTTTTTTTGTTTTTATCGTGTTGTGCCAATGACCAATTTCTGTAAGTATTGATAAGGGTGGTGTCAGGAAGGTGTTTCAAATCCATTAACGAACCCAATTGGTAAGGGTCGGAATATTTGAGTTCGTGGTCGCTAAAATTTAAGGTTTGACCAAATGTATTGTTATAACCTGAAGGAACGATTAATGTAGGAATCAGAACCGTTTTGTTCTTTTTCATTAGCTGTACAAAATCATCTTTTAGAATTTCGTCATCAATAAAATGTACCAGAAAATCGGCGCCGTTTTCTACTGCCAATTGTGCCGTAATACGCTCTGTGGCATGCACTGCGACTTTTAAATTGTTTTTATGGGCTTCGTTAATTATAGCTTTCACGATGGGAAGATTTTTACGAGCGCTCTCTTCTATTCCCAATCCATCAGCGCCCACGATGTACCAAATTTTAATAAAATCCGGTTTGTAGGGGAGTTGCTGCTGCACGCCTTTAATTCCTTCCTCTATTGAAGTTGTAAGAATAAAAGGCTTATCCTCGCTAAAATTTTCATAGACTTTGGGTTGGTAAGTGGTCAACAATGGTCCAGTAATATAAATGGAGGGTATGGAATCGTTGGATAGAAAATTGTTTCGTTGTTGTAAAAAATGAAAATTGGAACCGACGTCAATGACATTGGTGATGCCTTGCTTGAGGTAGCGCAATAGTTTTTGCTCCATATCGTCTTTTGCCAATTGTATTTCCTTTTCATACGGCATGTATTTTTGTAAATCAATGGCATCCGGACGGGTGTACAGACTTCCATTTTGAGAGAAATGTATGTGTGCATCGGTCAATCCAGGGATCAGGTATTTTCCGGTTCCATCTATAATAGTGGCATTTTGTGGAATTTTTACTTTTTTGCTAGATTGGATGTTACTAATCAAGTCATTGGTGATTGTTACCGTTTGATTGGGAATCAATTTTTGATTTTCAACATCTAAAATTGTGACGTTCCTAATGTGAGTTTGGGAAAAAATCGTAAAGGAACATGTCAAAGAAATGCATAAGAAAATAAATGTTTTCATGTTACTGGTAGTCATAAGGTTAGCGACTGTTAAATTATTGAAAAGTTTGACATGTTTTTAATTTCCTAATAATTTTTGTTTACTTGTTGGTTGTAATGCTCTTCATCAAAGCTTCCAATGGATTGTTTGATAAGACCGTTCCCATCAAAAGTCCAGCGTTCTAAACCACTAAAATTTACTTTGTTTCCTGTGCCATTCCGACCGGTATTGGTCCCAATAAAACTCCAATGATATTCGGTGTCATTGGCATTGAACTTTAAACTGTCCATGGTGAGCTTCATATCCGGAAAAGCATCCATAAATCCTTTTGCAAAGGCTGTAATTTGCTCTCTTCCTTTGTTTGGTGCACCATTATTTACAATTAATGATCCGTCTTGTGAGAAAAATTCAGCAACCTGTTCAGGCTTTTGACTGTTCCATGCTTTGGTATAGTTCAACCCGAAATCGGTTAATTCTTTTTGTTTGTTACTCATGCTGTTATTATTGGATTGGCACGAAGTGAGGATTAATGACATGATTATGATTGATTTATTCATGATTTAAAGTATTTGTTTACTGAATATTCTTATAACAATTGTTCTGATTATGATGAGTTTTTTGACTTGGTATTTTCGTTACTATTTAATAAAAGAGGCTTTAATGAATTCTGCCTCTTCATGTTCTATTATATATCGATCAATGTTCTTCTTGTGTTTTTTAAAATTTATAAATTGAATAAAAATTAGCATTAATAGAGGCAAAATGGCAATCCATAAGAAGATTTGATCCCAATTAAGATTTTCTTTTAACGGCCCTATAAGTCCTGATCCCCAAGCTCTTCCCATATTGGAAAGTGCCATAAACAAGGTGAATTGTGTTGCTGCAACTGTCCTCCAGCACAGTTGCATGCAAACGGCAAACATGGCGATACTCAAGAATGTATAACCTGTATAATATGCCAATATGAAAATATAAATAATCAAATTTTTACTCCAAACTGTAGGTAAAAAAGCGAAGGTTGTTATGGTGACAACTAAAAAAATAAGGTAAATAGATAACATTCGTCTTTTGCCAAAAAAATCAACCAAGGCGCCACATATAAATAGCCCGAGAAATCCGCCAATGATAGTACTTGTAGAATATACTTCGGAATAGGAGGTATTTGTCCATCCTAATTCCTGAATGGTGAAAATTGGAAGCGATGTATCCATTAAACCGAACATGATTCCAATAATAAAAACTCCAATTCCCATGATAATGGTTGAAGGCAGTATAACTACTTTTAATAGACTTTTAATAATTTGTTTCCAATTGTCCAGTTGGGCGGTTCTTGATGCACTATTCACTTCGCCTTTTGTCCAAGGCATGATTTTTTCACCTGGTCTCTCCCTAAAACAGATTGGGACCAGCATAATTAATGCGACGGCAATGGACAAGGAAGCAATGGCTGTAGAAAATCCAACAATGTTGATTAAAGACGTACCAAGAATTAAAGACAATGCGGTCCCTATGGTTTTAGATCCCCACATAATGCCGTTAGCCCTAGCTTGTTCATTAAGTGGCACCACATCGATTGCCATACCATCTGTGGCGACATCTTGAAAGGCTCCAAAAAAACTAATCATAAATCCGCAGAGCATCAATCCGGTTAAATTATTGAGCGGATCATTCACAAAAGCAATGCTAATAAAGCTTACAATCAAACCCAACTGTCCAAGAATCACCCATGGTCTTTTCCTGCCCATCGATAAAATCGTATAGCGATCCATCAACGGTGCAATGAGAATTTTAAAACTCCAAGGAATTCCAATAACTGCGACAAAACTGCCAATTTCCATAGGTGTTTTTCCATTCATGGCCATCCAGGCCGGAATGGCGAAAAAAGTGATGCCTTCAGGAATGCCTTGTGCAACATAAAGCGCTGAAAAATTCAGGTATCTCAACACGGTATTCTCTGTTAAGAACAAATTGCTTTTTTTTAATATTCCTTTTAAATTTTTCATTGGCTTTGAGTTTTTAATGGTTTTCGTTGCATATGTCATCCATCAATCCTGTGAAATAAAAGATGGAGGTGGGGGCGAATCTATAGACCAAGTGTCTTGCCAGTTTTATATAGCCACGTATCATTTTCTTTCCATGGAAATTAGGTTGATTATTCATTTGCGGTGATTTTTATTTTTAACTTCGGGAGCTATAATTAATTAAAAAATTATTTCAAAAATCTTCTTCGCATTTTCATAAATGGTTTTTCTATACTGTAATGCAATACTAAAGCGATTAAAAAGCAAAAAACAATAGATAGGATAAACACCAAGTTACTGTCTTTTGCAATGCCATAATCAAACAATAATGACCGGGTTGATAGAATAACCGCCATGTGAATTAAATAAATTCCATACGAAAGTTCCGCAATTTTGGTCAATATGGCAGATTTCCAGTTGTATAAAAAACTATTGGGCATAATGGCACTTAAAACCATAAAGCCAAAACCTATGGAAACCAAAGGAAAACCAAAAATAGATAAGCGAAAAAGATGATCGAGGCCAAATTGAAAATAAGCAATG
>JBGSXJ010000289.1:0-11764 GCA_041751535.1 Aquaticitalea sp.
GATCATGAAGGCGTTAAGTACGAAGTGAAAGGAGATGCGATTTTTCAAAATGGCAAGGATGTTACCCAAACTTTAACTTTAGAAAAACAAAAACAAATTAAATCTGCTTTAGAGCAACGTATGATGGCGGTAAAAGCTGCCAATGAAGCACGTAAAAATCAAGAACAAGCAGAAAAAAAATTAAAAAAAGCAGAAAAAGGGCAAAAAAAAGCGGAAAAGGAATTGAAGGCAAAACAAAAAGCACAAGATAATTTTCAGAGAGCTTCCAAAAAATTACAGCAAAATCAATCCAAATACGAAAAACTAAAAAGAAAAGGTAAGCTATCTCCAGTTGCTGAACAACAATGGTTGGATCGATTGGAAAAATACCGAAAAAATGTGGAGCAAGCTAAAAAGAAATTAAACTAATCATCATTTGAAGAATTCTGACTTACATATTGCACTAATTCAGTCCAAATTGGTCTGGGAAGATCCCCAACAGAATAGGGCACAATTTTTAAAGAAAATTGACGCAATTATCGAACCTGTTGATATCGTTGTACTGCCAGAAATGTTTACTTCTGGCTTTACCATGAATGCTTCATCCGTTGCCGAAACCATGGAAGGTGACACAGTTAAATGGATGACGGACATTGCAACAAAAAAACAAATTGCCATCACTGGAAGCCTGGTCATAAAAGAAAAGGATAATTATTATAATCGTCTATTATTTGTGCATCCTGATGGCGTTATTGAAACTTACGATAAGCGGCATACCTTTACATTGGCAGGGGAAAACAAAGTTTATACCGCAGGAACCAAAAAACTGATTGTTAGCTACAAAGGCTGGAAGATATGCCCATTGATTTGCTACGATTTGCGTTTTCCAGTGTGGTCTAGAAATGTAGATGATTACGAGGTACTCGTATATGTCGCCAATTGGCCAAAACCACGAGTATCTGCTTGGGATGCCTTGTTAAAAGCAAGAGCTATTGAAAACATGAGCTATTGCATTGGTGTCAACAGAATTGGCACTGACGGAACCAATCATGAATATTCGGGACATTCGGCCGCTTATGACGTATTGGGCAATAAATTGGACAGCATTCCTATTGATAAAGAAGCCGTGGAGATCGTAACGTTAAGCAAAAATGAATTGGAAAGCTACAGGTCGAAACTCAATTTTTTAGAGGATCAGGATCGTTTTAATCTAATAAAGTAAAGTCCACAATTGGATCCCAATTGGCTCGCGCCTCAATTACTTTATCATCATAACTGATGCGTTCAGGTTGAATTTTTTTTAGATAATTACCAGAATCCCATGAACCGTTCCCATTGGAGTCATAAATTACTTTTAGATAGTATTCACCAGGATTTATATATCGGAAATCAAATATTTTTGGTTCAGAAGCAAATTTCTCATACTTCATATTGCCTTTATCATCCGTAAGCTGAACTATTAAAGGGTATTTTGCATTCTTTAAAATTATTCTCACGTTGGAATAGTCTGAAAATGGTTTAGTTCTCACAGTAAAGTTAAGCGTGTCATTGACATTTCCAAAAAAGTCAGTAAAAGCCTCTGGTAGTACCTTGATATTATAAGCATTGGACTCCTTCTTTTCAAATTGAAATGAATACGTGTTTTTTAAGGTATCCATTTTTGTCTTAAACGGAATGTCAACAGAATCCTTGTCCATGATTTTAATCTTGGCTTCATCAATTTTAGTGAAAGGTACAGTACCTTCAACCGTAAAATCATCATCAAAATTACCACCTCCCGACTGCACAGAACGAACGATCAATGAATCTTTTCCCATCTCCCTAAAACGGTGCTTCAATGTATCAACAAACATTTTGTTGCGAACCACAAAAAGTGTGGAATCCAACTCCAATTTTGGTTTGTACCAATAATATAAAGTGTCTGTCGCTTTATCTTTAGTGATGCGCTCTTCAAAATCTTCAGGTTTGTTCTCGAGCATTTCAATTGTCATGTCTTTTGGATCACCTTGGTAACCAAACGCGATTTTTTGGCCAGCGACCTGTCTTGGCCGTTCCACCTTAAAATCGGGAACTTCCTTAAAAAGCTTTATATTATAACTAGAATCTGTTGGCACAGAGATGATTCTGTCGTAAAATCCGATTTTGTCCGTTTTTTGTTGGAATGTAAAATTTCTATTTTCATCTTTTAAAGCCACTAACATATACTTCCCTGCTTTAATATTTTCGATGCTAAAGGTGGTTAAGCTATCGAGCGTATTGGTGACATATTTTGGTTTTTTATTGTAAATAATAGAGTCATTAAAAGTAGAATCGACTTCATATAACATCACAGACACAAAGGTATCTGGCTTACGTTTTTCGGCATCCATAATGGTTCCTTTCACCGAAAGGGAATCGATATAACTTCCTGTTGAAAACACGTATTTATAATAGGGATACGGGTTTTCTTCGTTATTGTCCACAATACTTTGCCCAAAATTGAAGGCATAGGTTGTGTTGGCATCTAGGGTATCATTGATAACAATCTTTATGTATTTACTTGCGGAACCCATTGGTGTGATGTCTGGCTCGGGATCCATAGGAGGTGAAATAATGAGTTGCTTTTGTATGTTTTTGATTTTGATATATTCATCAAAATAAATACGGATTTCCTTTGCCGTAAAGTTGGTAGTAAAATTTTCGGGGGTAGATCTTATAATTTTTGGAGGCACTATATCCATCTCTCCGCCACTAGGTGTGCCTCTGTTGGCACATGAAATAATTAAGGCGCCCACAAAAGTCAGGAAAGCTATTTTAAAAAAATTTTGACGCATGTGTATTCTCAAATTTTAAGCAAAGTAACAATATATTTAGGATACTAACGCGAAAATCATTCTGCAATTGCCATGGTTGCCACACTAATAGTTACACCCTCAATGGTGATCAATTCATTGGCACAGGCTTCAAGTGTTGCTCCTGTGGTAATAATGTCATCGACCAGAAGGATGTGTTTGCCTTTCAAAGTGTGGAAGTCTGCAATAGAGAAATCGGCTTCGTGCGTCAGGATTCGTTTCAATCTGTCCTTAAAAACTTGAGTAGTGGTTGCTTTTGTTTTTACCAACACCGAATCATTGAATTCAATATTTAAAGCCAAGGCAATTTCCTTACCGAATTTATCCACTTGGTTATAGCCTCTTTTTCTTAATTTTGATTTGTGCAAAGGCACTGGGACAACGACATCAATGTCTTTGTATAAATCTATTTGTGATAATTCTTCACCAAGCCATTTTCCTAGAAACATACCAACATCTTCATGTCCCTTATATTTGAGATTGTGTAGCAAATGTTGTACAATCCCTTTTTTGTTGAACCAAAGTAAACTTGTTGCATGTTTATAATTCACTCTACCATACAATCTTTTTTCTACCGCGTTGTCAGTGCCTGAATGAAAATTGGTTACAGGCAAATCGTTACGGCAAAACGTGCAAACATATATTTCATTATCGCTTAAATGACCTTCACAGGCCAAACAAACTTTAGGAAATAACAAGTTTAACAAATTTATTATCATTTTATCGATAAAAACATGAGAACACAAACATAATATATATTTTCGCAAGTATTAATTAAATTAATTCTAACCTCCCTCAAGAATTACAAATGATAGTTAACCCTCAAGTATTTAACTACAGACTGATTATAGGTTCTTTAATAGTTACAATGTCAGTTTTGGCGACTTATAGTTTTTTAAATTATGAATCGATTCAATTGCATGAACAATCTTTAGAACAAGAGAAAAAATTGGTAGAAATTGAATTGTCGCAATTGATTGAACGCTATGATGATATTGCGAGTACCAATGACTACATGGCGTCAATAGTCAACCAATCAAAACTCACTACCCAAAGTGCTTTAGACTCTCTTCGACTCTTAAAATCTGACATTTCTGTGATCACGCGATTTAAATCCCAGCTCAATGATTTTAAAAACAAAAACAATGAACTTTTGGAAATCTTTGATTCCATAAATGATGTAAAAAAAGAACTAGAAAGGGAGAACCTTTTGGCACATAACCTATTGAAAATTGAAAAAGACGCCTACTCTTCCCTTCTCAAGAAAAATCAATCGTTAAACAAAATCATTGAGAAAGGATCTTTAATAACAGCCAATTCGTTTAAGGCACAATCCTATCGCAATTTGAATGGCACACTTTCAGTAACCAAAAAAGCTCACAAGGCAGAAACCATAGAAGTGTGTTTTACACTGGCAGAAAATGCCTTGGCCGAAAAAGGCGAAAAAGAGTTGTACATTCAAATCGTAAATCCAAAAAATAACGTTATTGCAAATAGAGGATCGGTCGAATTTGGTAATTCTTTATTGATTTACAGTACCAAGACTATAGTAAATTACAACAACCAAGTTTTAGATATCTGCACCAATATTACTGCTGACCCTGGTGATAAGCCCTTAACAAAAGGCACATATTTTATTTCGGTCTTTCATAAAGACAAGCAATTAGGCAGCACCAAAATCATACTGGATTAAACTCTAAATATATTTGTAAAAACCGTTCCATTAATTGGGACGGTTTTTTACTTTTGCACCATGGTAAATAATGAAGATCAATTCAAAAAAGTAATCTCACACGCCAAGGAATATGGTTATGTGTTTCAGAGCAGTGAAATATATGATGGTTTGAGTGCTGTATATGATTATGCACAAAATGGCGCAGAATTAAAGAAAAATATACGCGACTATTGGTGGAAAGCCATGGTGCAGATGCACGACAACATTGTTGGTATTGATGCTGCGATTTTTATGCATCCCACTACTTGGAAGGCTTCTGGCCACGTAGATGCGTTCAATGACCCTTTGATTGATAATAAAGATTCCAAAAAACGCTACAGAGCCGATGTGTTGATTGAAGATTATTGCCTAAAGATTGAAGCGAAAATCGATAAGGAAGTTGACAAAGCTTCAAAACGATTTGGTGATGCCTTTGACAAAGCACAATTTTTGGCCACCAACCAAAGAGTTGTTGATTATCAAGAAAAAATAAACACCACACTGTCGCGAATGGCAAAATCCCTTGAAAAAGAAGATTTAGCCGATGTGAAAGCACTTATTGAAGAACTGGAAATAGCCGATCCATTGACAGGCAGCCGAAATTGGACAGAGGTAAAGCAGTTTAACCTGATGTTTGGGACTAAAATTGGAGCTTCTGCCGAAAACTCAATGGATTTATACCTTCGGCCAGAAACCGCTCAAGGAATTTTTGTCAATTTTTTAAACGTTCAAAAAACAGGGCGTTTGAAGATTCCATTTGGAATTGCTCAAACAGGAAAGGCATTTAGAAATGAGATTGTTGCTAGACAATTTATATTTCGAATGCGTGAGTTTGAACAAATGGAAATGCAGTTTTTCATTAAACCAGGAACTCAAAAAGAATGGTTTGAACATTGGAAAGCTACACGAATGAAATGGCATATGTCATTAGGATTGGGAGCGGATAATTATCGTTTTCATGATCATGAAAAATTGGCACATTACGCAGATGCGGCAACAGATATCGAATTCAAATTTCCGTTTGGTTTTAAGGAATTAGAAGGAATTCATTCCAGAACTGATTTTGATTTAAAGCAACACGAGATATTTTCCGGCAAAAAATTACAATACTTCGACCACGAAACAAATGAAAGTTATGTGCCTTATGTTTTGGAGACGTCAATTGGATTGGATCGCATGTTTTTGGCTGTATTTTCAAATTCTTTGGTTGAGGAAACCTTGGATAACGATACCACCCGTACCGTTTTAAAGTTACCTGCAGTTTTAGCGCCGATTAAAGCGGCAATTTTACCCTTGGTGAAAAAAGACGGTCTACCTGAAATTGCACGTCAAATTGTAGAAGAGCTCAAATGGGACTTTAATGTGGATTATGACGAAAAAGATGCTGTGGGAAGACGTTACAGACGCCAAGATGCCAATGGAACGCCATTTTGTATTACCGTAGATCATGAAACTTTAGAAAACCAAACGGTGACCATCCGTCAAAGGGACACCATGGAACAAAAGCGCGTAAAGATTGAAGATCTGCGCGATATCATCAAACAGGAAGTGGATGTTAAGACTTGGTTGATGAAGATGTAATATTTGATAAATAAAATACAAACGAACCCAATCTAAAAATTTGGGTATGTTTGTTTAATATACTATTCTGAATGGGTGAAACAGAAATAAGTGATTCTCCTTATCAATTAACCTTTGCTTTAAATCCCAATAGACGTAAGGCATTCAATACCACCACCAGCGTAGAGCCTTCATGAAAAATTACGGCAAGTCCAATATTTGTGAATCCCAAAATTGTTGCGGGAACCAATAAAGCCACCACCCCAAGGCTGATCCAAATATTTTGTTTAATGATGCGCTTGGACTCACGACTTAAGCCGATCACAAATGGAAGCATTTCTATTTTATCAGACATGAGTGCCACATCAGCTGTTTCGAGTGCAACGTCACTTCCTGCGGCTCCCATCGCTACACTTACGGTACTAAAAGCCATTGCTGGTGCATCATTTACGCCATCACCGATCATTGCAATTTTACCATCGCGATGCATCAGATTTTTTATGGCATCAACTTTATCTTCTGGGAGTAAATTACCTTTGGCTTCTGTAAGTCCTATTTGTTTGGCAATGGCATCTCCAACATTTTGATGATCACCCGTAAGCATAATCATGCGTTTGATCCCTAACAACTTTAAAGCTTTAAGCGTCTCAATAGCTGTTGATCTGGGAACATCCATGACACTAATCAGACCGATGACTTCCTTCTGAAAGGCAACCAACATGACGGTGTGACCATTTTGCAACAATGTTTCCATTTGAGATATCGCAGCACTTTCGACCATTATACCTTCATCTTCCATCAACTTCAGATTGCCAATAAAAACTTTGCTTTCTTTATAAATGGCACTAATTCCTTTCCCTTGAATCGCACTCACATTGGATGCAGCATTCAAATAGTTTAATTTATATTGTATTTTAATATCTTTAGCTATGGCTCTTGCCAAAGGGTGGTTGCTCAAACTCTCCACTTCCAGAACAATACGCAATAACTCCTGAAGATCATAATCATGAAATGGAATGATGTTGGTAAGTTTAGGTTTTCCTTCTGTCAATGTGCCTGTCTTATCAAAAGCAATCGTAGTAATCGTGCCTAAATCTTCCAATGCTTTACCGCCTTTGATCAAAACACCTTTTTGGGCGGCTCGTGCAATTCCACTCAAAACAGCACTAGGGGTAGATATTGCTAAAGCACAAGGGCTTGCGGCAACCAACACTGTTATGGCCCTATAAAGACTTTCGGCAAAGGGTTCATCTATAATAACGTAGGCAAAACACAACAATATCACTACAATTATAACAATTGGAACGTACCATTTCTCAAATTTTTTAGTCAGGCGTTGCGTTGGTGATTTATGTGTTTCGACTTCACTCACCATGGCAATAAGTCTTGCAACGGTTGAATCTTCATTGAGCTTCAATACCAAAACTTCTATGCTTCCATCTCCATTAATTGTTCCTGTAAAGACCACATGATCCTTTTCAATTTCGTCAAATTTAGGGAGACGGTCAACATTAGCAATTGCAGTTTTGTCTACAGGCATGCTTTCACCAGTAATTGGCGCTTGATTGATGGCGCTCTGGCCATTTATTATAACACCATCAGCTGCTATTTTGGAATTGGGTTTAATGACGATGATGTCATTTATTTTAAGGTCTTCCACACCCACCTCTTCCACGATACCATTTCGTTTGACCAAGGCAGTTTTTGGTGACAGGTTTCCCAAAGCTTCAATAGACTTTTTTGCTTTGTTCATTGCGAAATTCTCGAGAGCATGACCCAAGCTAAACAAAAACAGCAACAGCGCTCCTTCTACCCAACTTCCTATATATGCCGCACCAATGGCAGCAACTATCATTAGAAAATCGATTTCGAACTCCCCTTTTTTGATTTTGTCAAACGCTTCTAACGTGGCATAATAGCCTCCAAAAATATAAGATATAACATAACTTGAAAGATGCATCCAATTGTGCTGATTTCCAAATCGTTCCAATAGGAAACCAGTTACCATAAAAACGCCACAAAGTATTGAGAAGTAGAGTTCGGTGCGTTGCCCGAAAATGCCATTATGCTGATGCCCATCGTGATGATCTTTCATAAATGACTATTGTATGAGCAAGTATTGCCCAAAACCAACACAAAGATAAAATCTATATGGTAAGAAATGTTATTTAGATGACAAAACTCTTGGCATTATTAAAATCTGTAGCCGAAATTAACCCCAAAACGCAGTTCGATATTTTCTAAATATTCATTGTCAAAATTACCTAAATTTCTAAAAATTTCACCATTTAAAGACAAGGTGAATTTATTGTTGAACATCCATTTATGGCCAATTCCGAATCCTGCAGAAATGCCACCAACATCATATTTAAATTCTTCTTCAAGATACATGTCATTAACAAAATCATAATAGCTATATTCATCTACTACCACTTCACCTGTCCTAAATTTTACATTTGGATAAAAGAAAAATCCTGCGTGATCTTTTTCCTTTGAAAAATAAATTAAATAAGCCACTTTTAAGCTTATTGCATTGCTGCTTTTTAAGTAACCAGCATCATAGTATCCATAAGTATCAAAGAAAGTAGCACCAATTAATAAGGATTGATTCTTTTCAAACAAACGTTCATAGTTCAAATTAAGCGAACCTGCAACAACCAAATCCAAAAGGTTGCTTGAGATTTCATTTTTCTTGGGGATGGAATCATTTTGGGAAAATGAAGTAATCGTTATAAGAAACACACATAAAAACAATATTTTTTTCATCGTTGGTGATTTTAGAGTTTTGCAATCCATTTAAAGATGCAATAATAGTAAAATGGTTGCGTCAGAAAAAACTTATTTGCTAAAAATAAGCCTTCAACTGCACTGTTCCCGTGTGAATGGTCCTTGAGGTTTCTGTTTTTCGTCCTAAATAGTTTAGATTCAAGTCCAAATAAGTGGTTAATTTCTTTTGGGCCAACAAACTCCATGTGAAGTTTTTTCCTGGTTGCAAGCCTTCGAGCATTTGATAAGAGACTGGTGTATTGGCATTGCCTTCATAACTGTTGTCAAAAAAGTTAATCTCACCAATCAATCCAATCTTCTGGGCATTGTTGTAGGTGAAAGAAACACCGTAGTTATTCTGTAATAGGCTTTCCATATTTCCAATAGTATTGTCCTTTAAAGTGTATTGATAAAATACATCAAAACGTGCATTCTCATTGAACAGATAGGATAATTTGGGCTGTAATCGCGATTCATCAATAATGAAATTTCGGTTGGTAAAATTTTCGCTCAAACTTTCATTCTTATCCAAACTAGATTTTAAATTAATAAGCCAACTTTTGGCAAATTTATGGTTAAAATTGAGCTGATGACTTTTGAGCTTACTTTCCTGAAACCCTATGGACAATAAAGTTCTGCTAGTGTTTGTAAGAAAGGTGTATGAGGTGGTATAACGCTGTTTACCGCGATTAAAAAACAGGACATTTCGGATGCTTTTATTAAGTGCCAATTGGTTATCGGCACCATCAGCAAAAGGATTCAAATCAAAGGCACTGCTTTCCTTTCTTATTTTTCGATCGACCAAATAGGAGGTTTGATTATAAAAATGCGACAAGAATTTTCTAGAGTTACTTTCACTAACAGACCATTGTTGAGGGTTGATCGTTAAGGTTTGACTTAAACGATTTTGATGTGTTTTTACAAATATCTGGTTGGGCAAAAGGACTCTTAAATATTCACCCTGATCTTGAAATTGAGCGACCTCAAATTCATTTAATTCCTGAATGCCATTCCCATTATAATCAATCCAGGTATAGGCACCTTGCCCAGGATCGACTTGTACATAAGTAAAATCCTGTTGAGGCAAACTTCCAGAATTGGTTTCAAAAATCGTATTCCATTGCACAATTTGATCAAACAATTGCTGATTAAAATTCAAACGTGAATTAAAAGATTGCTCGTTCTCAATGGCATCATCTTCATATTTTAAATTTCGATAATTGATAAATACCCCCAAATCAGTTTTAGTGTTTTGAATTATTTTTGATTTGATATAATAAGTATTTGAGGTATTTACCCTTTCGATGTTATTGAATCTCAAACTGTCGTTGATACGGTGTTTATAGCCAACTTCAGCAAATACTCTGGTACTATCGCCAACACCATAAAATACTTCCATGGATTTGAACCGTTGGCTTAAAGGGGTTAAACTATCACTAAATGTTGCACGCTGTTCGTTGTCTTCGGCCGCCAGTTTGGTGCCAATCCATTGCTTATTGAGACTGTAAGTTATCCTGTTGAACGTTCTAAAAAAAGTGGAACCAGATACGTCACTTTCACTATTCAAAACACTTGTATTTGTAAATAATTGCCACCTATCAAACCTCAAATTTGCAAGGGCACTGTGCCTGTTTCCATTGAAGTTCTCGGAAAAGTTAAGGTGTTCGAATCTGTAGGACGCAAAACCATTAGTTGGATGAACGAGTTCAAGGCCAGCCGTCAATAAATTTTGATTGCCGAGCGGGGTGTCCAAATTCCAGTCGCGATTAAATTCAGCGTAATAAAGTCGCTGAATGGTTTTGAAGTTTTTTTGAATGATATCGGCATCGACAATTGCCGAAAGATTCCAAAGGCTATCTGTTTTTACTATGTTTTGTCTAACACGAAGTTTTCCTGCAAATCCATCATTATTGCCATCATCCAAATCAGAAAACAGGTTTAAATCGCTTTTGCTTCCGGCAGCTTCAAAATAAATATCGGTGCGCTCTGTGGGTTTGTAAATACCATTGACTACAGCTACTTGCAATTTAGTTGGAGCAATCAGTTGCACGATGGGTGCAAAATTGCCTTGAGGAACACCTGAAATTGGGGCGACATATTCATAAATATTGTTGATGGCATTGCTGTTGATAAGCACGTAATCGCCTTGATTGTTGCCAACCGAGCGAAAATTGACACTGAACAATGCATCTTCTGCATTATTGGAATATACAAAGACTTCCACGCCGTCAATCAATTCTTTTTTGTATAAGATTCGATTTTCGCTATACGCTTCAGGAACTCCAGAAGGCGCAACCATTAACGATTGATTGTCGCCTGCATCTGCCAAAATTGCAACCTGGTCAGGAGAAAGATTCTGTTGTAAAGGCTGATTTTTGGAATCGACTTCAGAATATACGGAAACTCCCAATTTCAGCTTTTCGGTTTGGTAAGTGCTCCCGCCAAAAACCGTAAATCGGGAAAAATTGCGTTCGCTAAACTGATAGTCAACCGTAATTCGCATTTCGGAGGTAATAGGAAACGTGGAATTAAAAATGATTTCACCAGCGTTATAATCGATGATATAATCTTCATTTTCACCACGTCTTAAAGGCAATCCGTTGACGTATACAGTTTCGCTGCCAGATACAATCAGTACAAACAGTTCGTTGTTGGGCCCTCTTAATTTGTATGGCCCTTGATTGCCTTCTTGAGCAAAAAATTGACTTGTGGTAAACTGACCTCTTACCAATGCGCCAGCCATAAAAAGGTTGGTTTTGGATTCCTCCTTATTCAGATTCACATTGACCAAAAGCCCTTGAACACGCTTACTGAAGCGGGCAAAATAACTATTGTCATTCACCAAATCGATATCTCCAGCCCTGATGTTCCAGCTATCGCTTAACAATTCAATAAACACCTGATCAAACTCATC
>JBGSXJ010000290.1:0-4104 GCA_041751535.1 Aquaticitalea sp.
CCTAATAATGATCGACGCTTCTGTATAACTGGAATAATATAAACCTATTAAAAAGGAGGCTACAGTCATCAAAATTGTAGATACCAATGAAAAGAACACAATAGTGTAGAATTTGGATAGAATAAATTCCTTTTTGCTCAATCCATCAATGAGGTTTTGCTTGATGGTTTTGTTGCTGTATTCATTGCCAATCATACTGACGACCACAATGGCAAAAAAGAGTTTGAAATAGGAAGCAAAAAATGTCGTGATATGCCAAATGATTGGGAAATTAAAAATTCCCAGTTCACCCAATTCCAAAGTAAAAAACCCGAAAAAATTGATTTTAATTGATGATAGAATGAGAACCGTAAATGGTAAAATAAATGATATAAAAATCAGTACTTTGTTTACTTTGCTCAATAACAGTTTTTGTAATTCTAGATTGATGAGTCGTAACATTGGTTTTGTTTTGGTTGAATTAGTTATTATCCGTTAGTTGCAAAAATTGTTCTTCAAGGCTGGCTTTACGTTTTACCAAATGCGAAAGACTAATTCCGTTTTCAAAAAGATACGTATTGAACGTCGATGCATCCATAGGATCGTTCAAAAATGCCGTGATCAATTCACCTTCAACTTTGAGATTCGAAAAATTTGGATCAGATTCAAGTAATTTCACCAATTGATCTTGTTTGTCAGTTTTCAACTCAAAAAAGCCATGACTGCTAATCATTTCATCGACGCGACCCGAATACAATTTTTCCCCTTTACGAAGAACGACCACATGTGAGCATACTTTCTCCACTTCATCAAGTAGGTGAGACGCTAATAAAATAGTGGTTCCGGTACTAGCAATCTGCTTAATCAACGAACGGATTTGGTGAATTCCTTGCGGATCCAAACCATTTGTCGGTTCGTCTAGAATCAGTATTTCTGGATCATTCAAAAGCGCAGAAGCAATTGCCAAACGTTGTTTCATTCCAAGTGAGTAGGTGCTAAATCTACTGTCTTTTCGTTCAGTAAGGCCAACGATTTCCAATTTTTCATCGATTTTTGAGAAATCAACGTTTTTAATCTTGCAAACCAATTTCAAATTTTGATAGGCACTCATGTACGGATAAAAATTTGGTCGCTCAATGATGGCGCCCACTTTTTTTAGAGCGTCATGAGTGGTTGTATGGCCGTCAAACCAGCTGAAGTCGCCCGATGTTTTGTTTACAACATTCAAAACGATGCCGAGGGTTGTGGATTTTCCGCTTCCATTGGGTCCTAAAATACCATAGACATTGCCTTTGTTAATTGTAAAGCTCAAATCTTTAACGGCTGTGAGGGTTCCAAATTTTTTGGTGAGATGATTGATGGTTAAAATTGTATCCAAAATATAGGAATTTGATTAGTTATAAATAGGACGACTGTCCTCTTGTTTTGTTACAAAAATTAAATTTAAACAATTTGTCCTACGATAAAAAATTTCAAATTTTTTTGTAACAAATAAGTAACTTTATAAACACATTTAGAACTCATCTTAAAATAATAAGACCATGACAGCACACGAAATCGATTACAGAATCTACGGTGAAGAAATGCAATACGTAGAAATTGAATTAGACCCGCAGGAAGGCGTCATTGCCGAAGCCGGAAGTTTTATGATGATGGACGATGGCGTTAAAATGGAAACCATATTTGGCGACGGCTCCGAAAAAAACAAAGGTTTTCTGGGAAGCATCCTTGGTGCAGGTAAACGTATCCTCACAGGTGAAAACCTTTTTATGACTGCATTTTATAACACGGTTTCAGGTAAGCGAAATGTCTCGTTTGCGTCTCCTTATCCAGGAAAAATAATTGCGATTGATTTGACCGAGTTTAGGGGTAAATTCATTTGCCAGAAAGATGCTTTTTTATGCGCTGCCAAAGGTGTAAGCGTTGGAATTGAGTTTTCCAAAAAACTGGGACGAGGATTGTTCGGTGGTGAAGGTTTTATAATGCAAAAACTGGAAGGTGACGGTATGGCATTTGTACACGCAGGTGGAACGATGGCAAAAAAAATTCTGCAATCTGGTGAAATTTTAAGGGTTGATACAGGGTGCTTGGTTGGTTTCACTCAAGATATCAATTATGATGTCGAATTTATTGGGGGAATTAAAAACACGATTTTTGGAGGTGAAGGTATGTTTTATGCAAAATTACAAGGTCCCGGAACGGTCTATATTCAGTCGTTGCCATTTAGTAGATTGGCTGGACGCGTGCTGGCAAGCGCACCACAAGGTGGAGGAAAAGATAAAGGAGAAGGTAGTATCCTAGGTGGATTGGGGAATATTTTGGACGGTGATAATCGATTTTAACTAACAGAAAAATTAAGGCATATTTTAGGGATTGAAGCCTCCAATTTAATGGCTGGAATTCTCTGTTAAATTTTACTTAATTGACTGAAAATCGAATTTTTTTTATTACATTCGATTCAAATTAAAAATATACCGCCTATAATTCAAATTTACTCTTTCTAACCCTAAACCTAAATTAAAAATGGCTAGAGCAATGTTTGAGTACACCAAGACAGTACTGAAAAAAGTGAGTTTTGATGTTACTTTGTTCTGCAGAGAAGTGCAAAAAGCAATTCAACGCTTATTGCCTTACGAAATTGAAGAGCTTGAGATTTTTATCAGATCGCTGATTCAACAGAACCCGGATTTAAATCAATGTTTAATCTATCTAAAACGATAACAAAAAAGCGATCTTATGATCGCTTTTTTTATTTAGGTAATGGACTGATGATTTGAACATTTGAGAACGCAATGGCACCACGGATTATTCCTGAAATAACGGTATGCAAGGCGTCAACAATCTGCATTTTAAGCTCGCTTTTGTGGTAAATTAAACTCACTTCTCGCGCCGGTGACGGATCGTTGAAATAATGTAAATTAGGTTTTAAGTTTTCGTGTATATCCATGGTGTGCAAATAGGGCAGTAGCGTCATCCCCAATCCTTCATTGGACAGTTTAATCAAAGTCTCAATGCTGCCACTTTCCAGTTGGAATTTTTCATCAGTCTGATCTTTAAAAACCTTGCACAAGTTAATAACGCCATCCCTAAAACAATGCCCATCTTCGAGCAATAGCATGTCATCAATTTCCAAATCGCTGACGTCCAATTTCTTTTTAGATGATAATCGGTGCTCGCTAGTAATATAACCGACAAACGGTTCATAATAAAGTGGCCGCTCCTTAATGTTATCATTTTCCAGAGGTGTTGCAGCAATGCCAGCATCGAGATGTCCTTCGTGTATACGCTGCATGATTTCCCCGGTTGTAAGTTCTTCAATTTTTAGCTTTACTTTGGGATATTTTTTTATGAATGCTTTCAGGAACATTGGTAAGAGTGTTGGCATCACGGTTGGAATGATTCCCAATCTGAATTCCCCACCTATAAATCCTTTTTGCTGATCGACAATATCCTGGATCCGGTCTGATTCATTAACGATATTTCTGGCTTGATGAACAATCTTACGCCCAATGGATGTTAATTCAATAGGCTTTTTACTGCGGTCAAAAATGAGTATATCAAGTTCTTCTTCCAATTTTTGAATTTGTGTACTCAAAGTTGGCTGGGTTACAAAACACTTTTCGGCAGCTTTAGTGAAATTTTTATGTTCGGCGATTGCGAGCACATAATGTAATTGCGTAATTGTCATGGTTATTCATTTAAACTATAAAATTATAAAAACTATCGATAAAAACTATTACAATTGCTGTTAATTATGTCGTAAATTCGAAGTAATATAAAAAACAAACATATGACACTTAATAGTATCGGTTTAGATACCAAAAAAACAAAGGAATTAGCAAAAGATTTAAATAATTTATTGGCAAATTTTCAGATTTACTACCAAAATTTAAGAGGCATTCACTGGAACATTCAAGGAAAGCGCTTTTTTGATCTGCATCCAAAATTTGAAGAATTGTACACAGACGCCAATTTAAAGGTTGATGAAATTGCCGAACGTATTTTAACATTGGGAGAAACTCCATTACATACGTTCGATGATTACACCAAAGCCGCAAAAGTACCGGTCGGAAAAAATGTTTCTGTTGATGAAAAAGCAGTGCAATTAATCGTGGATTCTCTTTC
>JBGSXJ010000291.1:0-1612 GCA_041751535.1 Aquaticitalea sp.
AATGCGATTTAAAGTACCGGATACGATGAAATATTTTTGTCAATCGGAAGCTGTTGCATTCTATCTTCAGAAATATGTGGTGTATAGAAAGCGTAAAATTTATGTTGGAAAGCGAAATTTTGAAGACTTGTCCCCTTTAATTAAAAAATATAAAGACGAAAGCTTTTTACTTCCTACAACAGACAAATTGAATGACGAAGTCCCGGAAACCCTTAATGCCTTAAATGTAAAGTGGAAAGAGGC
This sequence comes from Aquaticitalea sp., assembly GCA_041751535.1. Classification (GTDB taxonomy): domain Bacteria; phylum Bacteroidota; class Bacteroidia; order Flavobacteriales; family Flavobacteriaceae; genus JBPOFM01. The sequence continues at coordinate 244 of JBGSXJ010000291.1, forward strand.
CGTTTTCTATAAAACTGTGATCAGCGACCTATCTGATTTGGCAGATGTGTACTACGATATATTGGTATTTTTCAGCCCTTCAGGAATTGACTCGTTATTCCACAATTTTCCGGATTTCAAACAAAATAACACGCGTATTGCCGCCTTTGGAAGTACGACCTGTAAAGCTGTTGAAGACCATGGATTGCGTTGCGATATTCCTGCACCTACAGCAAACACACCATCAATGACCATGGCTTTGGAAAAGTATATTGAAAAAATGAACAAAGGAAAGTAACATGTCCTTTATAAACGATGAAGTGATTTAAACTTTTTCCGTTTGCTAAAAAATTGCTCTTTTTCGCTCCTTTTTCATCTTTTTTTAGTCCCGTAGCTCGGCTATGCAATTAAAAAAAACTTTCAAATGAGCCAAAAATAGCTAATTTTCGCTTAAACGTAAAAAGTTTAAATCACTTCAATAAAAAAAGCGCGATTTTCAACAAATCGCGCTTTTCTCATTTTATATATAAATAACTATTTTTTCAAGTTGGGTGCGCCAGCCAAGATCTCTTCGTTGGCATACGATTCATATTTTCTAAAATTCTCCCTAAAGGATTCCGACAATTTATAAGCGGTTTTGTAATACGCTTCGTCATTGTTCCAAGTTTGTCTAGAACTCAAGACATCCGTCGGTACGCCAGGGCAAGATCTTGGTTGCAACAATCCAAACACAGAATGCGTTCTGTATGTTTGTGGATTCACCTCGTCCAAATCCCCATTCAATGCAGCAGTGATCATCGCTCTTGTATATTTGAGCTTTATTCTGCTACCAACACCATAAGAACCTCCAGTCCATCCGGTATTGATCAACCAAACGTTCACTCCGGTTTCTTTCATCTTGGCGCTTAACATTTCGGCGTATTTGGTAGGATGTAACGGCATAAATGGCGCTCCAAAACAGGCTGAAAAATTAGGTGTTGGTTCATCAATTCCGGCTTCTGTACCTGCAACTTTGGCCGTATAACCTGAAATAAAATGATAGGCTGCTTGACCAGGTGTCAACTTTGAAATTGGAGGTAAAACCCCAAACGCATCGGCCGTTAAAAAGAATATATTTTTCGGGTTTGTTCCGATAGATGGTACTTGGATATTATTGATGTGGTCAATAGGATAACTCACACGTGTGTTTTGTGTGATGGAAATGTCTTCATAATCTACTTCGCCATCGCTGTCCATAATGACATTTTCGAGAATTGCTCCTTTTTTGATGGCATTATAAATATCAGGTTCATTGTCTTCAGTAAGATTAATGACTTTCGCATAACAGCCACCTTCAAAATTAAACACTGTGTTCTCGGCAGTCCAGCCATGCTCATCATCACCGATCAAT
>JBGSXJ010000292.1:0-19424 GCA_041751535.1 Aquaticitalea sp.
GGCTCGAACCCAGGACCCCAACATTAAAAGTGTTGTGCTCTACCAACTGAGCTACCGAGTCTTTCATTTTACGAGGGTGCAAATATAAAAACGATTAATTTATAATGCAATGCTTTTTTAATATAAATTTGTTTTTTTTAGCAATTAAATCCTTAAGGGTTTTAAAATCAAATTATAGCGTTGAAATGATTATTATTTTAATTGGTTATATGGGCTCTGGGAAATCAACGATAGGTCAAAAGCTTTCAGAAACACTTCATATGGATTACTTGGATTTGGATGCTTACATTGAGAAAAAAGAAGCACTTACCATTTCTGAATTGTTTCGTGCCAAAGGTGAAATTTATTTCAGAAAGATTGAAAGTCACTATCTTAAAGATGTGCTGAGTAAGGATGATTTAATTGTATCCCTCGGTGGAGGTACTCCGTGTTATGGAACTAATATGCAGTTAATTGCTTCAGCTGCAAACGTCAAAAGTATTTATTTAAAAGCTTCGATTCCACAATTGACAGAACGATTGCGAAAGGAAAAAAAGGACCGACCACTGATTTCGCACCTTAACACTGATGAAGAACTCGTAGAATTTATAGGCAAGCACCTATTTGAGCGCTCTATATACTATAGTCAGGCTGAAATCACTTTGTCGGTGGATAAAAAATCGGTCAACGACATTGTTGAGGCGATCGTGATGGAGCTATTTTAAAAAAGCTTCAAACTCTGTTCCTTCCAAAACCACTTCTACATGCTCATTTAAGGAGGTTGATAAGGAGATACCTTTAAAATCGGCACTCACAGGAAATTTTTTATGATCTCGGTTGACCAAGACGGCAGTTTTAAATTGTTTTAAAGGCACATTCAAAAAATGCTTTACACCATAGATAAGTGTGCTTCCTGAATTAAGAACATCATCAATCAATACGATCGATTTATTGGTGTAGTCCTCCTTTTTTAGGGACGTTGTCACCTCGTTCAACGGTTGTTTTTTGTCGATTGATACTTTGCAAAGCGTTGATTGAATATCAGAGATTTTATCTAAAATCGATTTCAGTTTTTTCGCAAGTCGGTACCCATTAGTGTCAATTCCTGCGAGGATCACCTCTTTTTCATCCACATTACTTTCATAAATTTGATAGGCGATACGCTTGATTTTATGATTGATCTCGTCGTGATTTAAGATGATTTGTTTTGTTGCAGTCATGCCGTTGTGTATTTGTTCAAAGATAAAAAAGAGTTTTTTTAATCTGCTTCTTTATCCTCATTAAAATCGTCAATGTCCCTACGATCTTTTTTGGTAGGCCTGCCAACACCTTTTTTGCGATAATAATCTTTGGAATATTTGAGCAATTCCTGGGCATCAAAAGCTTCTTTTGGTGTGGTGTCGGTTCTGTAGATGTCCACTAATTTTGCACCGACCCGACTTGGAGGGATATCGTTAACAGTGAATTCGTAATTAATTTGATCCTTACGTAGCATAATTTTGTCGGTTGCAAACACATCCCTGCTTGGTTTCACAACTTGGCCGTTGACCTTCACATGACCTTTTTTGCAAGCTTCGGTAGCAATATTGCGGGTTTTGTAATAACGTACACACCAAAGAAACTTATCAATTCGCATATTAAAATTATAAAAACTACGTTAATCTTATAGTACAAAAATATTATATTATTGTATCTTGCACGGCAAAAATAAGCAATAATGAACTTTAGAAAATTTACTCTTTGCATGCTTTCGGCATTTGCATTGTTTTCATCCTGTAGATCGGATGACGATAGTGGTTTTGTTTTTGTACCAGCCGATAGAACCGAGCAGCAAGTGATCGATGGAGATTCCTTGATAGGATATTTACAGACACATTATTACAATTCATCAGCCTTTGCTATGCCAGGAAATTATCATGTTTCTGATATTATCATTTCGGAATCACCAGAAGATGAAGACGGCAATTTAAATACTTTATTGATGGATGTTGTAGAAATGAGAACGACCACTTTCATGGATGTTGAATATGATTATTACATTTTAAAATTGAATCAAGGTGGTGGTGACGCTCCTCATTTTTGTGACGACGTACGCGTGAATTATTCCGGAATGCTTCAAAATGATGTTGTTTTTGATAGTACAGCCAATCCAATAAATTTTGATTTGTTAAACCTTATTCAAGGCTGGCGTTTGGTAATGCCAGAATTTAACGCTGCAGAAGATTTTATGGATAATGGTGATGGTACGTTCAGCTTTAATAATTACGGTTTAGGCATGATGTTTTTGCCTTCAGGCTTGGCCTATTTTGGATCTCCACCTATAGGGGTCACTTTATATTCCAATTTAATCTTTAAATTTGAATTGTATCAAACCGAAATCAACGATCATGACAATGATTTGGTGCCTTCCTATTTGGAAGATTTAGACGGCGACGGCAATTTATTCAATAATGACACCGATAATGATGGTATTCCTAATTTTTTAGACCCAGATGATGATGGTGATGGCGTAGGCACGAGATTTGAAGACCTAGATAACGATGGAGATCCAACGAATGATGATAGCAATGGAAATGGTATACCAAATTATTTGGACCCAACTTCAACAGAATCTAATCAAAATTAAAACTATAATGATATCCTACAAAAAAAGCCGCTTTATGCGGCTTTTCTTTTGTCTACAAGTGTGATTATAAAATTATAGAGAGACTCACGATCAATTGCTCTGGTCGTGTGTCAATCCTACTGAAAACACCAGATCCAATATTATTGTTGATGAAGGTTGCTTCATTATTGTTAAATCCGCGTTCATACCTTAAGTCAATTCCAAATTTATTGAAATTAAGGCCAATTCCAAAATTGAGTCCTACCGAAAAATCATCATTGACATCATCGATGGTTATGCCATCAAATTCGGTATCCACAATATATTGCAACGAAGGACCACCAAATACACTAATAGGACCCAGAACTTTTACTCCAACAAGGAGGGGAGCATCAAATTTTTTCATGATAAAGTCATCATTGTCATAACTGCTTTTAGTTCGGGAGTAAACCAATTCTGGCTTGAAATAGAGTTTATCACCAATTTTACCAAAAACACCTAAATGATACCCGACATTTCGGTCTGGATTTTCAGCTGTGGCTCCAATCGATTCAAAATAGTCGCCATTACCATTGTAGTTTAGGCCACCTTTAATACCGAAGCCGCTTCCGTTTTGAGCTTTTAAAGCCATGCTTCCTATACAAACGAGGAAGGCTGTAATCACTATTTTTTTCATAAGATTCGTTTTTAAGAATTTGACTTGTACAATCAAAAACGCTGCCAAACGAACATTATTTTCTTGTGACCACTTTTTTTGCAGCTTTTACTATGGCTTCACTATTCAACCCATACTTATTCATCAACTGTGCAGGAGTGCCCGATTCACCAAAGGTATCTTGTGTGGCGACAAATTCTTGAGGCGTTGGTTGATGTTGCGCCAACACTCTTGCAACACTCTCTCCTAAACCACCTAAATAATTATGTTCTTCGGCCGTGACGATACAACCTGTCTTTTTAATGGAAGTCAAAATAGCTTGTTCATCCAAAGGCTTAATGGTATGTATATCGATCACTTCTGCTGAAATTCCCTGATCGTTCAATGCTTTTGCAGCTTCCAAAGCTTCCCATACTAAATGACCCGTTGCAACTATAGTGACATCACTTCCTTCAGTTAGATGAAGTGCTTTTCCGATTTCGAAGGTTTGGTCTTCTGGTGTAAAATTAGGAACAGAGGGTCTTCCAAAACGCAAGTAAACCGGACCATGATGATCAGCAATGGCGATTGTTGCAGCTTTTGTTTGATTATAATCGCACGTATTGATAACTGTCATTCCTGGCAGCATTTTCATCAACCCAATGTCTTCCAATATTTGATGTGTCGCACCATCTTCACCAAGTGTGAGCCCTGCATGTGAAGCACAAATTTTCACGTTTTTATCTGAATAAGCCACACTCTGACGAATTTGGTCATACACGCGACCGGTTGAGAAATTAGCGAAAGTCCCAGTAAAAGGAATTTTTCCGCCAATGGTCAATCCTGCAGCCATTCCGATCATGTTGGCCTCTGCAATTCCAACCTGAAAAAAACGCTCTGGATGATTTTTTTTGAAATCGTCCATTTTTAACGATCCTATCAAGTCCGCACAGAGTGCCACGACATTCTCGTTTGTCTTCCCCAATTCGGTCAAACCTGCTCCAAATCCCGAGCGTGTATCTTTGTTACCTGTATTTGTATATGTTTTCATAAGCCTCCCTATTCCCTCCAAAGGAGGGACTTTTTTTAGGTATTATTTTAAAATTATAGTTATCATTTATTATTGGTTATCTGGCGATTCCTCCCTTTTGGGGAGGTTAGGAGGGGCTTTTAATAATCTCCTAAAGTTTCAGCGTTTTGAGCCAATCCTACTTCCAGTTGCTCATCGTTAGGTGCTTTTCCGTGCCACGCATGGGTGTGCATCATAAAATCGACACCATTGCCCATAATGGTTTTTAGCAGTACACAAACTGGTTTTCCTTTCCCGGTTTTGGATTTTGCGACTGCCATACCTTTTATGACTTCTTCCAAATTATTGCCTTGAGTAATTTCAACAACGGTCCATCCAAAAGCCTCAAATTTTGCTTTTAGACTTCCCATTGGCAATACAACGTCGGTTGGACCATCAATTTGCTGACCATTTACATCAATAGTTGAGATTATATTATCTACATTGTTGGCAGCAGCATACATAATGGCTTCCCAATTTTGACCTTCCTGCAATTCTCCGTCGCCATGTAAACTATACACCAAATGTGTGTCCTTATTCAATTTTTTTGCTTGTGCAGCACCCAGTGCCACCGACATGCCTTGGCCAAGCGAGCCAGATGCCACGCGGATACCAGGCAGTCCTTCATGTGTTGTGGGGTGTCCCTGTAGACGTGAATCGATCAATCGGAAGGTGCTCAATTCTTCAACTGAAAAATAGCCTGCCCTAGCTAGCACGCTATAAAAAACAGGTGAAATATGACCATTGCTTAAAAAGAAAATATCTTCCCCAATGCCATCCATTTCGAAGGTTTCTTTTCGGTCCATAATCCCATTATACAGGGCGACAAAAAATTCTGTACAGCCCAATGATCCGCCAGGATGCCCTGAATTTACCTTGTGAACCATTCGCAAAATATCGCGTCTGACCTGAATAACTAAATCTTCTAATTGTTTTGTGTTTGACATGCTATAGCTGTTAGATTTTACAGTTGCAAAATTAAAGTTTTAAAAGCCCTAAACAAAAGACGGCTTTATGCACTTATTAACGAAACTTACTGTTTTGCTAACAATTTTGGTTTTTATTAAGGATGTTGAATTGTTAGTTATTTATCTTTGCGACGCCTATGCAATGAATGAATTCGAGTCTGTCGAGAACCTCTATGGTATCTGTCGAGAACCTCTATGGTAAGGTGGTTGAAAGATTAAAATAAAAAAAAGACGTAGGTTTGCGCCCATGAAATTCGAGTTATTAGCAAAAGATTCCCAAAGCCAAGCCAGAGCAGGAAGCATCACCACCGATCACGGTATCATTGAAACACCAATTTTTATGCCTGTAGGCACTGTTGGTTCCGTTAAGGGTGTGCACCAGCGCGAGTTGAAAAATGATATCAATCCGGATATTATCCTTGGTAATACCTACCACTTATATTTGCGTCCACAGACCGAAATATTGGAGCAGGCTGGAGGTTTGCACAAGTTTATGAATTGGGATCGCAATATTTTAACCGATTCTGGAGGGTATCAAGTCTACTCTTTATCTGCCAATCGAAAAATAAAGGAAGAAGGTGTCAAATTTAAATCACATATTGATGGAAGTTACCATGTGTTTACACCAGAAAATGTGATGGAAATCCAGCGCACTATCGGAGCGGACATCATTATGGCTTTTGACGAGTGTACACCATATCCTTGTGATTATCGATACGCCCAGCGTAGTATGCACATGACACATCGCTGGTTGGACAGATGTATCAATCATCTGGAAAAATTACCTTTCAAATATGGTTACAGTCAGACATTTTTTCCAATAGTACAAGGCAGTACCTATAAAGATTTGCGTCAACAATCTGCTGAATATATTGCCAACGCAGGAGCGGAAGGCAATGCCATTGGGGGATTGTCTGTAGGGGAACCAGCAGAAGAAATGTATGCGATGACCGAAGTCGTTACGGCTATTTTACCCGAAGATAAACCTCGCTATTTGATGGGCGTTGGGACACCTATCAATATTCTCGAGAATATCGCGTTAGGGATTGATATGTTCGACTGTGTGATGCCTACCCGTAATGCCAGAAATGGTATGCTGTTTACGGCGCACGGCAGCATCAACATTAAAAATAAAAAATGGGAAGCCGATTTTTCTCCCGTTGACGAAATGGGTATGACCTATGTAGATACCGACTATTCCAAAGCATATTTGCGGCATTTGTTCACAGTGAATGAGCGGTTGGGAGCACAAATAGCCACCATTCATAATCTTGGATTTTATCTATGGTTGGTTAGAGAGGCTAGAAAACATATATTAGCAGGAGATTTTAGACTTTGGAAGGATCAAATGGTGAAACAAATGGATAAGCGTTTGTAGAAAAATGAAAATACTCGACTGGTACATACTCAAACGTTATTTGTTGACATTTTTAATGATGTTACTGCTGTTTATTCCTATTGGAATTACAGTGAATCTGGCCGAGAAAATTGGAAAAATTCTTGAAAATGAAGTTCCTTTTGGTGAGGTGGCCATGTATTACTTGAATTTCACGATTTATTTTGCCAATCTTTTGTTTCCATTGTTTTTATTTCTTTCGGTGATTTGGTTCACTTCCAAATTGGCCAACCAAACCGAAATCGTCGCATTTTTGAGTTCAGGTGTATCTTATTTTAGATTTATGCGGCCTTATATGATAGGTGCAACAGTCGTATCGATGTTTGCTTTGTTTCTGGGCTTATATTTAGCACCAATGGCAAGCCGTGGCTACAATCAATTTATTTACAAAAATTTGAAAAAAAGCAGTGCCGAACTCCAAAGTCGGGATATTTTTAGACAGATCAATGACAATGATTATATATATGTCAGTAATTTTGACACCAAACAGAAATTAGGAAATAATTTCACCTATGAGCACTTTGAAGGCAATAAGCTCAAATATAAAATCTTTGCCAATTCCATTTCCTATTCAGAAGAAGATAGCACCTATCGTTTATTTAACTACGTAAAACGAACTATAGGCGATCATGATGAAGTTGTGGAAACCACTCGGAGAAAGGACACACTTTTTTCCTTTGACTTGGAAGATTTAACACCTGTGGAATACATCGCAGAAACGCTGTCTTATAACGATTTAAACAATTTTATTAAAAAGGAGAAGGACAGAGGTTCTTCTAATATTGGACGCTATGAAGTCGTGAAATTCAAGAAATGGAGTTTACCCGTCTCTGTTTTTATCCTTACTATAATAGCTGTTGCGGTGTCTTCGATCAAAAGACGGGGAGGTATGGGAGTCAATCTTGCCATTGGAATCAGTATCGCCATGGTCTATGTGTTTTTTGATAAGGTATTCGGAGTCATGGCAGAACAATCTGATTTTCCTCCGATAGTTGCAGTATGGTTTCCAAACGTCGTTTTTGGTATATTGGCCATTTATATGTTGTACAATGCAAAACGTTAAACTAAAGAACCATCTACACCTTCATTTTTTAGTTTTCATTGCAGGCTTTACTGCTATTTTAGGCGAACTTATTTCCATTGGATCTATTCCTTTGGTATGGTACCGAATGTTGATCGCCGGTATTATGATGTTTATCTACATCAAATTAATTCGCTTAAACCTTAAAGTGGATTTACGCTCCATGATTCGATTTTTTGTGGCTGGAATTATTATTGCCTTGCATTGGATTACTTTTTTTGAAGCGATTAAGCAATCTAATATATCCATTACTTTGGCAATGTTTTCTACAGGTGCATTTTTCGCCTCCTTTATAGAACCCCTCATTTACAAAAGACGGGTCATTTGGTATGAAATACTTTTTGGTGCGATCGTCATTGTTGGCGTTTTTCTTATCACTCAAAGCGAAATCAAGTATATCTATGGTATCCTTCTCGGTGTGTCCTCTGCTTTGTTTTCGACCTTGTTCGCAGTGCTTAACGGTAAGTTTATAGAAAAGCATGGTGCAACGGTGATTTCGTTTTACGAATTTATAAGTGGTGTTGCATTCATTACGCTGTTCATTCTAATTTTTAATGGCGGATTTTCTACCGAATTTTTCACCTTGTCATCATCCGATTGGATATTCTTATCGATATTGGCATCAGTATGCACTGCATACGCTTTTATCGGCGCTGTAAAAGTGATGAAGTACATAAGCCCATACACCGTAATTCTCTCTTACAATTTAGAACCGGTTTATGGAATTACACTCGCATTGATATTGTTTCCAGCGACAGAAACCATGAGTCCGCAATTTTATTATGGTGCTATTTTGGTGCTGCTCACGGTATTAATGGATGGTATTCTGAAAAGTTCTAAATTCAATAAAAAGAAAAGCGCCATCACCACAAAAGCGGATTAAATTTTTATCTTTGTAGACTAACTAAATTATTAAACTTAAATTTCTATGGAATATTTAGAGTTTGAGCTTCCCATCAAAGAATTACAGGAACAACTTGAAAAATGTCAGGTTATTGGCGAGGAGAGCGATGTGGATGTTACAGAAACCTGTAAGCAAATTGAAAAGAAGCTGATCGCCACCAAAAAAGAAATCTACAAAAACCTTACTGCATGGCAGCGTGTGCAATTATCACGTCATCCAAATAGACCATATACGTTAGATCATATTAGAGCCATTTGCGGCGACTCATTTTTAGAGCTTCATGGCGATAGAAATGTCAAGGATGACAAAGCCATGATTGGTGGCTTGGGAAAGATTGGTAACCAAAGTTATATGTTCATCGGCCAACAAAAGGGATACAATACAAAGACAAGACAATACAGAAACTTCGGAATGTCCAACCCGGAAGGATATCGTAAAGCATTGCGCTTAATGAAATCTGCCGAAAAATTTGGAATTCCTGTAGTTACTTTAATCGATACACCTGGCGCTTACCCAGGATTGGAAGCTGAAGAACGAGGCCAGGGTGAAGCCATAGCGCGCAATATTCTGGAAATGACACGCCTCAAGGTTCCGATAATTTGTGTTATCATTGGTGAAGGTGCTTCAGGTGGCGCACTTGGAATCGGAGTAGGAGATAAGGTTCTGATGCTCGAAAATACCTGGTATTCCGTTATTTCTCCTGAATCTTGTTCCTCAATTTTATGGAGAAGTTGGGAGTATAAAGAACAAGCTGCAGAAGCCTTAAAATTAACGGCTCCCGATATGAAAAAACTTCATTTGGTAGACGACATCATCAAGGAGCCGCTTGGTGGTGCACATGTGAATAGAGAAGAAACCTTTAAGGCGGTTCGAGATGCCATTGTTAAATCTCATGCCGAGATTATAAACTTATCACCAAAAGAAATGGTTAAAAAGCGTATGGAAAAATATGCCAAAATGGGTGTCTTTAAAGGTTAGAACTTATTTTTATAACTATAGATTAAAACTGAAGCCCACCGCTTCAGTTTTTTTATCGCTATTAACAATATTTATTAGTTATCAACAGTTAAATTGTTGACGACATGTGGAGATTGAAACACAATAAGATGTTGTATGTCTTAACAATTTATTTACTTTCGCTTTTATGAAACAACCCAACCCAACCCAAGGCTATAAAATTGACAAAAGCACCCTTATTAGTTTAGAAAAAGGAAAAATACCACCGCAAGCACTTGATTTAGAAGAGGTTGTGCTTGGGGCTATGATGATCGATAAAAAAGGTGTTGATGAGGTCATTGACATTTTGAGTGCCGATGCTTTTTACAAAGATGCGCACAAACACATTTTTGAAGCCATTTTTAAATTGTTTGAAAACAGTGAACCTGTTGACTTATTAACCGTTTCGAGTCAGCTGAAAAAAGATTCTAAACTCGATTTGGCTGGAGGTGATTTTTATCTCATTTCCTTGACTCAAAGAGTGTCTTCCTCGGCTCATATTGAATTTCATGCGCGTATCATTCTTCAAAAATTCATCCAACGTAGTTTGATCAAAATTTCGAGTGAAATTATCGAGGAGGCCTATGATGAAACCAGGGATGTTTTTGATTTGTTGGACACTGCCGAAGCCAAACTTTACGAAGTTACCCAAGGCAATATCAAAAAATCGACGGAAACGGCCCAAAGTTTGGTCATTCAAGCCAAAAAGAAAATTCAAGATATTTCCAACAAAGAAGGGTTGAGTGGTATCCCATCAGGATTTACCAAACTCGACCGATTGACCTCTGGTTGGCAGGAAAGCGACTTGATTATTGTAGCTGCTCGTCCTGGTATGGGTAAAACAGCATTGACCCTGTCGATGGCACGGAATATTGCCGTTAACCAAAATATTCCCGTAGCATTTTTCTCATTGGAAATGTCATCGGTACAATTAATTACCCGTTTGATATCCAGCGAAACAGGCTTGTCTTCAGAAAAACTGCGAACAGGTAAACTGGAAAAGCATGAATGGGAGCAACTCAATGTAAAGGTCAAGGCATTAGAGAAAGCTCCGTTGTTTATTGATGATACACCATCACTCTCCATTTTTGACCTTCGTGCCAAAGCACGTCGTTTGTCATCACAATATGGCATTAAGTTGTTGGTAATCGATTATTTGCAATTGATGACCGCTGGCGGAAGCCAAAAAGGCGGTGGCAATCGTGAACAGGAAATATCGACCATATCGCGTAACCTAAAGGCATTGGCAAAGGAATTGAGCATACCTGTGATTGCACTGTCACAATTGTCTCGTGCTGTAGAAACTCGAGGTGGAAGCAAGCGACCTTTGCTGTCTGATTTGCGTGAATCTGGAGCTATTGAGCAGGACGCAGATATTGTGTCTTTTATCTACCGTCCCGAATATTACAAAATCGACGAATGGGATGACGATGAGCACACACCTACCGAAGGGCAGGCCGAATTTATTGTAGCCAAGCATAGAAATGGTGGCTTGGAGAATATTCGTTTGAAGTTTATTGGCAACCTTGGTAAGTTTGATAATTTGGACGATTTTGATACGCCATTTGGTGAATTCCACAGTAAGATGAATGCTGCAGCCAACGATGACACTTTCAAATCGAGCAATTATCCATCACCAAGCGATGCTTTCGATGCTCCTGATCAAAACGATGATGAGGATAATGATGTTCCTTTTTAATGGTTTAGTATTCAAATTTTAAGAACATAAATTCACCAATCACTATTGGGAACTGCCTATACTGATTGGCTATTTAAAAATCGGGTACAATTGAAGAATAGTTACTTTCTACTTTATTTTTTAATTTATCTTTGCAGACAATTAGAATCAAAATCACTGTCTCATGGATAAACAACGTACAACCAATATCTTATTGTTGGTTCTGGTGATTCCGGTCATATTTTATTTACTTAAGATCTTATCGTTCATCTTCATACCGTTGGTATCTTCCATGTTTATTGCCTTATTGTTTTTACCGTTGATGCGATGGCTGGGCAAACGGTCCGTGCCCAAAGTAGTGAGTATTGCGATCGTGATTTTTCTTATTTTGTCGGGTATTGCAATCACAGCAGAACTCATTCATCTCTCCAGTAAACAAATCATGTCTGCCGACAGCACCTTTTTTGCAGAAGCTGAAGAGAAGTTGCGCAGTTTAAAACATACGCTTGAAGAATTTTTAGGAACATCATTTGGGACAGAAGAAAGTATAAGATCTCAATTTCTGGGAAAAGATAGTTTGGGAAAGGTAGTTGGTCATATGGGTAGGTTTTTAAGTATGTCTTTGACCACGGCATTTTTCACGGTATTGTGGCTTGCCGAATCTATAAACGTACAAAGACTGTTGAATGTGACTATATTGAAACAAAAGCACACATCGGTAAAAACGTTTCTTAAAATTGAAAATGATTTGATCAAATTCATTAAGGTCAAGTTTTTGGTGAGTTTGGGTACAGGTATCGGTATTGGAATGGCATGTGTCTTTTTTGAAGTGAGTTTTCCCATTTTTTGGGGGTTGTTTGCTTTTATTATAAATTTTGTTCAGATGATCGGCTCTTTTATTTCGGTAATAACACTCGCCATTTTTGCCTTTGTAGAAATACATTTTATGGGAACCTTGTTCTTTTTTATTCTATCCATAACCATGGTTCAAATTGTGTTTGGGGCTATTTTAGAACCGGTTTTTATGGGAAGGTCTTTCTCCATCAATATCATTGCTGTATTGGTGATGCTCATGTTTTGGGGATATCTTTGGGGAATTCCGGGGATGATAATGGCTATTCCCATTACGGTATTCATTAAAATTATCCTTGAACAGTTTCCAAATACGCAAGTGATAGCCAGTTTGCTTTCAGGAACTCCATTCAAATTGAAATAGCGGCATTTATTAATCTTTCCTTAAAAGAATTTACGATACCTATTTTTTTAAGTATCTTTCGTTTATGAAGAAGTTATTATTAATGGTCATTTTTTTGAGTATTTGCTCTCAAGCATTTGCATCCTATATCCTAATCCCCATGGATGCCGAAGGTCAAAAAAACCATTTAAAAGCGTATGGAGTTACCTATTGGACGTTAGAAAAACAGCTCAAGGTCAATTGGCTCCTCAATTATAGAGGTGGCTCGTTTTTATTGCCAGATACCGAAGCCATCCGACGCGAATGTCAAATAAGGGGCGTATCCTATGAAGTTTTATCAGATTCAAAAACCGAGGAAATCCTCGATCTTATTGCCAGTCCTTCCCAAAATATGGAAGCGGTCATTTTAGAAAAAGCTCCAAAAATAGCCGTGTATTCGCCAAAGGGAAACTTGCCATGGGACGATGCGGTAACCATGGTGCTCTCTTATGCCGAAATACCATATGAGGTTATTTATGACGAAGAAGTCTTGAGCGACGCCTTGTTGTTATACGATTGGCTGCACTTGCACCATGAAGATTTCACTGGTCAATATGGTAAATTTTACCAGCGATACAAAGCGGCAGCTTGGTATATCGAAGAAAAAAAAGCCGCAGAAGCCTTGGCAACAAAGTTGGGCTACAACAAAGTCTCGGAAGAAAAATTGGCGGTCGCCTTAAAAATCAGGGATTATGTTATTGGCGGCGGATTCATGTTCGCCATGTGCAGTGCCACCGATAGCTTTGACATTGCCCTTGCGGCAGAAGGTGTAGACATTTGTGAACCTATGTTTGACGGCGACGCAAGTGATCCGAATTATCAAAATGACATTGATTACGCCAAAACCTTTGCTTTTAAGGACTTCACCCTGGAGAGAAGCCCAAATGTTTATGAATTTTCATCGATAGATATGACCAACAAGCGGCAAATTGTTCAGACGCTTGACTATTTTACCCTTATGGATTTTTCCGCTAAATGGGATCCGGTTCCGACGATGCTATGTCAAAACCATACTGCTCTTGTCAAAGGTTTTATGGGACAAACAACGTCATTCACCAGGGAAGAAATCAAATCAAACGTTTTGGTTTTAGGCGAGAATCGAAGCAATGGCGAAGCAAAATACATTCACGGAATTAAGGGAAAAGGATTTTTTACCTTTTATGGCGGCCACGATCCCGAAGATTACACCCATAAAGTTGGCGATCCAAAAACAGAACTTGAGCTTCACCCAACCTCACCTGGTTATCGTTTGATTTTGAACAACGTGCTATTTCCAGCGGCCAAAAAGAAAAATCAAAAAACCTGATGCTTATGTTCATTTTGGGCATTCCACACAGAAAGTTGTGGCCGGGCTGTATGTTTCAATCTTTTTTGTAAAGACAAAAAAGGATTTCCACGTCCATCCCTAATGCAAACATTCAAATTATTTCATACATTTAAACTTAAAAAGGCCATCATAATTTAATCCAAATCAATTTGAAATACTTCTTAAAACAGTTTTTTAAACTTTTATTCGCTTCCACACTCTTTTGGTCGTTCTCATTCTGTTTGTTCATTCTCATCAGATATTATGGGAGGCATCAAGAACAAGTGAACTCCGTGCAGTTGAGCAAAGCCATTTCTGTAGTGGAATATACGATGTTTGGAGTTATTCTTGGTGTAATGGTTGCCATCGTATATACCATCATCGAGTTTTTGTTTGAAAAATTCCTCTCCAAAGCCTTACATCTAGGATTCATACTCCTTTTAAAATCCATCATTTATCTGTTGTTCCTTATTTTTTCGTTGACATTCATAGCATATCTGGCAGAGGATTACATTGGTGTGGATTTTCCTAATCAGCGTGGTTGGTGGATTACCAATAGGATATTTTGGCTGGTAACAGTATATTTCATCATATGTTCGTTGATTTTTTCCTTTATCAGGTTGGCTGACGGTAAGTTTGGCAAGGGTGTTATTCTTAATATGATATTAGGACGCTACAGAAAGCCCCGCGAAGTGGAACGTATCTTTATGTTTTTGGATTTAAAATCGTCGACTACCATTGCCGAAAATTTAGGCAATATTAAATACAGTAACCTTATTCAGGACTGCTTTTTTTATCTCAACAGAGTCGTCAAAAAGCACAATGCAGATATCTATCAGTACGTAGGGGATGAAGCTGTTTTAAGTTGGAACCTCAAAAAAGGAATGAACCCAGTTCATAGCATCAACCTATTCTTCGATTTTGAAAGGAACCTCAAACGCCACAAAAAATATTACCTCAAACGCTATGGAGTGCTGCCAGAGTTTAAAGCAGGAATTCATGCAGGTAAAATA
The DNA here is from genome assembly GCA_041751535.1 of Aquaticitalea sp. Classification (GTDB taxonomy): domain Bacteria; phylum Bacteroidota; class Bacteroidia; order Flavobacteriales; family Flavobacteriaceae; genus JBPOFM01. The sequence goes on from JBGSXJ010000292.1 coordinate 14,864, forward strand.
ATTATCGCTGAAGTAGGCACTGTCAAAAAGGAATTGGCATATCATGGCGACGTGATCAACACAACATCCCGTATTCAAGAACAATGCAATGACTTTAACGAATCACTATTGATATCCGAAGAATTGGTCGATAAATTTAAGTTAGCCCCAAGATATAAAGCAATCCTTATGGATGATGTTCTCTTAAAAGGAAAAACGGAAGAGTATAAAATCTTCGCCATTCATAGAAATTAACTACAATCGTATCTCGATAGGTTAAAATGTATATCTTAAAGCCATTCCCGTATATTCCTCGCCTCTAAAATTACGTCCAGATGTAGGCGTAAGATCAATAGATGAACCCTTTGTCTTGTGCAATTCAGGAACTAAAATCCCAGTAACAGCACCGAGACCATAGCCCAATAAAATATCGGTCAAGAAATGTTGTCCCGCCTGCAATCTAAAATAGCCTACTACAGCAGGAATGGTTGCAGCCGTAGCCCAGATATACCCTTTTCCTGTGGTATCTGGGTTGTAATCTAGGTATACCTTCGCCGCAAAAAATGTCGCAGTTGCTGAAGCTGCAACATGACCTGAATAAAAAGAGCGTTGACCATTGTTACTAGTGCGTCGATCCATACTTAAATTTTCATCATACACATAAGGGCGGGATCTATTGACCAATCCAGCCGTCACACTATACAATGCAGATGTTGTTGCCAAGCTTTGAAGATACATTCCTATAAATTGCCCTGTGTGGTCATTGATGTCGTCATTGAAGAGGAGGCCAAATGGTAGCACAAATGAAGCTGCAAAAGGAATATCGCTTAAAGCACTTGCAGTTTCCGAACTGTTTCCAGCGGCCCATCGATCGATAAAATTGATATCATCGATATTCAAATCATTAAGTTCAGCTTCAGTAATATCATCTTTGTCCTGTATCAATATCAATCCATAGGCACTTGTTCCAAATGCAGCGCCAGTCCATAGACCGTCCCTGACCCATTTCCATTCGTATGGAGACGAGCTTTGTTGTGCAGTTACTGATGTGTATAATAATATAGTAAGTATTAGGGAAATTTTTTTCATGGTGTTCATTGGGTTTAATTATTAAAATTAAATAAGCCGCGAAAATAGATCAATACAATCGCGTTATGTAGCCTATTTGATGTAAAGATTAACTCTTTTCTCATGTTAGGATGACTGAATGGAACATCAATCTAGAAAAATGGTATAAAAAAAACCGGTTCAATTAAGAACCGGTTTTTTCATACGCTATAAATTTTTATTGATAACTAAGATGCACCGCCATATTGAAACCATGTGAACCAGTTGTTACCTGGAAAATCACAACCAGCACCAAAAGCAGTTTCAGAACATTCACCGCAAGGAGCTGGAATGGTTATAAAAACACTTTGTGAATTATCATTAGGAATTATTACTATCACAATATCATCGCCACATGTTGGAACAAAATCAGTATTGTCCAGTGCCATTGCAACTAACATATCGATTCTGTCATTATTGAAAGGACCAGTAAATTCACAATCAACACAAACGCTATCATCAATTAATCTCCAGATAGCTATCTGAATATCTCCAAATGTATAATTACCAAGGGCTAGCGAAGCTTCTGTACCTATAAAATCTTGGTTCATTAGCCAGTTCACAGCACCAAAATTCTCAGGCTGTTCAAATTCTCCTGCTGGTAAATCTTCATAAGAAGAATAAACATCTCCAGTAAAACAATGTCCATTGTCTAGAAATGCATCTTGATCGGCACACCATGCATTATAAGATCCTGATAAATCATTTCCTGCAGCAATATCAATTGTGAAATAAGCATCAGGGCCACCTTTTGAGGTCACACATACATCCACTTCATCTGGCAACGAATTCGCATACGATTCAGTCGTTACGTCAGTAACACAATGCACAACTGCATGCGCTGCAATGAATGTTCCTTTTGAAGTTGGTACGGTATAAGTGTAACTTGAAATACATTCATGATTCATACTGTACTCGAAATGACCAATTACAGGATTCCCTCCATTGTTTAGTGGGAAATTTGTTTTTGAAGTAACAACAGATAAATGTGTTTCAGCTAAACAATAGCCATCATTAGTAAGGTTGTAAGTGATTTCGTAGTTTGCACCAACAACAACAACATCTACGGTTCCAACCAATATGGATTGGCCTGCGTACAAGTTTACTTGTGAAGATGGTTGACTGTCACATTCTGGCCAAACAAAGGTAGCTACTTTTGATTTTCTGGCTAAATCGAATTCTGAAGAAGCGTCTTGATCAGAATTTAAGGGTTCGTTTTGGCAACTTAACGCGCCGAAAAAAATACTTACACCAAATAGAATAGTGTAAATCTTGGAAAGTGTAATTTTCATAATTGAATGTTTAGAATTGATTAATTAAAATTTGTCTATTGCTATTAATCAAATTTCTTAAATCACAACTAATATATGAAACATGAAATATAAATAATTAAATAATAGACAATTAACATATAAAATCGATTATCAACAGTAATTAAAATATTTTTTTTACAAAGTTACTTGCAAAATGCTGATATTTACAACAATATATGTTCCAAATCTTTAATATCTGACATAAACGACTATTATAAAAATTTTTGGATGAGAGTATCTGTTTTAATCCCTGATGGCGAAAGTCACTTGTTAATTTTTGTGATTAATAGTTTATCTCAAATCAAAGGAATTGAAATTCATGTCATGTCAAATGTTAAGTTTATATCTATGAGATCCTCAAGATATATTGCCAGCTTTGCATATTATCCAAAAACAGAGAATGAACAACTGTGGATAACGAATGTCAATAATGTAATAATAAAGCATAAAATTGATTTAGTTATGCCGATTTTCGAGAATTGCATGGAAACAATTATAAAACACAAAAAATCCTTTGTTGGTGAAAAATTATGTTTGTTACCTGATCTGGTTAATTTTGGAAAAGCAAGAAATAAATGGTTATTGACACAGCACTTATTGCTTAATAATATTCCTTTTCCCAAGAGTGTATTGTATTCGCCTAATGAATCTCTTACACTTACACTAGAAAATTTAAGATTTCCGATTATAATAAAGCCTGTTATAGGATCGGGCGGAGGAGATGGTGTATATTTATTTCAAAATAGAGATGAACTCGAAAGTTATTTGCACACTAAAAAATTTGACTGTGCACAAATAATTCAAGAATATGTAAAAGGGTATGATATCGGTTGCAGTGTTTTGTGTAAATCTGGTAATATTTTAGCATTCACGATACAAAAGGCAACAATGCTCAATTCCAATCCATTTAAACCATGGCTTGGAGTAGAATTTGTTTATGAAGAAGACTTGTACGCAATTGTTGAAAGACTGATGAAATCCCTAACCTGGTATGGTGTGGCCCATATAGATTTAAAATATGATGTTGATAATCAAACATTTAAGATAATTGAGGTTAATACGAGATTTTGGGGATCTTTGGATGCGTCATTGATTGCTGGGGTTAATTTTCCTCACCTTTATTGTTTGGCAAGTAAAAATGAATCTTTTGAAACTCCACAATATAAAAATATTAACTATTTGAATCTAAAGGGACTGGCAAAAACATTATTTAAAGATAAATCATTATTATTTGATTTCAATTTTATCATGAAAAACACTCCGGTAGGATTTGCTTTAAAAGATCCCCTGCCAATAATATTTAAATATATGGTTCTATCTAAAAATGTATTTTTTGTCAAACTAAAAGCTAAATTCAAAATCATTAAAATGATTCAATCAAAATATTGAGCCCCTTAAATTTATTGGAGTAAATTAAAAAAAAATCCGATTCTTTTGGAATCGGATTTAATAAGCGAAATGTGATTGTTATTGGCGAAACGCCTATTTTTTTACTGTTTTGGCAATCGCTTCAAAAGCATCTGGATGATTCATTGCCAAATCAGCAAGAACCTTACGGTTCAATCCGATGTTGCTGGCTTTTACTCCACCCATAAATTTTGAATACGACATTCCGTGTAATCTGGCTGCTGCGTTGATACGCGTTATCCATAATGATCGGAAGTTTCTCTTTTTTGTTCTGCGGTCTCTGTACGAATATAACATCGCTTTGTCTACCGCGTTTTTGGCTACTGTCCAAACGTTTTTACGTCTTCCAAAATAACCTTTTGCTTGTTTAAGGACCTTTTTTCTTCTGGCTCTTTTTGCAACTGAATTTACTGATCTTGGCATTTCTTAATTGTTTTTTGTAGTAGGCGGTCGACAATCGACACTTTTTTAGTTAATCGAATTGTAAATAATTAATCTACAATCGTCAATTAATGAGCCTAACTCCAGGGTTTATAAATTTGTTTTTAACCGTTTAAAAATGTTACTTTAATCGCAACATGATTTTAACATTGTTCTCGTCTGCTTTATGCACCAATGTGTCATGCGTCAGGGCGAGTTTACGCTTTTTTGATTTTTTGGTCAAAATATGACTTTTAAAAGCGTGTTTTCTCTTGATCTTACCAGTGCCCGTAAGTTTAAAACGTTTTTTAGCACTAGATTTTGTTTTCATTTTC
>JBGSXJ010000293.1:0-2230 GCA_041751535.1 Aquaticitalea sp.
GGCTTTTTCATAATTGGCAAGTATGTCTTTCTTTGCACGATCAAATTCACCTCCATAAAAACCATACTTTCTAACGCGTTCGTTTTCTTCCAATAAAGTTTTCAATGCATTCAATTGTCCACTTTCACTGGTCATGGCAAAGGATTGGTAGGCTTCTTTGCTTCGGGCGTATGTGCCACCATGATAGCTGTAGCCATAAACAAAAGGTGGGTTGGCACTATTTCGCAATTCATCCAACCGATTGTTGATCATTTGAGAAAAGAGCGATTCAACCATCGAGTGTCTATAATCCGCAATTGTCACATCTGGTGTTGCATCTTCTTTATCTTTGAAAAGGACTTGTACTTGAGCAAAACTTGCTTCCTTATCAGTTTCTATTGCAATAAATGTTTCCTTATGGTTTGGCATTTCAAACACGGGTCTTGGTCTTGGGTTTTTGACAGCAGGAATGTTGCCGAAATGAGATTTTATTTTTGCATCCAACGTTGCCACATCAATGTCTCCAACCGCCATCACAGCAATTAAATCTGGACGATACCAATCTTTATAATAGCGCTTTAGACTTTCATAACTGAAGTTTTCAAGAATTTCTTTTTTTCCAATCGGAAGCCTATCGGCATATTTAGAGCCATACAATACTTTTGGAAGATAATTTTGTCGCATACGTTCATCAGCGCCTTTTCCCAAGCGGTATTCTTCTAGGACAACACCTCTTTCATTATCAATTTCACTTTCGGTCAACAAGGTATTGTGTGCCCAATCTTCGATAATCTGAAATCCTTTTTCCAGTTTTTCTGGATCATCACTAGGAATTGGGAGAATATACACCGTTTCATCAAAGCTGGTGTATGCATTGAGATGTGCTCCAAATTTTACTCCAATACTCTGTAGATAATCCACTAATTCGTTCTTCTCAAAATTCTTGGTGCCGTTGAAGTTCATATGCTCCATAAAATGCGCAAGCCCTTGTTGGTCATCATCTTCCAATATTGAACCAGCATTGACTACCAATCGGAGCTCTACTTTATTTTCTGGTTTGCCATTATTCTGAATGTAATAGGTGATACCATTGGATAGCTTACCCATTTTTACCTCTGGGTTGAACGGGATTTTTTCAGAGCTTTTTAATGCTGTGGTCTTGACCTTCTTCTCTGCGTTATTCGTCTGTTGAGCACTTGTCCATTGAGGAAATGTGAAAGCCGTGAGCATCAAAACGAGGAATACTTTGGTTGGAATTAATTTCATGTTTTATGTGTTTGAGTTTTAATTTGTAGAAGCTAAAAATAAGTAAATAAAAACATAAGTATGTTAAAAAATGTAAAATTTTTCTTTCGTCAATAGTAAAAAGAGCTTCTTAATACATTGATTGCTTGTTATTAAGAGAACAATTAAGACAAATCGGAAATCTGATACGAATACCATTTATAGGCTTCTATTTTTTTGATAACATTGATAACATTGATAACATTGATAAAAAAATCTTAAAATTTTACATTATAAATTACAATTCTCGGTTTTATTTTATCTTTAGGCATAATCAATTAATCAGTGTATGAAAAAAATTAATCCGTTAGTTCAACTAACCTTATCCCTCTTGCTGTTTGTCGCAATGACAAGCAGTTCAAAGGCACAAGTAACAAAAGGCGCTTCTGTAGAAGGAATCACAGAATATAGCCTTAACAATGGTCTCAAAGTGCTTTTGTTTCCCGACAATTCAGCACAAACCATCACAGTCAACATCACTTACAAGGTAGGTTCGCGACACGAGGGTTATGGTGAAAAAGGAATGGCGCATTTGCTCGAACATTTGGTGTTTAAAGGCACACCAAACCATCCTGATATCCCTGCCGAGCTTTCTTCACATGGTGCACGTCCAAATGGAACCACTTGGTATGATCGCACCAATTATTTTGAAACCTTTAATGCCACTGATGAAAATCTAGATTGGGCACTGGATTTGGAAGCTGACCGAATGGTTAATTCCTATATCGCCAAAAAGGATCTGGAATCTGAATTTTCTGTGGTACGTAACGAATTTGAAAGCGGCGAAAACTCTCCATCGCGCGTCTTAATGGAAAAAGTGATCAGTGCAGCCTATCTATGGCACAACTATGGAAAATCCACAATAGGGAATCGTTCTGATATCGAACGCGTACCAATTGAAAACCTAAAAGCATTTTACAAAAAATATTACCGACCTGACAATGCTGTGTTGATGGTCACTGGTAAA
>JBGSXJ010000294.1:0-7718 GCA_041751535.1 Aquaticitalea sp.
AATCAGTACAACATCTAAATCAACCTCTTTATCATTAATGATGTAGGCATTCCAATCTTGGGTTTTATAAATATCGTTGTATTCGTTTACGACTGCGACATAAACGCCTTCAACTTTTGGGATTTGGATGTCTTTTTTCATGAGAAATATTGGAAAGCGGTAATCTTTAAAGAATTCTATAGTGAAGATTTGAATTGTTCCAAAAACCGTACATCATTTTCACTCAATAATCGGATGTCGCCAATTTGGTGCAACAACATGGTAATTCTATCGATACCCATACCGAAAGCAAAACCTGAATAGACTTTTGAATCGATGCCACAGTTTTCCAAAACATTTGGGTCTACCATACCGCAACCCATGATTTCTAGCCAACCTGTGCCTTTGGTGATGCGATGGTCAATTTCTGTTTCCAAACCCCAATAAACGTCTACTTCGGCACTTGGCTCTGTAAACGGAAAATAGGATGGTCGCAAACGGATTTTACTTTTTCCGAACATTTCACTCGTAAAATACTGTAGTGTTTGCTTTAAATCGGCAAAACTCACGTCCTTATCAATATACAAGCCTTCTACTTGATGAAAGAAACAATGGGAACGCGCCGAAATAGCTTCATTTCTATATACACGACCTGGAGAAATTGTACGAATAGGTGGTTTATTGTTTTCCATATAACGCACTTGCACTGAACTGGTGTGCGTGCGCAATAAAATATCTGGATTGGTCTGTATAAAGAATGTATCCTGCATATCTCTTGCCGGATGATACTCTGGCAGATTTAATGCTGTAAAATTATGCCAATCATCTTCAATTTCTGGTCCCTCGCTCACATTAAAACCAATGCGGGAAAAAATGTCAATAATTTGATTTTTTACAATAGAAATAGGATGACGGGAGCCAATATTAATCGGTTCACCTGGGCGAGATAAATCGCCATAAAGTCCTTTGACCTCTTCTTTGCTTTCTAGTTCTTCCTTTAGAGCATTTACCTTTTCCTCTGCCGTTGTTTTCAATTGATTTATGACTTGTCCAAACTCTTTCTTTTGGTCATTGGCCACATTTTTAAACTCGGCAAAGTATTCCTTTAATAATCCTTTAGATCCTAAATATTTGATACGGAAAGCCTCAACCTCATCTTTGGATTGTGCTTTAAATGCTTCGGCTTCAGCGATGAGCTCTTTTATCTTATCTATCATAAATCAAAAAATGATTGGCAAAATTAGTGTTTTTTATGCATAAAAAAACGCCTTCGTAATAGAAAGCGTTGTTGAACTATTGAAATTGTAATCTAATTTCTAATATAAACATACTTATCTACAAAGGTTTCACCGCCGAAGTTATAAGTATCCAAAACGTAAAATGTATTGTTTTCAAAAAATATCTGAACAGTTTCAGTGTTTCCATCAAAGGAGATAGTATAATTCCCATTCCCTATATTTTCCCATGTTCCGCTAAAAGTGAATTGCACTTCACAAACACCATCTATATTCTCTTCAAAATAGGTTTCTGAAAAAGCACCGTCAGGCGTGACGACAATTGTTGCTTCATAATCGCATAATTCTAGCTCCTGCTCAACGTCATTTTCGAAATACTTGTCCAATTTCCAAGTTCCTATAAAAAGATCTTGAGATGTATTATTATCATCATCTTTATTGCATGATGTCATAACAAATAAAAAGGCACATAAAAGCAAAGTAATTTTTTTCATTCTTACAAGTTTTTTAAAGTTAGAGGTAAAAATAATATTTCTCTCAATTAAACCAATTAGTTTTATAGAAATTCACACTATATACTCCGATGCAAGAAAATAATTGACAATAGCTTCTTTCATCAACACACTCTGTTCACCTGCCTTCAAGGGTGGCAACTGCTCTTTAACTTTATAATGTGGCCATTTCTCTTCATCATAAAAATCAAATTCGTAATAGCCGTAAGGTTCCAATAAACGGCAAATGGCGATGTGCATCAAATCGAGTTTATGATCTTTTTTGAATTTTCTATGGGGCTGTCCAAGTTCTTGAACACCAATAAGGTAAATGATAGCATCCAAATCTAGGGTATCACCTTCTGCAAATTGAGTTGACAGTTTTTTAACCACTAATTCCCAGCGTTCTTTTAATTGTTCGTCTCTTGACATGTTTTAGTTCAAATTGAAGTTGAAAATGAAGTAGAAATGCTATTTCTAACTCAAATGCAAATGTAAATATGATTCTCGCAAAGTTAACTTATATTTGATAAAATTCTTTACAATATGAGTGTTTTGGACATCGTTTTGGCGGCATTGATTCTTTTTGGACTCGTACGTGGGTTGATGAAAGGCTTCTTTGTGGAAATTGCTTCGGTGATTGCCTTGGTTGCGGGTGTTTATGGCGCCATTCATTTCAGTAATTATGCCGCAACTTTTATTGATGAGAATTCGCAATGGGATGAAAAAACAGTGAATATTGTCGCTTTTGCCGCGACGTTTCTAATCATTGTTTTAATAATTGCCTTGGCTGGAAAAGCCTTGACTAAATTGGCGGATTTTGCCGCTTTGGGAATCGTCAATAAACTTTTGGGTGCGCTTTTTGGGGCTTTAAAAGTTGCCTTGATTTTGAGCGTCGTTCTGAATATTTTTGATAGTATGAACCGTGCCATTCCGCTGACCGATGAGGAAAGCATTTCAGATTCTGTTCTTTATACACCTGTAAAATCCTTGGTGCCGAGGATTTTCCCTATTATTTTAGAAAAGAAAAAGGAGTTGGAAGACTCTACAGAAGAAGAAACACCAGAAACCGAACCTCTCAACAACAAACCGATTTGATTTTTGATTGGGTAGGAAAACTGCCTAAATTCAGTAGACTCAATTAAAACTTATCCTTAACATTCCTTTTAATCCAATCCAAACAATCATTGAAATTAGAAAATAGATGTTCCTCCGGAATTAATTCAGGAATGATATTGATTCGTTCCATCATATATCGTGGTTGCTTTAATAAACCGACAAAAAGCACATTGATATTATCCTTTTTTAAATCCACCAAAACATCTTCCATAGCGTACAAGCCCGATTGATCCATGTATTGCATTTTACCCAATCGTATAACCACTGTCGATGCCATATTGGGGATTTGTTTAGATAACTGCTGAAAGTCGCTTGTGGAGCCAAAAAATAATGGACCATCTATATGTTTAATGAACACTTCTTCTTTCAACTGTTCTGGAAAATCGCTTTCATCACTCCATTTTTTTTCTTCCTTGAGGGATATTACATTTGAACGTGCGGTTGTTAAATCACCAATTTTTTTCATGAACATCAATGAGGCAATAACCAAACCAATTCCTACTGCATAAACCAGATTCCATATGCTCGATAAAACCAAAACAACGAGCATTATAATAACTTCCGAACTTACTTTCAAAGGTCCGATCTTGGTATCCTTTGGGAGAGTTGGGATCGCCCTTAAACCTTTATAGTCCATGACACCTATTCCTACCGTAATTAAAATTCCAGCTAATACAGCTGCAGGAATTTTGGAAGCAATGGGGCCTAAAGCCAATAATACCACCAATAGCATAATTCCTGCAATCATGCCTGATAACTTGGTTTTACCTCCTGAATTAATGTTTACAACCGTTCTAATGGTTGCACCAGCTCCTGGAAGCCCACCAAAAACAGCTGCAATACTGTTACCAATTCCTTGTCCAATCAATTCTTTGTTGGGTTGGTGTTTGGTTTTTGTCATATTATCTGCAACCACACTGGTCAATAATGAATCAATAGCTCCTAAAAGCGATAATGTTAAGGCGGTAAATATATAAGGTGTAATGTTTGCAAAACTGAACCCTGTGATGATTTGTAAATTGGGAAGCGGTAATCCGGAAGGAATTTCTTCTATAGGACGATAGTCCAGACCAAAACCAACAGCCACTCCAGAAACGACAATCAGGGCGACCAATGTACTTGGAATTGCTTTTGTAATGCGCTTAAATCCATAAATGATGATAATTGTGGATAACGCTAAAATTAATTCCAACCAACTAATGTTTCCTAAAGCCCGAGGCATTACTTTTATTGCTCCCAAAACCCCGGAAGCTTCATTTGAAGCAAGTGTTTCCGATTCTTTAAGAATATCCTCCTGTGTTATCATTTCAGATCTAATGACGGTTTTCTCGAAATCTTCCAACATTAAAATGTCTTCGCCAGCCTCTTCTCTTAAGATATTCTGTAGAAGCATTGCCCCAGCTTGTGGTTTAAATGTTTCAACATAAGGCATATCTTCTTTTGGATAATAACCGATGGCCGGAAGAATTTGAGTAACCAAAATGATAACTCCAATCGCTGTCATAAACCCAGATACTACAGGATATGGAATGTATTTGATATATTTACCAAAGCCTAAAAAGCCCAATCCCACTTGGATAAGTCCTGCCAAAAGGAAAACTGTTAATATCGCCGGAATGGCCTTGTTTATATCCCCGTCATTTGCGGCAATAATTCCCGCAATAATAACCATGCTTACAGCGGTCATTGGAGCTGTTGGTCCCGAAATCTGGGTATTTGTCCCACCAAATAAAGCAGCAAAAAAGCTCAAAAAAATTGCACCATACAGTCCAGCACTCGGCCCAAGACCAGATGACACCCCAAATGCCAACGCGAGTGGTAGGGCAACAATACCTGCGGTAATTCCACCAAAGGCATCGCCCTTAATATTTGAGAATAACTTTTTCATTCTATTTACTTTAGTTGATTGAACTTTTGATCATCTATCCGATTCTTAAAAATTTACAAATGTCATAATATTAATTTGATCCCTACTACTGGTCTCAAAAAACTGGTTCATATAGCCCAGTTCAATTCTAATTGACTTATTCACATTATAACCCAAACCTCCATAGAGCCTATTTCTATCAAAAATTGAGGTTTCTGTATTGAGAAATATTTCATTATAAGCTGAAAGATAATATCTATTGCTTTCACTTTTACAAATTGGTACATTTAAACCTATAAAATATCGAAAACGCATTTTAAAATCATCTTCAATAAACCGCTGTTCAAAACGATAGCGATGGTTCAAATTTACGCTCCCCAATCTTTGTTTAGAAATAAATTGTTGAAAAATACGATGTTCGTTTACTGATACTTTATCATCTGTTTGCGGTATATAATTTTCAGATAGAATATAGCCATAACCTAACAAAAAATTACTGTTTTCAGTAAGGTTGTAACCCAAACCGGTACGCAACAATAATTGTTCTAAATCACCAATGACATTGTAGTTTCGGTATTGAACTTCATGGTGAATATTCCATTTTGTGTTAAGTTTTTTATTCCCAAAATAAATCAACCAATTACCAAGATTGCTTTCTTGAGCGACGCTCAGCATGGGAAACATGACCATCATTGCCAGAACGACTTTTTTAAATCTCTTTAAATTCACTGCCTTTATGTAAACTATCTTTTACAAATTTAAAAATTTAGTTGATACACTTCATCCAATTCAGAATCGTTACTGATATTTACCCCTAAATCTTTTACAATTCCAGAATCTAAAGCATATACCCATCCGTGCAGACTCAATTCCTGCCCATTATTCCAAGCTGATTGAACGATGGATGTTTTAGACAGATCAAATACTTGTTCGGAAACATTAAAATCTACGAACTTATCGAAGCGCTCGTCTTCGAATTTTATAGCATCCAATTCTGCTTTATGCAATCTATAAACGTCTTTAATGTGGCGAATCCAGTTGTCAATGATTCCAATGGAGTTGTTACCCATTGCCGCCTTTACACCGCCACAACCGTAATGGCCGCAAACAATGATGTGCTTCACTTTTAGGGCGTTCACCGCATAATCCAAAACACTTAACATGTTCATGTCGGAATGTACCACCATATTGGCAATATTGCGATGTACAAACACCTCTCCTGGAGCCGCTCCTATAATTTGATTTGCAGGCACACGACTATCGGCACAACCAATCCAAAGTATTGGAGGTGATTGCCCTTTTGAAAGATTAACAAAATAATCTTTATCCAATTCTAGCTGGGTTGCTACCCACTTTTTATTGTTGTCTAATAGTTTTTTATAAAAATCGCTCATAATTTGGTTGATTAAAAAAATGTTATTGGTTTACGCTGAAATCCTCTTTATGTCCAGTTTGAAAAATTCAATGTAATCTGGCGGATTTTGTATCGTACCTCTTTCTGAAATAAGGGTAATATCAATATTCTTTGACCTCGCTTTTTCAGAGAAATCTTGAAGAATCTCTATAATGTCATTATCCAAATAGCGGGTTTTTCTGATGTCGAGTTCCAAGAAAGAATTTGGTTTCAGATTTTCTAGTTCTCTCAAAATGGCTCCTTTATTAAAGAATGTCACTTCTTCTGCCAAAGTCATCTTTATTTTTGAATTTCCATTACTGATATCTTCCCTGTGCAAAAAATGTGAATTTTGGTAGCTTTTTATAAGAATAACCACAATTGCTGTACACAATCCAAGGCCAATTCCTACCAATAAATCCGTAAAAACGATTCCGAGAACAGTTATAGTATACGGAATATACTGTTTCCAACCCAAAGTAAACATACTCTTAAAAATGGATGGCTTTGCCAATTTATATCCTACCATGAGTAGCACTGCGGCCAAAACAGATAAAGGAATCAAATTTAATAAGCGCGGGATTAAAATTACCGAGATGATAATCAAAAAACCATGAAAGATGGCCGATAATTTTGACTTGGCACCCGACTGAATATTTGCGGAGCTACGCACAATAACTTGTGTAATTGGTAAACCTCCAATAAGCCCAGATACTATGTTTCCTGCACCTTGTGCCATCAATTCCCTGTTGGTTGGCGTTACGTTTTTTTGTGGATCCAATTTATCGGTAGCTTCCACACTCAACAAGGTTTCCAAACTAGCTACCAATGCCAAGGTGAAGGCGACAATCCACACGTCCATTTGACCTAAAACTCCAAAATTAGGAAATGTAAACTGTCCGAAAAATGAACTTGCTGTTTCCGGAACTGGTACGTTTACCAAATGAGAGTTTGATATCTCAAATAAGTCGTTTCCTTGTGTCAGCACTTGGAACAAAATCCCAATTACTACAACAACCAATGGCCCTTGTATCAATTGAAAAAATTTGCCTTTTTTAGAAAGCACCTTGTCCCATAACACTAAAAGGACCAACCCAATAATACCTATAACGGTCGCCCCTACACTCACATAATTAACGGAGTTGATAATATCTGTAAATGTATTTCCTCCATCAATATGAAATAGCACTGATGCACCATTTATATCTGTATCATAACCAAAAAAGTGTGGGATTTGTTTTAGGATGATAATGATGCCTATTCCTGTAAGCATTCCTTTAATCACGGATGAAGGAAAATAATAACCTATGACACCCGCTTTTAAAACACCCAACAAAATTTGAATAATCCCAGCCAAAACTACGGCCACTAAAAAGCTCTCAAAACTCCCTAATGTGATAATAGCAGAAACAACAATAGCCGCCAATCCTGCAGCGGGACCACTGACACCCAGAGTAGAGCCACTTAAAGCACCTACTAAAATTCCACCGATGAAACCAGCGATTAATCCAGAAAACAATGGCGCACCACTGGCAAGCGCAACACCCAAACATAGGGGCAATGCCACAAAATATACAACGATGCTCGATGGCAAGTCGCTTTTTAGATATTTAAACATAAAAAAATTAATTAAA
>JBGSXJ010000295.1:0-1934 GCA_041751535.1 Aquaticitalea sp.
TGAATAATAGGCGAGAGGCCATTTTGCAAGGCGAAGGCATTTGGCGTTGGAGAGCACAGAGCTATCTCGATAATCAATCATTTACCAATTTTGATAATTTTATGGGTAAATTGATTCAGTATTTAAGTTCCAATCAAAAGAGAACGCGTTTAAATGTTTCTTATGAATCTTTTTATAATGGGAATGAAGATGTTAAAATAAGTGCACAGTACTTCAATAAAAATTATGAATTTGATGCCACAGCATCCTTAAACATCACTTTAAAAAATAAAGAAACTGATGCATCCCGAACAGTTCCGTTTATATTGAAAAACTCCAATTATGAAGTCGATTTAAGCGGTTTTCCTGCCGGTGATTATTCGTTTACAGTATCGGTTAAGGATGAGAATATTTCAAATTCCGGTGAACTCAAAATCCTCGATTACAACGTGGAACAGCAATTCTTGAATGCCAACGTCGCTAAACTTCAAACATTGGCAACCAATAGCCAAGGAACAAACTATTTTATCTCGGACACTAATCCACTATTTAGCGACTTAATGGACGATAATAGGTTCGTAACCGTCCAAAAAAGCAGTAAAAATGTCGTACCTTTGATCGATTGGAAATTTCTACTCGCCATTATTGCAATAAGCCTCTCTGCTGAATGGTTTATTAGAAAATACAACGGATTAATTTAACAAAAACTAACTATGGAAAGATTACCCAAAATTGCGTTACCAGTTATTATTGCTGCTATTGTACTAATTATATTATTGGCCAAGTCGGCCGTAACCATTAGTTCGGGTGAAGCCGGAGTGCTTTATAAAACATTTGACAATGGTGTTGTTACCGATAAACCGCCACTTGGTGAGGGCTTTCACCTTATTGCACCTTGGAATAAAGTGTTTGTCTATGAAGTTAGACAGCAAGAATTGTTTGAAAAAATGAATGTATTGTCATCAAACGGTTTGGATATTAAACTTGATGCTTCTATTTGGTTTCAGCCACAATTTGAAAATTTAGGCAAGCTACATCAGGAAAAAAGTGAAATGTATAAAGAACGTATTTTACTTCCAGCAATTAGATCGGCTGCTAGAAGCGTTGTTGGACGTTATACTCCAGAGCAATTGTATTCAAGCAAGCGAGATGCCATTCAGCAGGAAATATTTGAAGAAACTAAAAACATTGTAAAGGATCAATACATTCAACTTAATGAAGTTTTGGTTCGTGATGTCACCTTGCCACCAACTATTAAGGACGCCATTGAACGAAAATTGAAACAAGAACAAGAATCATTGGAATACGAATTTAGATTGGTAACAGCCTCAAAAGAAGCCGAAAAAGTAATTATTGAAGCTCAAGGAAAAGCCGATGCCAACAGAATTTTAAGCGCATCGTTAACAGATAAAATCCTTCAGGACAAAGGGATTGAAGCTACTGTAAAGTTGTCGGAATCAGCAAACAGTAAAGTCATAGTTATTGGTTCTGGTAATTCGGGAATGCCTATTATATTGGGCAATCAATAATGTTAACATAAAATTAGCAGGCGAAGATTAGGGATTTTAAATTTTAATTAGCAACCTTTGTAGGTATTAAAAAACGATATGACTTTTATTCAATTGCATCACCATCATTTTCATACTGGCACTCAAGCGAGCTGAAAATGTATTGAATAAAACCAAGATATTTTAAAACCGTTTGAGTAAATCAAACGGTTTTTTCATTTCTGCAAAAACAGAAATCTCTCCGAAAAGGTTTACTCAATAAAAAATTAAGTTTAACTTAAAACAGCCACTTTCGTGGAAACACTAATGAGTAAATTAAAAATTGCAGTTCAAAAATCAGGTCGATTACACGACGACTCCATGAAAATCCTTAATGATGTTGGAATTTCAATCGACAATGGAAAAGATCAACTAAAAGCCTCCGCGCGTAATTTTCCGCTAGAGGTC
>JBGSXJ010000296.1:0-1566 GCA_041751535.1 Aquaticitalea sp.
AGTAGTTGACGTCGATACTCAATTGGCAACCCAATTGAAATGCTTCCTCGGCTTTTTTCAAAATGGTGGATTGCGCAGGATTTTTACTCAAGGCAAAACATGTGGTGTGGAATATTTTGCTATCAGAAAGGATATCCTTCGGAATTTGTGCTTCTTGGATACAATAATCGGCAGCGCGATAGGGAATGAAATCCGGCGTGCCTTCAGATTTGGACACAAAAATGACGCTTGTTGCTTTGTCTTTGTGCTTGACGATATGATTGGTGTTTACACTGATTTCTGAAAACCTATTGAAAATATAATCGCCGAAGCCATCATTTCCAACTGTTGCCACCATGATTGACTTTAGACCCAATCGGCTTGAATTCATAGCGACATTGGTAGGGGAGCCGCCTAAATATCGGTGATAATCTCTCGTTTCATCAATACCTATACCTGATTGATGACCTATAAAATCGATGAGCACTTCCCCAATACAAATTATATCTATCGTTCGTGAATCGCGTTTCTTCCTTTTTATTTCCATATCCTGCATTTATATAGATTTCCTGTTGAACATTTAAAATTTTTCTTCAACCAATTGTAATTTAAGGTCTACAGTAGACACGTAAAATACTCGTTTGTTTTACTTCTTTTCAAATAGTCTATTATATCAGATTGGCCTCTAAATTATCATTTTTGATAGTATCCGTCGACCCTGTTTTGGTTTAAACATAAATGATGATGATTCATTTCCCATCTCCTGTTGTATCATTTTTAAAATTTAAATTAAGGCTGGTATGAATGACTTTAAATATTCAAAACCTTTTTTAAAAGCACCATAACATTGTTTTTCGATAAAAATCTCCTTGCATTAGAATCTTAAATATAAAGCCGAAATAATCCATAAGTATAATTTTAATTCCTTTGAAGTCTTACCAATGAAACAATCAAAGCTAATACCGTTAAACAAAGAAGCACATAAAAGCTTATTTTAAGATTAAAGCTATTTGATATATAGCCCAGAAACACGGGTCCCAATAGAAATCCAATGAATCCTATTCCTGACACAAATGATATACCCACAGATGCCTTTATACCATCAACTCTTCCTGCTATTCGGAATAATTCGGGAACAATTACAGACAAGCCCAAGCCTAAAATACCAAACCCCAATATCGATATCAAAAAATAGCCAGAAAGAATACATCCATAACCGATACCTCCAAGTATACAGCCCCAAAGGATGATTTTTAAAGAACCTATTTTCTCGCTTATCCCGTCTCCAAAAAAGCGCCCAATAGTCATGGTCACTGAAAAAACAATAAAGCCCAAGCCAGCTAAATTTTGTTGTGATATGGCAACGACTTCAATTAAATACAATGTGCTCCAGTTTTCAATAGCGCCTTCATTCATCATGATAACGAAGGCAATAAAGGCGATGGCAAACAAAGGTTTTAAGATTTTAAATTGATAGTTTTCAGCTTGTTTTAAACGTGTTTTTTCTATAGTGCCATAATAATACTTGCATAAAACTATATTTGTTACGACAATAAATAATGTCATAACCATCATGTGATGAAAAGG
>JBGSXJ010000297.1:0-1774 GCA_041751535.1 Aquaticitalea sp.
GATGTTATGTTTTTTTGAAAAGGCGATAAGAACGGGATTTACACGGTTTTCGTCCTCTTGATTGTGACGCATCAATTCTATGTAAAGATCGTCACCAAACTGTTCTTTCCACCACAACAACGCTTCTTCCGCTTGATTTTCTCCAACATTCAAAACTTTGCTTGGTACCTCGCCATATAAATTTCCGGTAAGGACGATTAAATCTTCCTTATATTTTTGAATGATATGTTTGTCAATCCGTGGCACATAGTAAAATCCTTCCGTGTAGGCAGATGAAGATAATTTAGCCAGATTGTGATATCCTTTTTTGGTTTTTGCCAGCAATACTATTTGATAACCATTGTCCTTTCTAGATTTGTCCAAGCGATCGTCACATACAAAAAATTCGCAACCGATAATGGGCTTGATCTCTCTTTCCGATGGTGTTTCACCTTGTTTAATAAGTGCCTCATTTTTAGCCTTTATGGCTGCATTATGAATGGTAATTTCCTTAACAAAATGAAAAGCACCCATCATGTTGGCATGGTCGGTCAACGCAACCGAAGGCATTTTTTGAATGGCAGCATTGGCCACCAAATCTTTGATGCCCATGGTAGATTGCAACACAGAAAACTGCGAATGATTATGCAAATGCACAAAATCGACCTCTTTTAATTCCTGTATGTTTTGAGCGATTTCGGTTTTGGTTGGTTCCGCAGCATCTTGAAGCGCCTCAACTTGTTTTTTTACTTTTGCACTCTCCGCTTTTAAGTTGATATGCTTTAGACCAATAAGTTGTATTTCGGTAGGATTGGCCTCTTTAAACTGTCTAAAATAATCTGAAGGAACATCCAGTTGCTCTTTGGAATATTCTTCGAGTCGCATCAACTCAAAAAAGCAGCGTGAAGTGGCTTCCACATCGGCCGTTGCGTTGTGAGCTTCGTTAAAAGGTACATTGAACAAAAATTTGTGCAATTCCGTCAATGTTGGAAGTTTAAACTTACCATAGCGGCCACCGGGAAGTTGACATAATGCTGCGGTATGTTCTGTACAGGTATCCAAAACTGGAAGGTCTTGCAATTTATTAGAGATGTTGGCTCTAATAAATTCGGCTCCCATGATATTCAAATCAAAACCTACATTTTGACCCACGACAAATTTGGTGGTGTTTAAAGCCGAATTGAATTTTTCCAAAACGTCGATTAATGGAATACCTTGCTGCTGTGCCAATTCGGTAGAAATTCCGTGAATTTTTTCCGCATCGTAAGGGATATTGAAGCCGTCGGGTTGTACCAAATAATCTTGATGATCGATACAATTGCCCAATTCGTCATGCAATTGCCAAGCAATCTGAATACAGCGAGGCCAATTGTCGGTATCAGTAATTGGGGCATCCCAACGTTTTGGCAAGCCTGTGGTCTCGGTATCGAAGATTAAGTACATTAACTATTTGATTGTTTTATTTGTTTAGGTGCATTACGCCACGAATTCACGAATTTTTTATATTTAATGCGTATTAACTGGTGTTTTTCTTTAAAAGAAAAGTGTTTAAAATTACATATAAAATACACTATCCAAAAATCAAACTTATCAACAGTTGTAAATAAAAAAACGCAACCGTTTAGGGTTGCGTTCTATTGTTAATGGTTCCTAGAAAAATTAGGACACTAATTCTTCTTTCATCATTTCTGTGTTAATAGCAGATTGAATAGCAGTTTTATGCTTTATTAACAAAGTGTCAATTGTTGGCGGCAAATTTGATTCTTTTATTAAGTCATTATAGACTTCCAAACTT
>JBGSXJ010000298.1:0-2295 GCA_041751535.1 Aquaticitalea sp.
GAGCCCAATATGCGGATGTGGCGGTACATCTAGGTTTTCGTAATCCTTTAAAAATGCAGGACCCATGTGATCAATAAATATAAACGGACCAACCATTCGTTTTTGGCGAAATGGCAGCAAGCGTCCTACCATAAAGTTACCTATATTGGCGGCTCGTTCTTCGATAATGATTCCAATATTTGACATCTTATCTGTTGATAGGTTGAAAAGAAACTAAGATATTTGAATGTATCCCTAGAGGATAAGTCTTATTGGCGCTTGGACTTCTTTGCGATCTTATCAGCTTTTTTTTCTTTCGCTGTCTTAAGTGGCTCTTTTTTTACTTGTTTTTTTGCGTCTTGTGATTTTGCCATGATATGATTTGTTTTAGTGACTAATATTTGAGATTAAAAATACTAAAAAAAGTTTGTAACCTGCATCCTAAATTTAAAATCGACGTCACTTTTTATTTAAGTATAGGGTACGATATAAAATACAATACTTTAGCTTCAATTTAAAGTTGATCGCTTCTTTCTATTTCTTTTTTCTTCCTTCACACGCACATAAATCAACTTAAAACGACCTTTTGAATTGTCCCTTGTTTCGACTTCATAATGTGGCAATGATTTTATTAAAGGAGTTAACTTCTGAAAACCATAGTTACGGGAATCAAAATTAGGCTGCTTTTTCTGGAGCAAACTTCCAACGTCACCCAAAAATGCCCATCCATCTTCATCAGCCACATCAGAAATTGTTGCGGTAATCAATTTAATGTCCTTATCGGTAATTTTGTCAACATTACTACTTTTTGTTGTTGACGTTGTGCCAGTGGATTCCGATTCGCTCTCTTTGGATTGGTTTTTAAGAATTTCTATATAAATAAACTTATCACAAGCAACGATAAATGGATTAGGCGTTTTCTTTTCACCAATGCCAAAAACCTGCATACCAGCTTCGCGGAGTCGTGTTGCCAATTTGGTAAAATCGCTATCACTGGAGACCAAGCAGAAGCCATTGACCTTTTCAGAATACAGGATATCCATGGCATCAATGATCATTGCTGAATCGGTGGCGTTCTTGCCTGTCGTATAACCATATTGCTGTATGGGTGTGATGGCGTTTTCCAATAAAAGATTTTTCCATTTTGACAAATGGGGATTCGTCCAGTCGCCATAGATACGTTTTATGGTAGGATTACCATATTTGGCAATTTCCTGCATCATTTCTTTTACATGAGCCGATGGTATGTTATCTCCATCTATCAGTACTGCTAATTTTATATCCATCTGATGTATTCTGTATTTGGTTGAATTTTTTGGGCCTTGAAAGGGTTGGTGTTTAGGCAAAACGAAGATATGACAATATTGATAAAATGAAGCGTCATAAGGCGGATTATTTGTTTTTACAAAGTATCAAGTTCAAATTTTTAGTTTGAAAAAATTGAGTTAAATAAATTATATGGATTAAAATTTTCTAACTCAATCGATTCTTCTTTATTGGATTGCCTGATCAATAATTTCCTGCACTACTTCTGGATCTAGAAGTGTACTGGTATCACCTAAATCGGTAATATCTTTACAAGCAATTTTGCGCAAAATACGACGCATGATCTTTCCAGAACGTGTTTTGGGCAATCCGTTAGTAAATTGAATTTTATCGAGTTTGGCGATTGGGCCAATCCGTTCTGTGATCAATTGGTTGATTTCTTTGCGTAAATTGTCGTGCACTCGGGTTTCGCCTGTTTCCTTCAAGGTTACAAAGCCATACAGTGCATTTCCTTTTACATCATGCGGAAATCCTACAATTGCACTTTCTGCAACTGCTGGATGCTCATTGATGGCGTCTTCCAATGGCCCTGTGCCGAGATTGTGCCCAGATACAATGATGACATCGTCCACGCGTCCCGTAATTCGATAATAACCCACTTCGTCGCGCAATGCACCATCACCAGTAAAGTATTTATTTTCAAATGTTGAAAAATAGGTGTCCTTATAGCGTTGATGGTTGCCCCAAATGGTTCGTGCCATGCTTGGCCAAGGAAATTTGATACACAATCTGCCTTCCACTTGAATGCCTTTAAGCTCCTCGCCTGCTTCATCCATCAATACTGGCTGTATTCCCATGAACGGCAAGGTGGCATAAGTCGGTTTTGTAGGTGTGATGAATGGTAATGGTGAAATCATAATGCCTCCAGTTTCTGTTTGCCACCACGTATCAACTATTGGGCTTTTTCCTTTGCCAATAATATCATTATACCAATGCCAAGCTTCTTCGTTGATAGGCTCACCAACCGATCCGAGGACTTTAAGTGAAGAT
>JBGSXJ010000299.1:0-4133 GCA_041751535.1 Aquaticitalea sp.
TCAATATAATCTTCTCTATTATAAAAAGCTGGTAAGTCGGAAATTTTAAGATTTGGAAAATGCTGTTTTCGGATGTCTTCTGCCAAAACCAAGATCGTTTCTGTAGTTGCCATGGCAAACTGTGGATACAAAGGAATCAAAAACACTTCCTCCACACCTTTATCAACCAATTCCTGAAGCCCTTTCTTAATGGTCATGCTTCCGTAGCGCATCGCCAAAGCTATTGGCAGACTTGTCTGTTTTTGTATTTTTTTTTGCAGCCGTTCAGAAAGTACAATCAGGGGCGAACCTTCTTCCCACCAAATTTTTTTATAGGCCGCGGCAGATGCTTTAGGCCTGGTATTTAAAATAATGCCTTTTACTAAAAGTGTTCTCGCCCAGAGTGGCACATCGATGACCCGCTCATCCATTAAAAACTCTCCTAAATATCTTTTTACGTCTGCTGGTTCGGGACTATCTGGCGATCCTAAATTGACGAGTAGTACTCCTTTTTTCATTAGCGCTTTTCTTTTTTTACAAAGATAAGGACATCAGATATTTTTTTGGCGTCGTCCCATACTTCTTTTTGAATGCCGCTATAAAGTGACTCGATGTACTGTAACCGACTTTCAAACCAACTTCATTGACATTGTGTTCGCCAGATTCCAACAGTTTTCGTGCAACTTCCATTTTATAATCAAACAAGAAACTATAAACAGAGTCGCCATAAATCTGCTTAAACCCTTCTTTCAATTTTTTCAGATTCAATCCAATTTCCTCCGAAAGTTCCTGTAGACCTGGTGGTTCTGCCATACGAGCAATGATAATATCCTTGGCTTTTCTAATTTTGATAACGTTGGTTTCATCTACCAAAAACGGACATTGCTCAATGTTGGCATCTTCACTTCTATTGAAATACAAACTCAATAGTTCGTAAGCCTTTCCTTTGAAATAGAGGTTTTTGATGGAAGAATTTAAATTATAATGAATCAATTGCGTGAGAACAATTGCCATTGATGGCGAAATTTTACCGTCTTTATAGTATTTCTTATCCTTATTGTCATGACTTAAAAATGTGATGTAATCGGCTTCCTGTGAAAATAAACTATGAAATTTTTTAATCGAAATCAATACAGATACCAACCAAGCATTTGGGTTCAACTGTAAATTGATTGGCAAATCACGCTGCGGATTATAAAGCAACAAGGAATTCTCTTCAGAAATATCCAAGGCATATCGCCCTTCATTAAAGATAAACTTACTCAAGCCCTTTAAGCAGAAGTGAAATTGAATGAATGAGCTATCTATCTCACGCTCAATTACTTCAACGGAATTACTGTCATTTTGATAGGTAAGGATAAAAAATCCTCCCTCTATTTGTGTTTCCTCAAAAGAACCTTTAGCGACATTTTTTAATTCAGAATTCATATAAAACTTTTTGTTCTTATTTAGATTGGTTCTAAACTAAACCGTTCCAAACTGTTGATTTTACTGTAAAAATATGACATTTATCACATTATATTAAAAAAAGTCTTCAAAAAACCACAAGCGACATTTAAAGTTCCTTGAGCGTTGTTTTTATTCGATTCTCATTTATATTTTTGTGCCCAAACTTCAGAATCGAATTTCTAAACCACGTATGGAGCATTATCACATGATAAGAGGAACCTATTTTTACGCAATAGGTTTAAGTTACAAAAAAGCAGATGCAGACGTTAGAGGTCATTTTAGTTTAGATGAACCTTTAAAAATGGCGCTACTCAAACAAGCCAAAGAGAATGGTATTGAGAGTTTACTTGTGACCTCAACCTGCAACCGTACTGAAATTTACGGCTTTGCAGAACATCCGTATCAACTTATTCAATTGCTTTGCGACAATACCAAAGGCACCGTTGAAGAATTTCAGCAAGTAGCCTACATCTATAAAGGCAAAGAAGCCATTTCGCACATGTTTAGAGTAGGTTCTGGACTTGACAGCCAAATTCTTGGTGATTTTGAAATCATAAGTCAGCTAAAAACCAGCGCCAAAGTATCCAAAAAATTAGACTTGCTTAACGCATTTACCGAACGATTGGTGAACGCCGTTATTCAAGCAAGTAAACGCATCAAAAATGAAACACAATTGTCTTCGGGTGCCACTTCGGTGTCTTTTGCCTCGGTTCAATACATTTTAAAACATGTCGAAAGTGTTTCAAATAAAAATATACTGCTATTTGGAACAGGGAAAATCGGAAGAAATACCTGTGAAAATTTAGTAAAGCACACCAAAAATGAGCACATCACCTTAATCAATAGAACCAAAACAAAAGCTGAAGCAATTGCTGGAAAATTTAATCTGCTGGTTAAGGATTATGCCAATCTTCAAGAAGAAATCAATGCTTCTGACGTTTTGATTGTTGCTACAGGGGCTCAAAATCCTACGGTAGACAAATTTTGCATTCAATCCAAAAAATCATTGTTGATTTTGGATTTGTCGATTCCCCGGAATGTAAATCAGAATGTTACGGATTTGGAAAACGTCAGCTTAATTCATTTAGATGATTTATCGCAAATGACCGACGATACACTGGAGCGCCGAAAAGCTTACATTCCGCTTGCCGAACAAATACTCGAAGAGGTGAAACTCGATTTTAACAGTTGGTTGGAAACTCGAAAGTTTGCTCCTACCATTAACGCTCTCAAACACAAATTACTTGATTTTAAGAACGCGGAGTTAGATACACAACGCAAAAAATATATCGATTTCAATGAAGCCCAGGCAGAATTGATAAGCAATAACATCATTCAAAAAATAACGAATCACTTCGCCTATCATCTTAAAAATGATGATATCACTTCCGATGAAAGCCTCGAACTCATCAAAAAAGTGTTTCAGTTAGAACCAACTACACATGTCTAAAATTATAAGAATTGGTACTCGCGATAGTGAATTGGCACTATGGCAAGCCAAAGCTGTACAACAACAGCTGGAACATTTGGGCCACAAAACTGAATTGGTTCCTATAAAATCAGAGGGTGATTTGATGTTGGACAAACCAATCCATGAACTGGGCATTACAGGCGTTTTTACAAAAATACTGGACATTGCCTTGCTCAAAAACGAGATTGACATAGCAGTACATTCGCTTAAAGATGTCCCCACCGTTTTACCAACAGGCATTGTACAAGTTGCCGTTTTAAAGCGCGGAAATGTTAGGGACACGTTGATCTACAAAGACAACGAAGAATTTTTATCTCAAAAAGAAGCCGTCATTGCAACAGGTAGCTTACGCAGAAAAGCTCAATGGCTCAATAGATATCCAACACATACAGTGGTGGGCTTGCGTGGTAATGTCAACTCACGCCTTCAAAAACTGGAAGACAGCAATTGGAACGGCGCCATCATGGCAGCCGCTGGAATGGGACGTATCGATGTACGCCCCGAAGAAGCCATCAATCTAGATTGGATGGTGCCAGCACCAGCACAAGGGGCCATCATGATAGCGGCTCGAGAAGAGGATAGCGATGTTGTCGAAATTTGTGCCGAAATCAACCATGAAGAGACAGAAATCTGTACGAGTATTGAACGTAAATTTTTAAATCTACTCGAAGGTGGATGCTCGGCGCCAATCGGAGCTTTGGCATTTATTAAAAATGATGAGGTGTCTTTTCAGGGCGTCTTGTTAAGTTTGGATGGTAGTAAAAAAGTCGAAGTAACGCGCAAGGAAGCCTTGGGCAACCACCATAACATGGCTGAATTTTGTTCCAATTATATTTTGGAACGCGGAGGTAACCGTCTGATGGACGATTTGAAAGATTTGGACAAACAGATCCAAGTCTTTTCGACAAAAACATTCACAGAAGCACAGCGGCAACTATTCAAAAATGTAAAAGTTGAAAGTACAGATTTTTTAAAAATCAGCTTAAACAGAATTCCAAAACCAATCCTTAAAACAAAAATCAATAACGTCATCATTACCAGTCAGAATGCTGTTGAAGCCATCACCACGATTGTTCCTAAAGAAGAATTGCAATTTAACAACATCTATTGTGTAGGCAGAAGAACCAAGAAATTAATCGAAAGCAAAATCGGAAAAGTTACCCATTCAGAAAATAGCGCTAAAGCATTAGCTGATTATTTGGTCGATTTTATCGAAGGCACAGAAGTCACCTAT
>JBGSXJ010000300.1:0-3728 GCA_041751535.1 Aquaticitalea sp.
CCTGAAATTGATTTTATGAGTGTCATTTAAATTTATTTTAGGTTAAAATTAAGTAATGGTTTGTGCAAAAATCAAGATATAAATTTAAAATATCAAGACAGTTTGCTCAATAAGATTAAAAAAATCTTATAAGTTCTAAAATGCGCAATCTGATCACATTTTAAATTTAAAAGTTTAAAAATACATATATTTATTGAATGAATTTTTTAGCGCACATCTACCTTTCTGGAAATAATGAACTCATAACGATAGGCAATTTTATGGCCGATAGCATTCGGGGCAAACAATACAAATCATTTCCTAATGTTATACAAGTTGGTATATTGTTGCATCGACATATAGACACCTTTACTGACGCACATCCCATTGTAAGGCAGAGCACCAAACGATTGCATGAGAATTATAGTCACTACAGTGGTGTAATTGTCGACATCTTATACGATCATTTTTTGGCAAAAAATTGGTCACGTTATTCTGATATTCCATTGCAAATTTATGTAGATCAATTTTATGAGTTATTGAGAATACATTTTGAAATCTTACCGATCAGAGTACAAAAAATGATGCCCTATATGATTGCTGATAATTGGTTGTTGAATTACGCAAACCTTGATGGTATACAAAGAGTCCTTAACGGAATGAACCGACGCACCAACAATATTTCCCAGATGAACAACGCCACTTTAGAACTTAAGTTATATTATGATGAATTTGAACATGAATTCACAACATTTTTTGAAGAACTGCGTTCATTTTCAGAATTAAAACGCATGGAATTAGAAGCATTATTCATTAAAGAATAATATCTTTAGGAAGAATTTACGGGTTCTAATAATTAAATTCATAATAGCACAAAACCAAACCAATAAACCATCTTCATTTCCTGAATATTTAAACAAATGGCAGTAAAACCAAAGAAAGTATTGAAAATCATCGCAGGAGTCATCATTTTCCTGACACTTCCAACACTGCTTTTATTCGGTTTTATATACCTAAAATACGATGAAAATTTGCCAACAGGCATCCAGGGACAAAAAGCAGAGACCATGGCTTCCAAAATGTTGGATGCCTTGGATTATGAAGCCTATAAAAACACCAATTACATTGAATGGACCTTCAAAAAAAGACATCATTACAAATGGAAAAAAAAAGAACAGATTTGTACTGTTTATTGGGAAGATTTTAAAGTAAAACTCAATTTTAAGAAAATAGAAGAAAGCCAGGCATATATCCATAATTTTGAAGTAAATGGCGAAAAAGCTGAAGACTTGATTGAAAAAGCCATGGACTATTTTAACAATGATTCGTTTTGGCTTGTTGCACCCTATAAAGTTTTTGATAAGGGCACCGAGCGAAGTCTCGTTACTCTGGATAATGGAACAGAAGCGCTGTTGGTAACTTACAATTCGGGAGGCTCAACGCCTGGCGATTCGTATTTATGGCATATGGATGCCAATGGAAAACCAAAAAGTTTTCAAATGTGGGTGGATATTTTGCCAATTGGAGGTCTCGAAGCTACATGGAAGCACTGGACCACGACCGAAAGTGGGGCTCAACTCCCTACCTTTCATAAACTTCTAATTTTAGGAATAGAAATAGAGGGCATTAAAGGCATAAATTAAAACGATCCCATGAAAATTCTCTGGAACTACCTCAAACCACAAAGGGCGACGGTTTTTTTTTCATTATTATTGGCCACCATAGCACAATTACTCAATTTAATTGATCCTATCATTTTCGGAAAAATTATTGATGATTATGCTTCCAATAGTACTAATTTGACCGAAAATGAACGTGTCAACGGTGTCTTGTTCTGGTTGGGAATTGCAATTCTAATAGCCGTTGTTTCACGCTTGGCAAAAGCGTTTCAAGAGTATTTGACCAATAAAGTAGTGTATAAGTTTGGAATGCAAATTTTTAATGATGGCATCAAGCAAACCCTTCGGTTATCATTTCAGGAATTTGAAGAAAGCCGAAGTGGCGAAACCTTGTCCATTCTCCAAAAAGTAAAACGCGATACCGAACGTTTTGTAAATGCGTTTATTACAATTTTGTTTTCATCATTTGTTGGAATTGGATTTTTAATTTGGTATAGTATCACCAAAAGCTGGTTATTGATCCCTGTTTTTTTAATTGGAGTGTTGATCCTTGGAACCATCACGGGAACGCTTTCGAAGAAAATAAAAACCCTCCAACGTTCCATCAACAGGGAAACCAATCAAATTTCTGGCGTTATCACGGAAAGTCTGCGCAATATAGAGTTGGTTAAAAGTTTAGGTTTGACCTTTCCTGAAATCCGTCGTATGAACAAACAAACGGAAAGCATTTACAACCTCGAAATGGCAAAGGTTGAACGCATGAGAACCTTGTCCTTTTTACAAAGTATCACGTTGAATGTATTGCAGCAGTCCATCCTATTCATTTTGCTATGGTTGATTTTTAGAAATGTTCTTTCTACAGGTGAACTGATTGCGATGCAATTCATTTCGACAAGTATTTTTGGACCTTTACAGAATTTAGGAACCATCATTGTGCAATATCGTGAGGTAGATGCTTCGCTGAACAATTTTCAAACCTTGATGAATAAACCCATTGAAAAACGGCCCGATGACGCCATTGAACTTAATGCTTTGCAAAGCATTCGTTTTAAGGATGTGGTTTTTAAACATAAAAAAGCACTCTACAACGCCATTGACGGCATATCATTTGATGCGAAAGTTGGGGAAACCATTGCATTTGTTGGACCTTCCGGTTCAGGAAAATCAACCCTGATTAAATTACTCGTAGGCCTTTACAAACCAATTGACGGACAGATTCTGTTCAACGATTTGCCATCCAATAAAATACGCTACAATCCATTACGTCGACAAATGGGATTTGTAACTCAAGACACACAACTCTTTGCGGGCACTATCAAGGATAATCTTCTTTTTGTAAAAACCAACGCTACGGACGAGGAAGTACATTCAGCATTAAATAAAGCATCTGCAACACAATTGATTGCCAAAGCTGACAAAGGCATTCACACTGTTTTGGGTGAAAATGGAATGAAACTTTCTGGTGGTGAAAAACAGAGAATTTCAATAGCGAGGGCTTTACTTCGCAAACCGCGATTGCTTATCTTTGATGAAGCAACTTCAGCACTGGATTCGCTCACCGAAGAAGACATTACCAACACAATCCGAGATATTTCGAAAAGCCAAGAACAAATCAGTATTCTTATAGCCCATCGACTTTCTACCATTATGCATGCAGATACGATTTATGTATTGGAAAAAGGCAAAATCACAGAGTCCGGTTCCCATGCCGATTTATTGGAGCAAAAAGGATTGTTTTATGCCATGTGGCGTCAGCAAATTGGTGAACGTCGTGAGATTCCAATAAATGACGAAATTGAAGTTGAAGAGGAAATTGACTAACAATCAGTTCTTGATACCTAATAATTAATTTCAGAAATTAAATCTTTGTTCTTGGTTCTTGCAGTGTAACGGTCTTGGCTCATTTCTCGGACTGTAAGAATTAAAAATTTCATCCAAACCTTTAACAAAATTCTAAACAATTGACCCTTCCTTTTTGATTACGAAATCAGTACCTTTGCAACTTTGCAATTCTATGAGCCCATTTGAAGACGTTATTGAGGTTAAAGGTGCCAGGGTACACAACCTAAAAAATATAGATGTAAACATTCCTAGAGAAAAACTTGTGGTGATAACAGGCCTTTCTGGGAG
>JBGSXJ010000301.1:0-5230 GCA_041751535.1 Aquaticitalea sp.
ACATTAAGACATTCGCAGATTTGGGAACCCATAATTTGACAGTGC
Organism: Aquaticitalea sp.; assembly: GCA_041751535.1. Classification (GTDB taxonomy): domain Bacteria; phylum Bacteroidota; class Bacteroidia; order Flavobacteriales; family Flavobacteriaceae; genus JBPOFM01. The sequence continues at coordinate 46 of JBGSXJ010000301.1, forward strand.
ATTATGAAGCATGCACACATCTTCATCGCACGCTGCAAGCCATAAAAATGGAAGGTATGCAAACTGGAGTGGCCCTGAATCCGCATACGAATGTGAATCTTTTGGAAGACACAATTAACGATATTGATTTGGTATGTCTTATGAGTGTCAACCCAGGTTTTGGAGGGCAGAGTTTTATTGAGAATACTTACGCAAAGGTCAGACAGTTAAAAGAACTCATTAATAGAAAAGGGGCATCGACCAAAATAGAAATCGATGGTGGCGTTACTAATAGCAATGCAAAAGATTTGACGTACGCAGGTGCAGATGTCCTCGTTGCAGGAAGCTATGTGTTTAGCAGCACTCATCCTTTAGAAACAATTAAAAACTTAAAAAACCTAGTCAATAAATAATCGACTAGGTTTTTTTTATATATAAATATTTTATTTCTATTTTCCGCTACCATAGCCATAGCCATAGCCATAGTTATAAGTATATCCATAATTTTTACTCGCTCCCACACCGTTAATTACATAGGCCATATTTTTAAGTCTACCCGTCTCATGTAAATTTTTAGAAAATGCGAGAAGGTTCTTTTCGGTATATTCCGCACGAACCAGATATAACGTCGCATCTGCCAATTGAGAAATAAGCATAGTATCTGTTACCAAAATGGTAGGCGCTGTATCAACAACTATGTAGTCATAGTCTTCTTTTGCTTCGTTCAATAAGGTCTCGAAGCGACCATTGGTCAATAACTGTGTAGGATTTGGAGGAATACTTCCAGATAATAAAGTAGAATGATCTGGATATTTTTCAAACCCAGTGATTAATGCTGATTTCCAATCAAAACTATCATCATGCAGATAATTGGAAAGTCCAGGTTCATCTTTCGAGTTCTCGGTATAATTATGAATTTGCGGGTTCCTTAAATCTGCACCAATTAACAATACCTTTTTATTGATACTTGCCAATGCCAATGAAAGATTTAAACCTACATAGGTCTTACCTTCCCCTTTAATTGTGGAGGTACAATAAATAACCTTACCCTTGTTTGGTGAACCAGCAGCCAATATATAGTTGACATTGGAACTTAATATCCGGAAGGCCTCTGCCTGAACAGTTCGATCAGTCGGATCCCGGAAGACTAAATCTTTGTCTTTAATTCTCGGCAATTCTGCCAGAACAGGGATATTTGGAACTTTAAGTTCGATGTCAATTTTGCTCTTTATTTTCGTATCCAACAAAATAGTCGCATATAAAAACCCGAAAGGAATTAATATACCTGCGAGTAACGCTGTTAGATATACATTTTTGGAATTGGGTGAAATCGGAGCTCCACCCGACAGTGCGTACTCTACTACCTTTATGGAAGGTTCGGTAATTGCTAGATTGATAGCTGCCTCTTCACGTTTCTGAAGTAAAAACAAATACAAAGTTTCTTTAATTGCACGTTGTCTTTCAATGGAATTCAAAAGCTTCTCTTTTCCAGGCAACATAGACACTCGCGAAACGAATTTCTGATTTCTACCCATTAATTGTCTTTTTGACGCTTCTAATTGTTGTTTAGATGCCGTTAATGAGGCATTGATATTATTCTTTACTTCAGTGAGTTTAGAATTTAGAACTTGCACTGCTGGGTTATTTTCACCGCCACTAACCAACAACCTATCGCGTTGAAAAATTAAATCATTGTATTGATCAATAAAATTATTGACATTTGAATTTTCAATACCAATATTAGCGGGCAATAAATCGGGCTTCTCGTTATTGGAATTCAAGGAATTCTTTAGCATGTCAGAAAGTAGAATTTGATTTTCAACTTCAAACACATTTTCATCTGATATAGCTCGTTGGCTCAACTCAAGCGATGCATCAGTTTCTAAATCTATAATATCATTGGATTGTTTAAAATCCTTTTTTTCAGTTTCTATGGAGTCTAATTCTTGGGCAAGATATACAAATCGTTCATCTATAAAATCAATGGTGCGAGTGGAAACCTCTTGTCTATCAGATATACCATCTTGATCAAAAACAGATATCAGTTCATTCAAAATTCTCTCTGATTTAGGCTTACTCTCACTCGCGTAAGAAATCTGGAGCAAATCGCTCCCCTTTCCAACCAAGCTTAAACCTATACCACCCTTTAATTTCATTGTGGCGTTTGATACTGGAACAAACTTAAGTAAAAAGGTTTTTCCGATACTTTCCTTCATACTATTCAAACTTTTAGCATGTAGATCAAAGGGTAGGTCGTGATTAACAAGATAGGAATTAAAATTAGGAATAACGACTGGATTAGCAGCATCAGACCCATAGACCTCAAATGAAGATTCTTTTACATTGATTTTGAAGACTTCTGTACCAAAAATGCTATCATTTTCTTTGGTTTTTTTTATCGCAAAAGGGAATCTATCAATTTCTGAAGTTCTCACTGTCCCTTCTTCATAGTATTCCATGGTAAGGTTCAAATTTTTTACCACCTGCTCTATAATTCTAAACGATCTTAAGATTTCTACCTCATTTTCCAAATTAATACTCGAACGACTAAATACAAATGATGAAGAAGGTAATTCCAATCCCTTTTGTTTATTGAGAATTTGGATTTTGGCACTGCTCATATAAACACGTGGCGTATATCTTAAATATAAAAAGGATAAAAACAACGCAACACCTATTCCTATGGCAAACCATACCCAATATCGCATATACTTATAAAACTCTTGTTTTATAAGGTCTCCTTGGTCAGATTTGATCTTTCCTAAAGCAATATGTTCTTCCTGTCTCATAATTATCTTGTTATAAGGAGGATTGTACTTAATAATATAGAGAACACAGCAATCAAAGTTCCAATATTTCCGACAAAACCTGAACTTGATATTCTTGGACCATTCGGATTCACAATGATGACATCATTGGGTTTAATGTGATAATACGGGCTTGACATTAAGTCTGCCGAAGTGAGATTGATATGGGATATTTGACGCAGACTATCCGCCTCACGAACTATTAGGATATCATCTCTCCTACCATTGATAGTTAAGTCTCCTGCATAACCCAAAGCTTGTAAAATTGTGATATTTTGCTCCGTAAAATTAAAAGTTCCAGGGCCATTAACTTCACCTAGAATGGTGACTTTGGCATTTAGTAACCTAACGTTAACAGATGGATTGTTAAGATGTCCTCCATCTTGCAAAAGTTGTTTAATATGTTGTTGGAATTGAAGTATTGTTTTATTTTTCGTAGATAAAATACCTAATTCAGGAAAATCAATGGTGTTCTCTTCTGTGACAATATAGCCTTCAAGTTGCATCATCTCCAAACTTCCCCCTTGACCTAATCCCGATGATATTCTATTATATGGAACTGCAGTCTCTGCCTCAAAAGCTCCGACTGTAATATTTAAGATGTCGTTGGGCTGAATAATTAAACTCGAATAATTAATCAATGAATTATTGTAGGCTTCTGCATCCTGAAGATAGAGGATTTCTTTTTTATTAGCACATGAGTTCAAGAGAACTATGGCAGCAATGATAATTAAAATACGCTTCATTTACTGTCTCTTATAAAATAATTACATATATAATCCCTCTGGGAAGATTGGCAAAGGTAAGTTAGTTTTTTACATTGAAGGCAACAATCAGTCCAAATGTTTGAATTCTTTAGATTTTGATAAAGCATTAACAAACCAAGCCCAAATAAAAAACATGGAATACAAAAACGATCCGATAATTAGCATTAATGCAAATTGATAATGAATCTCAAGTTTTGTAACTAAATAAGTACTGACAATTACAATTAAATTCACAAGGACAACAAAGGATGTAGTGCGCTTATGTGAAAATCCAAGCTCCAGAAATCGATGGTGAAGGTGGTTCTTATCGGCCTTAAAGGGATTTTTCTTATGAATCACAAGTCTTATAAAAAATATTCTCAATGTATCTAAAAGTGGAAAAAATACAATCGCAAATGCCATCACAGGAGCAGAATCGTTAAATACAGAATTAGAATTTGTTTGTGAGTTTCCTATAAATTTTACAGCAAAAAAGGCAATCAAAAACCCAATAATCATCGACCCTGTGTCCCCCATAAATATTTTTGTTTTATTAGAGAAATTTAATCTTAAGAAAGGCAATAAAGATCCAATCATCGAAACGGCTATCGTGGCCATACTAACATCTCCTATCTTAATAAAAATGAATGCAAAAGCTGCACTTGAAATCAAAGCCAATGAGCCAGCCAACCCATCAACACCATCGATAAGATTATAGGCATTGATAATTAAAAGATAAACAAAAAGGGTCAAAACAACAGATATCCAATAGGGCAAAATAGTGATCCCAAACAGTCCGGAAAATCCTAAAATTCTGGTATCGGTAAATACAATCAATAAACCAGCTACCAACATTTGCCCCAAAAATTTCTTTTTGGGAGATAATATCAATAAATCATCCTTCAATCCCAAAAAAAACAATATGGTCATTCCCCCAAAGAGGAGCAACAATATTTTAGTCTCAAGCAGCGCACCAAGGGTGGCAATGACCATCACTATCCCTAAATAAATGCTAATGCCACCTAGAGTAGGCGTTTTTTCAGAATGTACACTTCTGTCTGTTGGCTCATCCATCAAATGCTTGGCTTCAGCCACATGAAATATTGCCGGAAGGGAACCTTGTGACATAAAAAATGAAATTGCAAATGCCAGCAATAGCCACCATTCAACATAGTCAATAGGGTCAAAATAATTTAGTAATTCTTGTATCATTTTTTAAGCTTGAGTATCTTTGGGAGAAATAAACTAAAATTTATTTCGTGCAAAGGTATGTTGACTGAATCGCAATCTCCAAAAAAAACAGTTAAACTCCAATTTCATAAGACTAATCGCCATATTTGAAAATTTTGCGGCAATTTATTAAATATAATTTATGGTTTGGTTTATATAATATTAAAATAGTGTGAACTTTACACATCTTTTGATGTTGAGAACCATTGAGGTATTTTAGAGAAATTTTTTAACCCTATTGCCAATAGAGGATTTTTAATTCCGTTTGATTTTACTGCTTTGTAATCTTCAGATGTTTTCAAAATTAAATTCTTCAAACTCCGATTACTTTCGCCTCCAACCCTCATTTTTGTAATTGTTTTTGGCAAATAGTAGAATCTGTACTTTGAGGCACTAAATATACGCAAAATAAAGTCATAATCC
>JBGSXJ010000302.1:0-9156 GCA_041751535.1 Aquaticitalea sp.
CATTGATAATCCACATGATGATGGCATCCACTTTCCCACCAAAATATCCGGCAAGGCTTCCCATAAAAATGCCAATCACTAAAGATATAAACACTGCGATAAAACCAATAAAAAATGAAATTCTTGCACCAATCAGTATCCGGCTCAAATAATCGCGGCCGTACTTATCTGTTCCAAATAGAAATGTTCTTTGTTTTATAAAACTTTGATAATTGTCATTTGGAAATGCCTGTAATGACATTTCTTTGGTAAGGCCTTCCAACCCATCGGAAGCATATTCGGTATAGAACAAGCTATCATTGTTGACTTTAAAATTTGTAATAGGAATTTCGGTATCCGTATTTTTTGTTCCAAAAAAAATATTTGATATAAAGGATTGGTCATTCTCCAATTGGGAAGGAATAGTGAGCATTTGAACCGTAAAACCAGGCTTTTTAGAATGGATTGACAAATGCATCTGGTTGGCATTTTGTGAATTATCTGGAGCAAATACATATGCAAAAACGGAAACCAGACCTACACAAACAATAAACCAAAAACTTAAAACGCCCCAAAGGTTCTTTCGGAACTTTTGGAGCGCTAAATAAAATAATGAGCTATGTTTTTTACTCATTTATTGTTTTGAATTTGTCGCTACTTTTATTTTTACTGGATATGACATTTTAAGATCGTTCAATACATTCAACGCTTCTTCAATATATACATCCTGACTTAAACTCTGATGCCAACGCTCACGTTTTTGTTTTAAAACACTGTCTTTATCCATTAATTTATTTTCATAAGGTAAAGAAGAGAACGTGAGGTTCGTTTGGTAATCTGACAATTTCTCGAAACGCTTGGCTTCCTCTTCGTTTAATTTAATTTGAGCTTTATAGTCATTGTAGTTAAGGGAATAACTCTCTTTATCCCTAATTTTTTTAACCCATTGCGCATTCTCATCGATTAACTGTAGTTGTTGGTTAACTTCCATACGCTCTTTACTGTTCTTAATAGAATTGTCAAAATCGTAATAATTTTCAAATACTGTATAAGGTACAGCATCTATTTTATCCCAAGGCAATGGATTTTGCTGATCTTTTTCTCCTAAATCAATGTAGCTATAACGATCTGGAACCACCACATCGCTCTTAACGCCTTCCAATTGAGTTGATCCACCGTTGATACGGTAGAATTTCTGCGTGGTGAACTTTAACGCTCCCATATCGCCATTGGTATTATTCCTAACCATTCGGTTAAGATCAAGTACATTCTGTACGGTTCCTTTTCCATAGGTTTGTTTGCTTCCGATAACGATTGCTCTTTTATAATCTTGCATTGCAGCGGCTAATATTTCAGAAGCTGAAGCGGATAACTCATTGACCAAAATGACCAAAGGGCCATCCCAGACAATCGATTTATCTTTGTCTACAAGTACTTCTTTATCTTCTCCAGCCGTTTTGACTTGTACAATAGGACCTTCCTTAATAAATAATCCTGCCATATCTACAACAGTTTGCAGCGAACCTCCACCGTTGTTTCTCAAGTCTAATACCAATCCTTCCATTCCCTGTGCCTTTAACCTCTCGATTTCGAGCTTTAGGTCAGAGGCTGCATTTCGTTTGTTGTAATCTTCAAAATCGACATAAAATTTTGGAAGATTGATAACTCCAAAGGTTTTTCCTTCCTTTATAACGGTTGATGATTTTGCGTAAGTCTCTTCGAGTTCTACAACATCGCGTGTAATGCGCAAATCTTCAATATTTCCATTTACCTTTTTCAATGTCAGGATAACATCAGTGCCCTTTGGACCTTTAATAAGTTTTACGGCATCATCCAAACGCATACCAACAACATTTACTGCTGGTTCGTTATTATCTTGTTTAACTTTTAATATCTGATCACCTACTTCCATTTCATTTTGTCTCCAAGCCGGACCTCCACTAATGATTTCATTAATTGTGATCACATCCATTCTTTTTTGTAATCGAGCCCCAATACCTTCGAAATTCCCAGACATGGCCACATCAAACCGGTCTTTATCTTCAGGAGCGAAATAAAATGTATGAGGATCAAACTCTTCAACGATTGCATTGATGTACACTGAAAACCAATCTTGACGTTGCCTATCATCAATAAAATCATATAATTCGTCCAAAGATTTAAGGGTTGTTTCTCTTGCTTCTTTTTCTAGTCCGGCAATGGATTTTATTTCTACTGATCTTTCTTTCTTTTCGTTTTTATCTGATACCTTCTGTGAGGTGTCTGGATTTCCATTAACGTCTTCTGTCGTTCTATCATACTCAATTATACTCCCTGCCTCCTTAAGCTGTTTATTAGAGAACGTATTTTCCTGTAGCGAAATCAAATCATCATAATTGGCAATCGTTGAAAATTTAAGTTGTTGTCTCCAACGATCCTTCATTTCCTTTTTGGATTTTGCATAAGTTAAATTCTCATAATCAGTTGAAAATTCTTCTTGTATATCGAAATCGAAAGGCTGTGAAAGAACTTCATTATAAATTCCTTTCGACTCTTCTAATCGTTGTAATAATCGGTCGTGGGTAAGATTGAAAAACGCAATATCATAAGCTTTAATTTGATCATCCAACTTATCTTCATAAGCCTTAAATTCTTTAATATCAGATTCGTAGAAATAGCGTTTAAATGGATCCAACTGCTCTAAATAACCCTTAAAAACTTGTTGTGAAAACTCATCATTAATATCTTTTGGATTAAAATGACCTTGCTCCAACACATACGTAATTAATTGTATAAGCAACTTATCCTTATCGGGATCGTTAAATTTTTTGGTAGTAAAACTGCATGAAGCAAAAGCCATCAATAGCACCAATAGCAGCAGTTTGTAATTCCTTTTCATCTTTTTCATGTGTTTGTATCTTAATAAAACCTGAAAGTCTTATAATTTTTACTAAAGTAAAAGAAAAAACCGTGCCAATAAAAACTACGCCTACTAATTTTTTGTTAAAGCTAAAATTAGGCTTATTTCAAAGGTAATTTATGTATTTTAGTGGCTTGAAAAAAATTATTGAAAATGTCTAAAAAACCACTCATTTTAGTTACCAATGATGATGGAATTACAGCTCCTGGTTTGAGAGCTTTGATTGAAGTAATGAACGAACTTGGCGAAGTGGTGGTGGTTGCCCCTGACAGCCCTCAAAGTGGAATGGGCCACGCCATAACCATAAATTCCACGCTTTTTGTTGAAAACGTAAAGGTTGACAAAGGAGTTCAGGAAGAATACAGTTGTTCTGGAACTCCCGCCGACTGTGTGAAGCTTGCCGTGAAACAGATATTGGGAAAACGCCCAGATCTGTGTGTTTCAGGTGTTAATCATGGTTCCAATTCATCCATTAATGTTATTTATTCCGGAACCATGAGCGCCGCCTTGGAAGCTGGTATTGAAGGCATTCCTGCGATAGGTTTTTCGCTTTTGGATTATAATTGGAATGCCAATTTTGAACATGCCAAACCGTATATCAAAACCATTGTGAAGAATGCGCTCAAACATGGAATTCCGAATGGTGTGGTGCTCAATGTGAACATTCCCAATCTTGAAAAAAAAGATATAAAGGGCATCAAAGTTTGTCGCCAAGCCAAAGCCAATTGGGAAGAATTATTTGACAAACGAAAAAACCCGCAAGGCCGCGATTATTATTGGTTGACAGGAAAATTTGTTAATTTAGATCAGGGTGAGGACACAGATGAATGGGCCTTGGAAAATGGTTACATTTCCGTTGTCCCGGTTCAGTTTGATTTAACTGCACATCATGCCATACAAGATTTAAACAGTTGGAAATTCAATGATTAAGAAGGAGGTACTTATTGGATTTGTTGTTGGCATTATTGCAAATGCCATTGGATTGATTCTCGCCATTTTAATTTTTGGTAATGGCGAAAGTATTGAAATCTCAATTCAACAATCCATTGCCCAAGGTTTCTTTAGCAAATTGGTAAGTATAGGAGCCATTTTGAATCTCATTGCCTTTTTTTTGTTTATAAAATTGAAACGCGATTACAGGGCAAGAGGTGTTATTTTGGCAACAATTTTGGTTGCCATAGTAACCTTTTTAGTCACTTTTATTTGATAACAAAAACATAAATCATTAGTATTCTGTTCCAATTTATTTAAAAGGTATTGAGAGTTAATTCTAAAAACCCCGGTTTTAAAACATGAAACATCCATAACGGAAGGTGTATAAACAGGGAAATGATTGTATGGAAGTTACATGTGACCGCTAAAAAACAATAAAATAAACAGATGAAATATTATATCATCGCGGGCGAAGCCTCTGGAGATTTACATGGTGCCAACTTAATGAAAGCATTGCTGCAACAAGACGTCAATGCTCAATTTCGGTTTTGGGGTGGCGATTTAATGCATCACGTAAGCGAAAATCTTGTGAAACACTATCGGGATTTGGCGTTTATGGGATTTGCGGAAGTGATTATGAACTTAAGGACCATCACCAAAAACCTTTCCTTTTGTAAAATTGATATTGCCGCTTATAATCCCGATGTGATTATTTTTATTGACTATCCAGGATTCAATCTGCGCATTGCCAAATGGGCAAAACAAAAAGGCTTCAAGACACATTATTATATTTCACCACAAATTTGGGCTTGGAAGGAAAACCGCATTAAGGACATCAAACGTGATGTAGACAAGATGTATGTGATTTTGCCGTTTGAAAAGCAATTTTATGAAGAAAAGCATCAATATCCTGTTGAATTTGTTGGCCATCCTTTGATTGATGCCATTGGCACGAGAACACTGGTAGATGAAAATGAATTTAGGGCCAGCCATGAACTTTCTGAAAAACCAATCATCGCCTTATTGCCAGGAAGCCGCAAACAGGAAATAAAAAAAATGCTATCCGTGATGTTAAGCATCGCCAACCACTACCCTGATTATCAATTTGTAATTGCTGGCGCACCAGGTCAAGAGCGTGAATTTTATTATAAATTCATAAAAAAGATAAATGTGTCGTTCGTCGAAAACAAGACCTACGATTTATTGAGCATGTCCGTCGCGGCATTGGTTACTTCTGGCACCGCCACACTTGAAACTGCTTTGTTTAAGGTGCCTCAAGTAGTATGCTATAAAGGCAATTGGATTTCTTATCAAATAGGAAAACGCGTGGTAAACCTAAAATACATTTCGCTGGTCAATCTAATAATGGATAAGGAAGTTGTAACGGAACTGATTCAAAGTGACTTCAACTCCAAACGCTTGAAAAATGAATTGGATGCCATTTTAAATATTCAAAAAAGAGAACGGATGTATCTGGATTATTTTGAATTGGAAAAAAAACTAGGTGGCCGAGGAGCCAGCGAAAAAACTGCCAAATTGATATTTAACACCATAAAAAAATAATGCCTTTCATGAAAAAAATTGCTTTTATAATATGTTTATCATTTTGCTTTTACAGCTGCAAGTCTTCAAAACAATCGAGCAAAAACACAACACCCATTGCTTCAAGGCCAGCAAATCCTGTTATTGATAATAACAGCACAACAATTACGTCTCGTGATTATCCTTCAATCAACAAACCCTTAAGTCGTAGTGCAACAAATGCTTTGGTGGAGAGTATAATTGATTATGCCAAAAAATTTGATGGTGTACGGTACAAATATGGAGGCACCACAAAAAAAGGAATGGATTGCTCGGGATTGGTTACAACAGCTTTTGAAAGTGAAGGCATTATACTTCCAAGATCTAGTGGCGACATTGCGCTCAAAGGAGATTGGATTGACATTAAGGAAGTTCAACGAGGTGATTTGCTATTTTTTGCCACCAATGGAAAAAGCCGTGCCGTAAATCATGTGGCTTTGGTAACGCATGTCAATGAAGGACAGATAGAGTTTATGCATTCCACAACTAGCGCAGGGGTCATTACATCATCTTTGGCCGAGCGTTATTGGTATTTTGCGTTTGTTCAGGCCAGAAGAGTATTATGAAATCGCCATTAACAATTTTGCAAGCAAACACCAATGAAGATTAAGCGATACCATATGACCATTGAAAAAGCATTAAATATTTTCATATGAAACAGCTCAATTTTACCATCATAAAATTAACCTTTTGTTTAATTGTTGGTATTATTGTAGCTCACGTTTTCACCATTCCATTTCTGTTTTCTATTTATTGTTCCGTTACCTTAATTGCCTTACTGTGTTTGGTGCTTTTTATCAGTAATAGACAGCTCCAAAAAACTATTTGGTTTGGAATTTTGGCATTCACAACCATGTTGAGCATAGGAACGTTGGTAGTCAATCTTCATAATGACAGGCAATATCCGGATCATTACTCCAGGGTGATTTTTGAAGAAAATGATTCCAAACATCTCCTCACATTTAAAATTAGGGAAGTTCTCAAACCGACTGCGTACCATGATAAATATGTTATTGATATACTAAAGGTCGAAGATGAACATGTTTCAGGAAAACTTTTATTGAACATCCAAAAAGATTCACTTTCTAACACGTTACAAGTCGACGATATTTTAGTGTCATATATAACATTTAATCAAATTAACTCACCTTTAAATCCGTATCAGTTTGATTATAAAAATTACCTAAAACGACAGTACATAGATCATCAGGTTTTTGCTGAAAGCAGAACTTTATTGAAAATCCGTTCAGAACCTTTTACCATATTTGGTTACGCCGCTCAATTGCGATCGAAAATTGACACCAAACTCAAGACTTTTAATTTTAAACCCGACGAACTTGCAATTATAGATGCGCTATTGATGGGTCAACGTAAGGATATCAGTCAAGATACTTACAATAATTATGTCAATGCTGGGACCATTCATATTTTAGCAGTATCAGGATTGCATGTTGGTATTATCTTATTGCTTTTAAATAGGCTTTTCCAACCCATTGCACGATTTAAGCATGGCAATTATATTAAAATCTCAATCATCGCACTCTTAATGTGGAGCTTTGCAATAATTGCAGGTTTAACCCCTTCTATAAGTAGAGCAGTGTTGATGTTCACGGTAGTTGCTATTGGCCTCAATTTAAAACGGCCAACCAATATATTTAACACCTTGGCAATTTCCATGTTCTTTTTGCTATTAATAAAACCTCTGTTTTTGTTTGAAGTGGGTTTTCAAATGAGTTATATGGCGGTACTATCGATTGTAACGATTCAGCCTTTGCTTGCTCGTTTATGGTCACCTCCCAATAAGGTTCTCAAATATTTTTGGAATCTTATGTGCGTCACAACTGCTGCGCAAATTGGTGTCGTACCCATTAGCCTTTATTACTTTCATCAGTTTCCAGGATTATTTTTCTTGTCCAATATTGTGATTCTTCCGTTTTTGGGATTTATTTTAGGCTTTGGAATACTTGTCATTATTTTAGCATTACTGAATCTTTTACCCCAATTTGTAGCCGATTTATTTGGATTCTGTATCAGTACAATGAATGATTTTGTGTCATGGGTTTCACAACAGGAAAGTTTTATTTTTAGGGATATTTCTTTTGGATTTGTTTTCGTCGTGGTTTCATACCTCTTGATCATTTCATTATATGCTTATTTCAAGAAAGTGAATTACCAAAGATTGTTGACAGTGCTTTTTGTTATTATGCTGGTTCAAGGAGCACTTTGGCTTGAAAGATATCAATCACGAAAAAGTGAATTTATCGTATTCCATAAAAGCAGGTTTACGCTTTTGGGACAAAAAACAAGTGACGAACTACTTTTAGCTTCCAACTTGGACAGTCTATCAGAAAAACGAGACAATGCAATAAGAAATTACAAAGTTGGAAATTCAATTGCGTCAACCTCAACATCCCAACTGGAATCTGTATATGATGTGAACAGCAAAATGCTTTTGATTGTTGACAGCCTAGGAGTTTATAACGTCAAATCCTTTAAACCGGAATTTATCCTGTTACGCAACTCGCCAAAAATTAATTTGACCCGACTCATAGATTCTTTAAACCCAGGGATGATCATTGCCGATGGAAGTAATTATAAGTCGTATATAGAACGTTGGAAGCTGACTTGTAAAAATCAAAAAATCCCTTTCCATCAAACTAATGAAAAGGGAGCATTTGTTATAACATATTGATTATATATCTATCCTTTAAAACTGGGAACAAAGGCCGTATAATATGTATTAAATTCTTCTTGAGTCTTCATATCCTTATGCTTATCTTCCTTAAACATCTTTAAATAGAGTTCAATTTGTTGCGGGTTTTGATAGCCGCGCAATGGGAAAATCACTTCACCTTTTTCATCAAAAAACACAATGGTAGGATACGCGCTAACCTGAAGTTTTCGGGTAAGGTCATGTACGCCGTTTCTTCTGGATGCCATTTCGGCCTTATAATTTGAATTGGAATAGGTAACATCTTTATACTTGATGACATCATTTCCTTCGGCATTAAACTTTACCGCATAGTAATTATCATTTACAAATTTGGCGACATCGGCATTTTGAAAGGTGTTTTTGTCCAACATCTTACATGGTCCGCACCAGCTCGTGTACACGTCCATCATAATTTTTTTGGGTTTCTTTTTTTGAAGCGCCAAAGCTTCTTCAAATGTTACCCATTTTATTTCTTGCGCAATGCTATTGGCTGAAGAGAAAAGAATCAGAGCCAAAATCACAGTTACATTTTTCATCATCTTATTTAATTTAAACTTCATGTAAGAAGCAAAAGTTGTTCCGAACTTACAAAAAATGCTCCGAATTGGAGCATTTTGTTTTTATTTTAACGAATATATTCGATTATCGCACTCCATGCATAAGCTTTTTCATTATAGGAGTTAACGCCATTACAATAAAACCAGCAATAATTGGCACTATTGTAAATATCAAGAAAAATGTCGTCATGTCATAAGCTGCTGTAATTTTATCAATCATACCACCCATGGAACCTGCTGCTTTGTTACCTAAACCTATGGCTATGTACCACAAACCGAACATCAATCCTATTTTTGCGGCTGGCACCAATTTACTCACATAGGACAAGCCCACTGGAGATAAGGACAATTCGCCCAAAGTATGTAAAAGATATGCCAAAATAAGCCAAATCATACTCACTGAAGCCGTTTGGGCACCTTGCTCAATCGTTGTGGAGCCATAGGCTAGTATTCCAAAACCTAGACCCAATAACACCAAACCAATCCCAAACTTC
>JBGSXJ010000303.1:0-4574 GCA_041751535.1 Aquaticitalea sp.
TCAACTGACAAAACAGTTGTTGACCCATGAGCAAAAGCCCAAACAGCATATAGCACTTCAGAGGGTACTGCTGCTTCATACGTATATAATTTAGTTCGCTGGAAACCAAATATACAATTTATTCATTTTTGATCTGCATAATATGTTAGTTTTCAGTTGTCGGTTTGGGTTGTCTGTTGAACTTACCTGATTAGCGTTGACTGTTTTTAAACATTAATTTCAATGATAAAAATGGTAATGGTTTGTTGAGGATTGAATTTGAATTAGGGATTAGCGTTAAGGTTTATATTATTAGGTACTTGGGATTTGAAATTTTTTTTGCCACAAATATTAGATTAGTTTTTTTAAATTTCAAAGTTTGTACTTTGTAGTTGAAATATGGAATTTCAATTTGGAAAGCAAAACGTTTATAGCAACATCCTAAAAAATAGTTGCTATTTTAGAGGCATGAAATCAAACAAAATTTCGTTTCTCTGTTTTTATGTTGTGCTGGCAAGTGTTTTTACTGGTAATGCTGTTATATATTCTCAAAGTGTCACTGATAGTACGTACTTTTATTATGGTGCCATTACACAAGTAAAGGATGTCAAGGCGGTGAGTAATGCTTTCAAATTTTTTGAGAAGAAAGCAGATGCTGCCATACGTTCCAAGGATATGATAGGTGCTGCTTATTGCTTCGAGCTGATTTCGTTGGGACAATTCAATTTGGGTTTTTTTTATGAAAGTGAGTCCAGTGCCATTCGCGCTTTAAAACTCTTGGATGCCGCCAAAAGCGATTCAAACTTACTTGAACCTAGGAAACGATTAATGAATCAATTGGGGATGTTGTATAGAAGATTGGAGGATTTTAATACCTCCAATCGTTTTTATAGCCAAGCTTTGGCCATGAATACGGACGTGCTAGCAAAGATATCCATCATAAATAATATGGCCAACAATTTTGGGGACCTTCAAGACTATGACAAAGCTGTGGCTTATCTAGAAGACTATTATGATGAGGTCATAACACTTTCTGACACGCTCCCCAAGGCTATCTATTTGGATAATTTGGGATATTATCAATCTAAAACCGGGGATTCTTCGGCTTTATTGAACATGCAATCAGCCCTAACTTTGAAAGAGGATATCGGGCATTTGCCAAGCATTTTTTCAAGTTATCGGCATTTGTCACTTTATTATTTAGACAGGGACGACGCGCTGAATGCCAAGAAGTATGCAGCAATGGCGGGCGGGATCGCTGATTCCCTAAACATTCCTGATTATCAATTGGAGGCATTGGCATTACAGCTTCAACTTGAAAACGACTTGAGATTTAATGAATATATAGAACTTAATTCCAGAATAGACAAGGCCAATAAATCCAAGGCTGCGAAGTTTGCAGCCATCACTTATGATTTTCAGAAAAGTGAATTAAAACTGAAGGCAAGTGCGGTAGAAACGGAACGGCAACAGAAGATAGGCTTGATTTATTTACTTATTGGATCAGTGATTTTATTAGTATCCACAATTTTCTATGTATATCTAAAAGGAAGGCACAAAAAAGAGAAGATCCAACAAGTGTTCAATACCGAAACCCGTATCTCCAAAAAAATACATGATGAGTTGGCCAATGATATGTCGGGCATCATGAATTATGTGGAGAATGATTTGGAAACTTCACCTGAAACCAAAACAAAACTTCTCACAACCCTGCAAGATGTTTATGTGAGAACCAGGGATATTTCCACAGAAACCGGAAGTATCGACTTCGTCAACTTTTCGGAAAGCCTTAAGTATTTGCTCTCACAGCACAACAAACCCCAGATAAAGATCATAGTCAACTCTATAAATACCATTGACTGGAACCGGATTTCCGATCATAAAAAATTGGCCATCTATAGAGGATTGCAGGAATTGATGGTGAATATGAAAAAGCATAGTCAGGCCGGTTTGGTGACTGTAGTATTTAAAAGTCATAACAACAAAAACGAAATTTGGTATACAGATGACGGTCAAGGGTGCTCATTCGAAACCATTCATCAAAGCGGATTGCGCAATGCGGAATCCCGCATAAAAGATATCGGTGGCACCCTTACCTTTGAAACTTCACAAGGCAATGGTTTTAAAGCGATCATTACCTTTTATAATTAAAATCATGTTTCAAAAAGTCTTAATAGCCGAGGATCAGCATACGATACACAAAGGTTTGGAAGTGACCCTAAAAGCGCTTCATGTTAGCGAAGTTCATACGGTACAGTATTGCGATGACGCCTTGCTCAAGATTAAATCCGCCATTCAAAGCGATGCACCCTACGATCTTTTGATTACCGACTTGTCCTTTAAGGAAGATTACAGGCCACGGAGCCTAGTTACTGGAGAAGACCTTATCCGATCAGTGCGGGTTGTGCAGCCCAATTTAAAAACCGTCGTGTTTTCGGTGGAATATCGCATCGGCAAAATAAAAAACCTCATTGATACATATGGAATTGATGCTTATGTTGAAAAAGGCAGGGACGAATCCCGTGAAATCAAAAAAGCCCTGGAAGCCATTTCGGAGGACCGACAGTACTTTTCAGACGGAATTCAGCAATTGCTCCGCAATGCCCATGACATCGCAGAAACCGATCAGTTTGACCAACTGATCTTGCAACTGTTGGCCAAGGGACTAAAACGGGAACAGATTGCCGATTATTTCGACGAACGCAACCTACCCAATAAGAGTTTGAGAAGTATTGAGAAACGACTGACCAACCTCAAGATTCTGTTCAATGCCCAGACGTCCGAACAGCTCATTGCCATTGCCATAGACCGCGGGATGATTTAATAGTTGCTAATTTCTAATAAAACAGTCAATGATGCGGAATTCCGCACAATTTTTTGGTTTTAGAATTTTAGCTTTACTCCATGAAATTGTCCCAACAACTTTTCTAGGTCTTGCGTCCACCTACCAACCCAACTAGAGATGGGTTTGCTATTAGCACAATATGGTTGCTGACCCTTATCATTGGCATTGCGGTAGGTTTCCTATCCTGGTCATGGTTAGAACCCGATAGCGCTCTAGAGTACTGCTGCCTTTTTGTAGGCTGGGTACTCTTGAGCATATCAGGATATTTTATTGCCAAGGGCTTGGTGAGGGTCATTAAAAGGATTACCTAAACATTCCATCACTCAATGGATACAAACCATCTACTGTTATAACCATTATTGTATTTACATGTTAATCAACTACTTGACAAGGGCAGTTTATATTTTAGCCAAAAAAAATGATCTTCGTGCGGAATTCCGCACATCTATGTCCTTTTTTGTCCCTAAGTTTACTCCTGTGGGATTGTGCTTTTATGGTTTTAATGTTGTTCAGCATTCTGGGTTTTAACACATAGGGGGTATTACAAACGAAAAGATTGTTTAGTTCGGCGTCATTACTAAAAGATTTTTTTCACAAAAGCAAAGCAGAAGCGACCCGAATAACTCATTAGGGAAACTGATCATTAGGGTCGGGTCGTGGACGCTTTATCATTTTATAATGTTTGTTTTACGGTGTTTATTCTCCGTTATCTCCTTTATATTGTGATTGTCTCAACAATTGTTTTCTTGCAAACATCAAGTTCAAAGCTTATTCTGGTTTCTCCAAACTAGCTTCACGAGGTAAGGGTACCGAATCTGGTTCTTTGCCGAGTTGCCTGTCCAGGTTGTAAAGAGATTCCGTATTGGCGTTTGCGCCTCCTGCAATTTTCAGTTTATCCAATAAATCCATGACTAATTTTTCTTCTTCAATTTGCTCTTCTACAAACCATTGGGCAAAATTATAAGTAGCCCAATCTTTCTCTTCATGGGCTGCATTGACAATGTTATAAATTGCTGTGGTATTGTCCACTTCGTGTTGAAAGGTTTTCTCAAAGCAATCCTTAAGATTTTTAGGATTGGTTGGAGGTGCTTTAATCGCCGAAATTTTCACCGTACCACCTCTGGCCATGATGTATTGCATCACTTTCATCATATGATTTCGCTCTTCTTGAGAATGGCGGAACAAATAGTTGGCAATACCGCCATAGCCCTTGCTGTCCGCCCAACAGCCGTAAGATAAGTACACTTGTGCAGCTTCGGCTTCTTTAGTCACCTGCTGATTGAGGATCGTTTCTATTTCCTTTGAAATTCTTTTGGTCTCCATGTGTTTGGATTTAGTTTTATGGCTACAAGAAACCAATTTCCAAGGAATTATATCAACTTGTTAGATATAAATATTAACTCAAACACAAGTGTTTCTGAATCCATATTTAGGGTTTAACCCTTTATTGTTAACATCAGACAAACAACTCACAACAATTAAATCAGTCCGTACCAAATGACATTTCGCAATTGAGGTCTAATTTTTAGTGATAGTATCATACCAATCCTATTTTGTTTATTAATTTTATGAATTCTCTAAACATAAAATAATTTAAAATATAGAACTTATGAGTAAAGACAATTTATACAACGATGAGGCTAAAAAGAAAATCAAGGACATGGCAGAATCCATGGACTTTGCAATGTTTGCCTCCAATTTAAAGCAATTGCCATTGCACATGGTGCCAATGAGCACCAAAAAAGTGGAC
>JBGSXJ010000304.1:0-1716 GCA_041751535.1 Aquaticitalea sp.
CGAAGCATTGGGAAGCTCATTCAATGGGAGGAAATGTGGATCTTTTGGTGATATTTCGATCTTATCGTTTAACGGTAACAAAATCATAACAACTTCAGGGGGAGGCGCATTGGTTACAAAAAAGGAAATTATAAAACAAAAGGCCATATTTTTAGCTACTCAAGCCAGGGATAACGCTGTTGAATATTTACATTCAGAAATAGGCTACAATTATAGAATGTCGAATGTTTTGGCAGGTATTGGTAGAGGTCAAATGTTGGTCTTAGATGAACGTGTTGCTAAAAGACGGAAAAATCATGAGTTTTATCATCAAAATTTAAAATCCATTAACGAGTTAACTTTTTTGAAAGAACCCGAAGGCCATCATTCAAATCGATGGTTGACGTGTATCCTGACGCAATCGGAACGTATGCGTGAAGATATAAGAGTGGCATTGGAAAAAGAAAACATAGAATCACGACCATTATGGAAACCCATGCATCAGCAACCCATTTTTCAGGATTTCCCACGATTTTTAAACGGTATATCTGACGACTTATTCAAAAAAGGATTATGTTTGCCTAGCGGCTCTAACTTATCTGATAATGAACTTAATAAGGTCATAATGATTATACAACATTATTTTAATATATGATTAATAAATTATTACATAGCGTTTCTCAAAAATATGCCTCAAAATGGCTTATTTTATTGATTGATTTGTGCATTGTAATATTTACATTTTTTATTTCATATATCATTCGTTTCAATTTCCAAATTGATTTTGATGTTAGTGAGGTAGTTCAATACCTTCCATATGTAACTGCATCTGCTCTTATTAGCTTCTTGCTTGTTGGATCTCATAAAGGCGTTGTAAGGTTTACAGGGTTTAAAGATGTGGTAAACATCATCATTGGGGCCAATATTTTGGCAACGATTTTGATCATTTTGACGTTCATTAGTAGAAGTTATAATTTAGATAACCATTATAATATTCCTGGCTCGATAGTTTACATTCATTTATTGTTGAATATTTTATTTCTGATAGGATTTAAGTTTTTCGTTAAATCTTTATACAATAATCTTACACAAGACTTCAAAACTTTAAAAAACACATTGATTTTTGGAGCCGGAAGCTATGGAATGATTACTTATGATGCCATTAACAATGACCCTTTACGTAGTTTGGAAATTGTTGGATTTATAGATGACAATGAGCGCAAAGTAGGAAAAAAAATAAATCTTTTAACAGTATATAGTCTAGATAAAATCACCCCAAGTTTTATAGAAAAACAAAACATTCAGGAAGTTGTCATCTCAATACAAGCTATTGAATCTACAAGGCTTTTAGAGATAACAACCCAGCTATTCAGGCTTGGATTGAAAGTCAAAATTGTGCCTCCAGTGCAACAGTGGATCGATGGCGATTTAAGTGTCGTTCAAATAAAGGACGTCAAAATTGACGATTTATTGGGTCGGGAGCCAATCTCTATTGCCAATACAGAACTGATCGATGAATATGAAAATCAAATTATTTTCATCACAGGGGCTGCTGGATCTATAGGTAGTGAATTGGCCAGAAAAGTGTCTCGGTATAATTACAAAAAATTGATACTTATAGATTCTGCAGAATCCGCTCTGTATGATGTTGAACAAGAATTTATCCAGCAAGGAGTTAAAAGCATTATTGCAGTTATCGCCGACATACGCGATTATAAACGAATGGAACAGCTATTT
>JBGSXJ010000305.1:0-2470 GCA_041751535.1 Aquaticitalea sp.
AAGTGTGAATAATGCTGTCACTGACAACTATTGGGAATTGCTCCCCGTAGAACGGATGCAGGTAACGGAAGACGTCTTATTACCAGGACAATCCAAAAATGCAGATTTTGAACGTGCTGAAGAAAAGGCAATTAAAGCGGTACAAAAGCACGGAATGAACATCAATGGTAAAGAGTACAATCCGCAAATTGACGAAGCTTATTTACTACTCGGCCAATCGCGTTATTTTGACCAGCGTTTTGTGCCTGCCCTTGAAGCCTTTAATTACATCCTTTATAAATATCCCGCAAGTGACAAAATAAACACAGCAAAGGTATGGCGTGAAAAAACTAATATTCGCCTTGAAAATGACGAATTGGCAATCAAGAACCTAAAACGCCTTATCGATCAGGAAGTGTTGGAAGATCAAGATTTGGCAGATGCTACAGCAAGCATGGCTCAAGCATATATCAACATTGAAGCAAAAGATAGCGCCCTGGTGCAATTGGCAATCGCTTCAGAATTAACAAAAAAGAACAACGAAAAAGCGCGTTACAACTATTTAAGAGGCCAGTTATACAATGAGTTTGGTGATAAGGATAGTGCAAATATTGCATTTGACAAAGTGATTGAGCTTCATCGAAAAATTCCAAGAGCATATTATATTAATGCACATTTGGCAAAAGCCA
The DNA here is from genome assembly GCA_041751535.1 of Aquaticitalea sp. Taxonomy (GTDB): domain Bacteria; phylum Bacteroidota; class Bacteroidia; order Flavobacteriales; family Flavobacteriaceae; genus JBPOFM01. The sequence continues at coordinate 669 of JBGSXJ010000305.1, forward strand.
GCAATTTTAATTTAGAAACTGGAGATCAGATTGCATTTATGGAATATTTGACCAAACTGGAAGAAGATCGTGAAAACCGCCCATTTTTAGGAAAAATATATTATCGTATCGCAGAATTTCATAAGCAAAACAATTCCGATTCTTTGGCCTTTGCTTATTATAATAAATCCTTGCGCTCACCCTCAACGGATAAACAGTTGCGAGCTGTTGATTATACCACGCTTGGCGATATGAGTTTTGACAAGGCGGAATATAAAATTGCAGGTGCTTATTATGATAGTACCATGAACAATATGGTACTAAACAGTAAGCCCTATAGAACCATCAAGCGGAAACGGGAAAATCTGGATGATGTCATTTATTATGAAGATGTGGCGCAGGTGAATGACAGCATTTTGAATTTGGCTAGTCTTTCCAAGGAAGATCAATTAGCAGTTTTTACAGAATACGCTAATGATTTAAGGACAAAAATGGAATTGGCAAAAGAAAGAGCAGAATCTGAAAGCCGACTCAATACAGGATTGAGAACAACCAGTGAAGTTGAAAAGGGCATTTCTAGAAATGAAATGGCAAATGATAAAGCTACTGGTAGGCAACAGTTTTATTTTTACAATACGACCACAGTGGCTTTTGGCAAAAATGAATTTCTAAAAATTTGGGGCGATCGATCATTAAAGGATTACTGGCGTCTTTCGGATACCCGTACTAATTCTGGCAACCTACAAAATGGGAGTGCATTGTTTGCAGATGCGACCGACGATGAATTGTTCAACCCAGAATTTTACATTTCAAAAATACCGACCGATCCAAAGGTTTTGGATAGTTTGGCAAAAGACAGAAATTTTGCTTATTATCAGTTGGGAACTATTTACAAAGAAAAATTTAAGGAATATAATTTGGCAAAGGACAAACTCGAAAAGTTATTACAGAACGATCCTGAAGAGCGATTGATTTTACCTTCCAAATACAATCTCTATAAACTATATCAGGAATTAAATTTAAACTCTGAAGCCGAAATTGTAAAGAACGATATCATCACCAATCATTCAGATTCTCGTTATGCAGAGATTTTGAGAAATCCGAATTCTGTAGTTGCTAAAGATGAAAACAGTCCTGAGAGTTTGTATGAAAAAATGTTTGAAGCTTACAATAACCAAGAGTTTCAGAAGGTCATAGACCAAGCCCAGAATTATGTTATGCAGTTTGAAGGTGAACCCATTGTGCCAAAATTTGAGATATTGAAAGCTTCAGCCAGGGCGCGATTATATGGATTTGAGGCTTACAAGGAGAGTGTGAATTTTATAGCATTAACCTATCCAAATTCCCCAGAAGGAAAACGAGCACAGGAAATTGTTCAAACAGTGATTCCGACGTTGGAGAAAAAGGAATTTATATCGGATGAAGACGCCAAAAAATTCAATGTTATTTATCAATTTGATGCCGCTTCCAATGACGATATTGACGCGTTTATCACTAAACTTAACGAAGAAGTGACACAAATCAGATATTACGATATGTCAGTATCAAAAGATATTTATGATAAAAACACCACGTTTGTTGTGGTACATGGCTTAAAAAGTATTCAAGGCGCAAGAGGGTTTGCTGACTTGTTAACAGATCGGAAATCAAAAATCACACGACCATACATTGCAATTTCATCTAATAATTACGAAATTGTCCAAAGGCATAAAAATCTAATCGACTATTTAGCAATTCAATAAATTAACCAGACCTATGTTTTCAGGCTTAAAAAAAGAACAAATGGCTACAGATTCAGTAACGCAACAAAATTCAATTGCGAA
>JBGSXJ010000306.1:0-6886 GCA_041751535.1 Aquaticitalea sp.
CATTAATGCAGAACCCATGGCGAACACACCTCCCAAAAATCCCGCATAGTCGCCAAAGGCAGTTTCAATATAGGTATAAGGACCACCTGTATTGGTGACTTTGCTGCCTGCTTCGGCAAAACAGAGCATAATTAAGGCGAGTAAAACACCACAGACAACGTAGGCAATAATACTTGAAGAACCCATATTGGCAGCTATAATGGCTGGTAGTGCAAAAATCCCAGCGCCAATAATGATGTTGATGATATTGGCGGATAAGCCTAATACGCCAACAGTTCTAATTAACCCTTCTTCTTGTTTTTTCATTGAGTTTTTTTCTAAAGATAGCTCAACCACCACTTGTTTTTGTTATTGGCTTTATAAATCATATATCGTTTACAGAAAGGGTAAAGGAATAACACAACGCAAATCCAAACCAGATAGACTACGAGAAGTGAATAACCATAGGTTGCTAAATTTCCATTGGAGAAAGACTCTGCGTCCAAGATCATATCACGCCAATTTCCACCAAAAATTAAGATGCCTACAATAGCAAAAATGTGAATCACCAACATATGAAGGAAATAATAGAACAATGGAATACGTCCAAAGACCAAGAAGAAATCCGTCAGTTTGTTTTTTGTCGCTTCAAATACATACAAGAAAAGCATTGATGGACCAAGTGTTATACAAATAAATAATAATGAAGGTGGATATTTTGTGACATTAAAGAATGATAAAATGGTCTTTGTAGTTGTGTTTTGTAAAGTCCAAGGAACCAAATCGCCATACAGATTTATACTTCTCAAAAATAAAAACAACCCAATAGTTCCAAAACCCATGTTTAATAACCAATTCCTTCGGATTTCAACTTTAAAATCGCTGCTGTATAATTGTCCAAATAGATATCCCAGTGCCATTAAGCCAATCCAAGGGATTACTGGATAATGTATAATGACAAGGTGATCTGGATTCGGCACAAGAAAGGTTTGTTGGTGCAGCGCATACCAAACTATAGATTGAAAACCTTGACCTTCCATTACAATCCCATCCAATAAATTGTGCCCAGCTATTAGGAGAATTCCCAAAACCAGGATAATTTTTTTTGGTAAATAAATGAGAAATGATAAACAGACCATACTAAATCCAATCGCCCAAATGACTTGGAATATTTGAAGACTATAGGTGACATCGAACGTCCAGATAAGATTATTTACAACCATTTCAAGAATGATCAACCATATACCTCTTGAAAAAAGAAATTTAAAAAGTTCCGGTTTAGATTTTTTGCTCCCGTAAAGAAAGGCCGACGTTCCCGCCAAAAACACAAATACCGGTGCACAGTAATGGGTTATAAAACGTGTGAAAAATAGAATTGGCGTTGTGGTTTCCAAATCAGTAGGGTCATTGAAGAATGAACCGTAATGGAAATAATCCCGTACATGATCCAAGGCCATAATGACCATCACGACGCCTCGAAGGAGATCGATGGATTCTATTCGGTTGGTTTTAATTGTCATAAGTTTTTAATTTAAGTTGCTATTAATCAAAAACTTTAAGAAAACTTTTATTTTGAATTCATTTCCATATAATCAAACACCAAATTGGTTAAGGCATTGACACCAGTTTTAAAGGCGTTGTCATCAATTAAGAATTGTGGCGTATGATGGTCACCAGCAGTCTTTGGGTCTTTTCCTTTGGTTAGGCCTCCAACGAAAAAATACAAGCCGGGCACTTTTTGTGCGAAAAATGAAAAATCCTCGGCACCTGTGATTGCAGGAATTAGAATAACATTGTCCATTCCTGCAGATTTTTGCAAAGTTGGAAGCATAGAGGTTGTAAGTTTTTCATCATTAAAGGTCACAGGAAATCGCATAGAATAAGGCAATTCCACTATGGCTGTTGTACCTGCAGCTTTTGCTGTGTTTTCTACAATTTCGCGGATTCTTTTAAGTACAAACATTTCATCTTCATTCGTAAAAGTCCGAATGGTTCCGAGCATTTCTACTTGCTCTGGTATAATATTACTGCGGTTTCCTCCATTGATGGCTCCAATTGTCACCACAACTGCGTTATTGGTTAGATTAACGTTACGACTTACAATGGTTTGCAAATTATTGATTATTTGAGCAGACACAACAATTGGGTCGATTCCTACCCATGGTGCAGACCCATGCGATGGAATTCCTTTAACAGTTATTTTCATATCGTTCACACTGGCCATAATGCCAGCAGGGCGATAAGATATTTTTCCAACTTCAGTTTGTGCGTCGAGATGCAAACCAAAGATGACATCCACTTTGGGATTTTCCAGAACTCCTTCCTTCACCATCAATTCAGCACCGCCTTCTTCACCTTTTGGTGGTCCTTCTTCTGCTGGTTGAAAAATGAATTTTACGGTGCCTCTTAAATCTTTTTTCATGCCTGATAGAATTTCGGCTACACCCATCAAAATTGCCACGTGACCATCGTGTCCGCAAGCGTGCATCACAGCGGTTTCTTGTCCGTTATAGGTTGTTTTTGCTTTGGAAGCGAAGGACAAATCGTTCTTTTCTTCTACTGGTAAGGCGTCCATATCGGCACGAAGTGCTACGATTGGTCCTGATTGTCCGCCTTTTAAAATACCAACAACACCAGTGACACCAACTTTCGTTTGTACTTCAATGCCTAAAGATTTTAGGTGTTTGGCTATCAGTTCCGCTGTTCTAAATTCCCGATTTCCCAATTCTGGGTTTTGGTGGACGTCATGCCGCCAATCGATGACTTTTTGCTCAATGTTATCGGCAGCTTTGCCTATTAATTCTTTGTAATTTTTGTTTTGAGCCAAAATTAAATTTGAAGAAAGTATCAAAACAATCATCGAAACTCTTTTTGGAATGTTTGCCAATTTTAATTTGCTGATATTCATTATAAATAAAATTTAAAGATTAAATATTTTCATGTTCTAGTACTGTTTTCTTTTTCAAAGGATGTCTTTTTCGGTAACTCAAATTACGCCATATCCATTCCAACGGTCCAAAATGGAAATATTTAAGCCATATAGGACTTATAATCAATTGAAATACCCATATGGAGAAAACGATATACAATAATTCGTGTCGTCTAAAAGTACCAAACAAACCAAAACCAGCACCTGTAAAAATGAACATGGCAAAAACGGAATGCATGACATAGTTGGTCAATGCCATTTTACCAACGGCAGACAAAGCACTTTTCAACCATTTTAATATAGGAAGTTTGCAAAGTAGCATAATGATGCCTATGTGGCCTATTGCGGTAGGTACTCTTCCCAAGTCGTAGGTAATTTGGGACTTAGAAAAGCTTAATAAAGAAAAGTTTCCATCAATTACCGTTCGGATTTCGTAATAATTGATGCTTAATCCGATGATGTATCCAGTTATGACCATTATAGCATAAAAACGATATGACTTTTCTGCGGAAAGAATGTTCAGCTTAAATAGTGCAATGCCCAATAACATCATGCTCAAAACATCCCAAACATCATATCGATATGAATAATACTTGTCAAAATGCATATTAATAGGCGCTAAAAATGCAACTACATCCGTATAACCTTTCCGCATATTTTCATTATGCGCTGCGATGGCTTTTGGGGTTCGTTCTGATTGCATCTTTTCCCATTTCTGTGAGGCTTCTTTAAGTTCGTCGGTCAGTTCCTTACCATCGGTTTTATATTGATTTACCAAGGAAACATCTTCCATGAATTTCACCTTTTTTTTGTAATCGGCATAGTTCCAAAGTGTTCCTATTGCAAATAGTAAAATAGCAGCAAAAATCAATTTTTTAGGAGCCATATTTCTGAAAGTATATACTAAAAATCCCATCAAGGCATAGCTGTATAATATCTCACCTACCCAAAGTAAAAGATAGCCATGAATAAGTCCAAAAACCAAGAGCCATGTAAGTCTTCTAAAATAGATATTTGCGGCTTCTATACCTGCTCCTTTTTTCTCTAAACGGTCTAAAAGAATGAACATGCCAACACCAAATAGTAAAGAGAATAATGCTCTCATGGTGCCTTCAAAAAGCATATTGGTAGTTATCCATGTGTATAAGTCCCAGCCTGTAGATCCCCCAGAAATGGTTGGGTCTTCATAGGCATGGGCCAGTCCCATCCCGTTAATGTTCATCAGTAAAATACCGAAGAGTACAATGCCTCGCATGATATCTAAAGCGTGAATTCGGTCTGTTGCTTTTAAGGGAGTGAGTGATGTTGGTGTTGTTGTCATACCATGGTTGGTTACTGGTTAAAATTGAAAATATATAAACTGCTCACCGCTACCTTGAGAGATTGCTATCAAGAACACCATTATTGCCCAAAAAACACCAAGCACCCATGGTGATGTTTTTTCGGATACAGCCTTCATCGACGTATTGCGCATCATCCAGTGACAGATGAATAAAAGCGTGATGACAATGAACACTTTAATGATATCAAAGGAATAAAGTACCTTTTCCCCTTCACCATTCAAGAACAACATCGAAGCAATCATATTTTTCGCTGTAGAAAATTCCCTTGCCCTAAAAAATACCCATGTAAAGTTCACAAGTGTATATGTGAGAAGTGCTAAAACAATTCCGTTATATGGCCCGATTTTGATGTGAATTTTAGTTTTCAACATACGTTCCACCACTAAATAAATACCATGCAGAGCTCCCCAAATCACAAAGGTCCATGCTGCACCATGCCATAATCCGCCAAGGAGCATCGTAATCATCAAGGCCGCATACATTCTTACGATGCCATGTTTGTTGCCACCTAGTGGAATGTATAAATAATCCCTTAACCAGGTGGATAATGAAATGTGCCAACGACGCCATAAGTCGGAAAATCCAATGGCGGCATAGGGATATCTAAAGTTATCTGGTAAGATGATTCCAAGCATCATTGCGATACCAATTGCGCAGGTAGAATAACCTGCAAAGTCAAAAAATATCTGTCCAGAAAATGCTAGAGTACCAGTCCAGGCATCCAATCCATGGAGAATGGATTTTGACCCAAAAACCGTGTCGGCCGTATCAGATAACAAAGTATCTGCCAATACCACTTTTTGGAACAATCCTATGGTCAACAAGAATAGACCCCAAACAAATTGGTTGATGGTGGCTCGTTTTTCTTCATAAAATTGCGAAATCAATTCGCCAGCCCTGACTATTGGTCCGGCCACTAATTGCGGAAAGAAGGTGACATACAAAGCAAAATCCAAAAAGGTCCTGGCACGTTCGGTACGTCTTAAATACATATCAATGGTGTAAGACATTGTTTGAAAGGTGTAAAACGAAATTCCCATTGGCAATATAATATCCATAGGCTGGGTTTGATATCCATAACCATAGGTATTTACTACGGCGGTGAAATTGTCAAGCATAAAATCCCTGTACTTGAAAAAGGCCAAAAACCCAAGATTCACGAACATGCTCAACAACAACCACAATTTGCGTTTGCGTTGATTTTTTTCTATGGCCAGATTTTTGCCGGCAACCCAATCGACCATGGTGGATATCCAAAGTAAAATCACCAAGGGAGGGTTCCATAAGCCATAAAACACATAACTCGCAAATAGCAACATTCTTTTTTTATTGGTCCAATTGAAGAGTTTTGCATAATACAATACCAACACAATGACCAAAAACACGATAAAACTTAATGAGTTGAATAGCATGATTATTTGGTTTTAGAGTTAGACAATGCACCATCGGCTTTCATGATCTTTACCAATTCCGTAGTAAAAAACCGAGCATCTGAAGCTGATAAATGCGACCATTCAGGACATTCAAAATTTTGAAATTGCTCATAATCTTCATAATTATAAGCTTTGGCATTTGTCGCTTCCACAAGCGGATCCCAAAATTCGGAACGAGGCATAAACTTCTTTTCACCTTCTTTTAACAATCCACTGGATGGACATTGCAACAAAATGAGATTTCCACCTCTATCCATAAACTTTTTGGCGTCGGCAACAAAAAACTTGGTAGTCGCCTCTTTATCAGGTGGCGGGCCATCGCCTGTCATAATCATTTTCCAGACGGCTTTGATACCATTTGCAAACGCAGTGTCTGTCGCTGTTTTTTCACTCATGGGATTGTTCCGGTCTTCTTCTATATAAGCGAAAGCATTAAAAGGTGGATATTCTGGTTTTCCACTGCGGTTGCCGGTTGTTACAGAATTTAACAACGATTTTAAATCGATATCATCTGACCAAGCTTCTTCGCTGGTGGACACAAATACTAAATTTTTCTGAAGTGGTAGTGATAGCCAATGGTTCAAGCGTTGGGCATAGGTTCTGTCTTTAAAATAGTCCACCCGGGTCTGTGGTCGTTTCCATGGCCCAGCTTCTGGAAAGGTGGTGGAAAAAAAGAGGCCATTTGTGACACCTACCAAAACTGTGCCTGTAAAATTGGTATTGTTTACAATATCATGAAATACAGGTAGAGGGGAAGATCCAGCACATGCCAATTGAATTGGTCGTACCCCGGTTTCTTTCTCCCATTCATTCAATTGAATATCAAATAATACCCGAGACGATCCCAGAAGTAGTACATCTTTATCTGATGCATCCTCAACCCTCGCTCGTTGTACAGCCCAAAGGTTTTTGTCGTCGTCCAAATCTGGAATTTTGCCTTGGTTTCTCCAGTAAAATTCCCATGCGAAAATGCTAATGACACTTAAGGTCACAGCGATAATGAGTGATTGTTTTAGATTCATTTTGGTTGGTTTTTGTTTGGTTCATTTCTAATTTTATAAAGGCATCCACGTCACTAAAATGGACTGAATGATAAAAAACACAATAAACGGAATGACTAAATAGCCCATCACATCTCGTGCTTGAATCTTAATGCCTGCTCCCATAATGGGGAATACAAGCAATAAATAAAAGGGTTGTAA
>JBGSXJ010000307.1:0-5563 GCA_041751535.1 Aquaticitalea sp.
CGTAAATTTTTATAAATTCAGCCATAATATGTATCTTCATCAATACGTTTACAATGTAAATAATTTTTTTATCATGACCATAGCAAAATATCTGTGCATCTTCCTTTTTGTCATCAATATGTTGTCTTGTAGTGAGAGCGATAGTCCCAATCCAAATTCTAACTCCTTAAATCCATTAGAATATTATGAGGAATTGAATATTTCTTACGGAATGGATACCGACCAAAAGTTTGACCTCTATTTGCCTGCCAATAGAAACAATAATACAAAAGTACTGATTTTAGTGCATGGTGGAGGCTGGACAAGTGGGGATAAAGCAGATATGAATGCCTTTCGGGACATCATACGCCAAGATTTGCCCAATATGGCGATTGTAAATATCAATTACCGATTAGCTGATGAAAATAATAGTCCGTTTCCGATGCAGATTGAAGACATAACTTCTATTGTCAATTATTTAAAATCCATTGACGACGAATATGTGTTCTCTGATGATTATGGCTTTATTGGTGTAAGCGCTGGAGGTCACTTATCCTTACTTTGGAGCTATGCATTTGATACAGAAAACAATGTAAAGATGGTAAGCAGCATAGTTGGACCTACCAATTTTACTGATCCTGCCTATTTGAACAACACAAGCCCAGAAGTTCAAGCCCTGATGGAATTATATGGTGTTGATGCCTCCACAGCGTTTTTAGAAGAAGTTAGTCCTTACCATCGAGCCACTGCAACTTCACCTCCTACCATTTTATTTTATGGAGGTCAAGATCCATTGATTCCCACTACACAAGGCACCGATTTGCGCGATAGATTGAATCAACTTGGTATTGTCAATCAATTTACACTTTACCCAAATGCTGGACATGGTTGGATTGGACTGGAATTGTTGGATACATGGTCAAAATTAAAATTGTTCACACAGACACATTTGGATTGATCGTTAGGCCGAATTTAATGTCCGATGAATCTGATTGAATAAAAAATCTGCTGACTTTCCATTGATAGCCTAGCCCAAAACATCCAACTTCGCAAAACGCAGCAATAATTTCTTAACGCCGCCATGCTCAAAGTTGATTTCTGCTTTGGTATCTGCGCCAACGCCTTCAATTTTTAAGACTTCTCCTTTGCCAAAGCGCATGTGCTCCACCACATTACCAACCGCAAGTTTGCCATCAAACAGATTGATATTTGGACTTCCCACCGATTTACCGATAGGCTTCAATTTAGCTGGTGGAATGAATTTAGGAGGAATGGCTTCGGATTTTCTTTTAATGGGTGGTTTAAAGCGAATTTGATTCGGTTCAATATCGCCAAATATATCTGCCGATAGCATCGGATTGAAACGCCTATCATCAATAGGAGTCAATATTTCAAGGTACTCTTCATCGATTTCCTCTATAAAACGGCTTGGTTCTGCATCGATCAATTTTCCCCAGCGATAGCGTGACATGGCATAGGTTAAATAGGCTTGCTTTTCGGCTCTGGTCAAAGCGACATAAAACAAACGTCGCTCCTCTTCCAATTCACTTCGCGTATTCATACTCATCGCGCTTGGAAAAAGATCTTCTTCCATTCCTACGATATACACGTATGGAAATTCCAGTCCCTTGGCCAAATGAATGGTCATTAATGCCACGCGGTCATCATCACCTTTATCGTTGTCCAAATCCGTTGCTAGTGCTACATCTTCCAAAAATTCGGCTATGTTGCCTGTGGCATCTGCCAATTCCTTTTGGCCTTCAACAAAATCCTTGATACCATTAAGCAGCTCCTCAATGTTTTCCATTTTGGCAACCCCTTCTGGCGTTCCATCGTTATTGTATTCACGAATAATTCCGGTTACTTTGGTCACTTGGTCAGCCAATTCAAAGGCATTGGCCATTTGGTTGATGACCTGAAAACTTTCAATCATCGTCACAAAATTCTGCAACTTATTTTTGGTGGCCGAATTGATATTGACATCCAAAGATCCAATATGTTTCATGACGTCAAAAATAGAACGATCATGATCGTTGGCAGCCACAATCAAGCGATCGATGGTGGTTTGCCCTATGCCCCGAGCCGGAAAGTTGATAACGCGTTTTAAGGCTTCCTCATCGGCAGGATTAATGACCAAACGCAAATAGGAAAGCACATCCTTGATCTCTTTTCGTTGATAAAATGATAAACCTCCATAAATTCGGTACGGAATATTCTTTTTTCGTAAAGCGTCTTCCATCGCTCTCGATTGTGCATTGGTACGGTACAAAATCGCAAAATCGGAATGTTTCATTTGCTGCTCCATTTTATTCTCAAAAATGGAACTTGCCACAAAACGGCCCTCATCGCCATCGGTCATCAATTTGTTCACCTTTATTTTCGCGCCTTCGTCGTTAGCGGTCCAGACAATTTTTTCGAGTTTGGTTTTATTCTTGTCTATAATGGCATTTGCTGCATTGACAATATTTTTCGTGGAACGGTAATTTTGTTCCAGTCTGTAGAGTTTTACATCATCATAATCTTTCTGAAAGTTGAGGATGTTGTTAATGTTGGCACCTCGAAAGGCATAGATGCTCTGAGCATCATCGCCAACAACACAAATATTTTGAAATCGGTCAGATAAGGCTCTCACAATCAAATATTGAGAATGGTTTGTATCTTGGTACTCATCAACCAATATATATTTAAATCGATGCTGATATTTTGCCAACACATCAGGGAAACGTGTAAGCAATTCGTTGGTTTTCAACAATAGATCGTCAAAATCCATTGCACCCGCTTTAAAGCAGCGATCGACATAATTCTTGTATATCTCCCCTAGCCTAGGACGCTTTGCCATGGCATCCGATTCGATCAGTTCAGGATTTTGAAAATAAGCTTTGACCGTTATCAAGCTGTTTTTGTAGGATGAGATTCGGGAATATACCTGTTTGTATTTGTAGATGTCCTTGTCAAGGTTCATTTCCTTGATAATCGACGAAATAAGACGTTGGGAATCTTGTGTATCGTAAATGGTAAAATTGTTGGGATAGCCCAATTTATCGGCTTCAATACGTAGGATTTTTGCAAACACCGAGTGGAACGTGCCCATCCACAAATTTTTAGCTTCACTCGCCCCAACAATAGAGGCAATTCGAGATTTCATCTCTCTGGCGGCTTTGTTGGTAAATGTCAGTGACAAAATATTGAAAGGATCTACACCTTCGCTCATCAAGTAAGCAATGCGATAGGTTAGCACCCGGGTTTTACCGGATCCTGCTCCTGCGATGATGATCATTGGACCATCCTTTTGTAAGGTTGGTGCTAATTGTGCTTCATTCAACTGACTTAAATACTTCTCCAAAACGCAATAAATTTTAAGCTGTGAAATTAACCAAAGCTGCTGTTTTTAAGGGTTGTTTTTAAGATTAATTATAAACAATTTAAGGAAGAAAAGATGTTTTTATTTTTTACCATCTCCAGTCATCACACTCAATAAACCAGCTCTGGCATTGAGCCATAAAAAGTTAAAGACCGATTTTGTTTTATCTCGCTCCACAGAGTTTTTTGATCCTTCCCGGAATCCGTCTGTTGATTTTTCACTATCTTTTTTAATAAACAAATTGGCCACCACAGATAAAAATTTATTCTTATCCTTGCCTTCTTTATCTAAAATTATGACTTTAAAATCTTCATAATTCATTTTAAAATCGACATTGGAGTTCTGAAAATTGCCATCGATGGTAAAATAGGTTCTAGACAATTCTCCTTCCATCTTTATTTTTAAGTTGGGTACGGAAAATTCATTCAGATCTTGTGCTGGTAATTTTCCGATATCTGCCTTGAATACAAAATAATCGTTCACATTGTTAACGTCAAAATACCAGTTGACATTGATAGGAGTTGACTTCATAAATATACCATCAATATCAATAGATGTCCGCTCGGAATCGTCATAGGTATTACTCAAGTTTTTAATATCCGCATTTAATTGTGTGAATGAAATCAATCCAGCCGAACTTTCAGGTTTCACTTTTTCCGAATAGTTAATTGTTCCATTTTTCAATACTACTTCACTTAAAGTTAAATCAAACTTAAGCTCTCTTAATAATCTGCTATACATTAACTTAACTTTTAAATCATCATTCACCAATTTGTCCCTGTAAATATTAAATGTTGGCTTTGTCAATTCAATTTTCGGACTTTTAAAATAGAAAATGGAATCTTTGTGATAGCCAAATTCCTCATCAAAAATGGAGACATCCTCTATGGTCAAATCGATATGATCGCGCTCCACTGCGATCATTTGAGATAGTTTCTGTTTGGAGTATTTAGTGTACAATCTTAAATTCTTGTAGTTGATTTTTTCATTGGAAATCGATACGTTCTTAACCTCTATATTTTCATATGTATTGAGCACATAATAGAAATCATCAAATGAAACTTGATACGCATTGAATTTAAACGGAATAGTTTCATTCACAACCGAATTGTCAATATCAATGTCCGTTAGCTCCAGGTTAAAATTGGTCAATTCCAACATGAGCGAATCATTCTCAATGTTAACCATTGAAAAGGAGCTATTATCAATTTGAAATTTATCAATATGGATGGTTTGCTTTAAATTTTTGGGTTTTGTTGACGTATAACTTTCAGATTTTATCACTTTATTATAGGAAAAGTGAATGTCTGCTTTTTTAATAATGATAGTGTTGAGATTGACTTCATCGTTGAACATATAATCCCAATAACTGATACCGTCTATGACTACTTCTTTTGTCAATACCGTCATAATAATGCTATCCGTATTCTTTCCGTAAGAGGTGAGTTTTGGATTTTCAATCGAGAAATTTCCACCGATGAAACTAAAGTCAAATTGATCGTACTTCAACTCCAAATTCTCCGGCAAACCATTTGAAAGGAAGTTTTCAATTTTGTTTGTCATCACATTTTGCATCACTATAATTCCAATAATGCCAATCAGGACCAACGCACCAAGACTTATCAACGTTATTTTAAGACCTTTTCCCATTCTATAAAGATATAATTTTAAATATATTTACTGAAAAATTAACCTAATGGATGAGTTCTTAAGTTTTTTTGGAGAGATAAGTTGGTGGATGTGGATTCTTATAATTCTGGCTCTTATTGCGATACGCGATGTTTTTGTTCAAAAAAAGCACACGATCAGCCACAACTTTCCAGTTTTAGGACATTTTCGCTATATGCTCGAAAAGATTGGTCCAGAATTACGACAATATCTAGTTGCCAATAACCGTGAAGAGCTGCCTTTCAACCGGATAGAACGCGGATGGATCTATGCCTCCTCAAAGAAAGAAAATAACTATGAAGGTTTTGGTACCGATAGTGATATCCATTCGGCACAGCATATTTTTATCAATAATGCCATGTTGGGTTTTGAAATTAAGGAAAACCACCCCAACTATCTCAACAACAATTTTCTGCCTTGTGCGAAAGTGATGGGAGCTTATAATAAACGTAAAAAACCGTACCGTCCAGCGTCTGTGATCAATGTTTCTGCCATGAGCTTTGGGTCGCTTTCTGCCAAGGCAGTAGAGTCTATGAATAAAGGTGCAAGACTGGC
>JBGSXJ010000308.1:0-2535 GCA_041751535.1 Aquaticitalea sp.
TAGAGAAAACTGTTTTATCCATCCCCAATGTGTTCATCAAACTCATATTATGGCTCATCGAGAACTATGGGAGGCGATGAAGGAGTAATGATCTCTACAGTGGTAGGCTCGATTGCAATATCCGGCTTTGCTTCCCACTCCCTTTTTACACGTTCAAAATAGGAAATCCTCTTGCCAATTTTTAATATATGATTTTAATCCTGTTTTTGCTCCTCCTTGGAAATAGCCTCCGGAATTCATTTTATCAATCAATTTGATAACATCATTTGCATCATCAGAGTCCCAATTCAGTTCAGAGGTTAGATATGAAAACACTTGTTGTGAATTTAATTCGTAGTTGTATTTTAATAAAGCTCTTATGTATGTTTTGCATCTCTCATTGTCATCTGAATGAACTATTCCACTTGACATATTGATGGAGCTTGTTAAATCTTTAAAAGCATTTTGAACTACTAAATCAGGCTTTTTGGTTTTTTCAATTTCTTCATTAGTATCTATGTCAATTGCACCATAAGTTTTTGCCCAATTTTGTACGCCTGGCTCAACCCATTGATGAGCTACTATTCCAACTACGCTTTCAAAATCCTCGTACTTATAAATTTCTTCAGAGCGAAGTCCAAAACACACTAAAACTATTTTAGATTGGTAGTCGTCACTAAAGGTTCTTACTGTTTCAATTCTAACTGGTGGATATTTTTGGTCAATTTTAACTCCGCTAAATAATTTTTTAACGTTTCGAGTTTCAAATATTCGCTCTATATATCCAGTGTTACCTTTAGTATGGATTAATAATATTATGTCGTCAATTTCTTTTTCCGTATCACAAATGTGAAGAGCTTTTTGAAATGCTTTTATTTCATTCTCTTTTATTGGGCCTCTATTGTTGTTAAAATATCTATGTTTTATCATTTTTTACAGTTTTTTGGGCATTATGTACAACATTAGTATATACAACATGTCTACTTACTTTATTGTTGATATATTGCGTTTGTACAACATGCCCTAACGTTATTTCTTACCGAAAGTACCACTTTCCATAATAACATCCAAAGGACTCTTCAATGTTTTACTGTTAATACTCAAAACCCGTGTATAAACCTCTGTAGTCTTTGAACTGCTGTGACCCAGTGCTGTCTGTATATATCTAATATTCACACCACGCTGCATCAAATGAGTCGCAAAACTATGACGCAACGTGTGAGGCGTGCTCCAGGGGTTAGAATCCGTTTTTTTAACCGCCCTCCGGTAAACCTGTTGAATGCTCGTTGCAGAATATTGCCCGCCATCCTGGCCCTCAAACAACCAGTATGAAGGCTTGTGCTCTTTATAATACTCCCGCAGCAAAGTAAGCAACAACGGACTCAAAACCGTATGCCGGTCTTTCTTGCCTTTAGAATCCTTAACAAACAAAAAACCATCATCAGAACGCACATCCTTCACCCGCAACCTTATCACCTCCCCTATGCGCAAACCGGCACTGTAAATCGTGTGCAGTATCGCTTTGTGCTTGATATTTTCAGGCGCGTTGATAATGGCAATCACCTCCTCTTCACTCAAGGTGTTCGGCAAATCCTTGCTGCGTTTGGGTCGGGTAATAGTATAATACTCACGGGGCATACCCAGCGTGTGTTCATAATAACTCTTTATCGCATTGATCATCATATTCTGCTTCTGCTCGCTTATTTTGTATTTCTGAACCAGTTCATACACAAAACCCTCAATCTGCTCCTTGGTAAGCGTGGTAAGATCACTTTGCTGAAAATAAACAAAAAACTGCGTCAGGTTAGATTGATACGTGCGTATAGTAGAATCGCTGTAATTGCGAAGCTTCATTTTTTGGTGATGCCTATCCAGTTCCTTCTGTATTTCTTCGGAAATAACAAGCACAGGCATCTCAGGAGGCGCATGGGTATTAACCGTTTTAAGGGTATCGCCAAATAAAACCTGCACCATCTTCTTATGCTCGTCTGTATTCGGAAGACTCCACAAACGCTGGTTAGGGTGGTAATAAGAACCATTGAGTTGTTTAAACGCAAGTCGTTCCTCTTTCAGCAGAAAAGGAATCTGAAACTTGATGCGTCCCGCATTCTTATGGGGCAAATACATTAAAATGGTAGTTTGTGACATCCTTTAAAAATTAATTTAATCCAGTTAAAGACACACTATAAACCAAAACTAACAAAAATTAAGACCCTAAACCGTTTACAAACAAATACAAATGATTATAACCGTTTCCAACGAATAGTGTACATTTGCAACATAGAAAGACCTGCAAGTGAGAAAAACATGTAAAATATGCAAAAAAATCCTGCGCGGAAGAACCGATAAAATCTTCTGCTCTGTGGGCTGCAAAAACTACTACCATACCCAGTTGCGAAAAGTATCGGGCAATGCAGCAGAACAAATCAACGAATACCTAAAACGCAACCACGGCATTCTCCTGGAATTCCTCGGAAAAAACAAAACCCAAATCAAAATCTCACGTACCCTGCTCGAACAAAAAAAGTTCCGCTTTAAGTACCACACCCATTTTCA
>JBGSXJ010000309.1:0-10259 GCA_041751535.1 Aquaticitalea sp.
GATCATCGCCATCACTTTGGAGGCATTTGGCGTCATTTCGGAAGGTTTCAGAATTACCGTGTTCCCAGCCGCAATCGCAGACACCAAAGGTGCGAAGGTAAGATTGATAGGGAAATTCCAAGGTGAGATGATTAAGCAAACACCTTTGGGCTCATATTTTATATACGATGAAGCCCCCAATAATGCAATTGGTGTATCGACTTTTTGAAGTTTTAACCAGGACTTAAGATTACTTGCAGCGAATTTAATTTCGCTCAACACAGGATATATTTCCGTTAAATCGGTTTCTAAAGTGGGTTTTTTGAAATCGTCATACATCGCTTTCCTGATGTCATCCTTATAAGTAACTTCAAGTGCTTTCTTTAAAGCATTTAGTTTTTTGATGCGTTCCTTGTAAGTTGTATTTCCTACTACAAATTGATTGGTTTTCTGTAAGTTAAACAGTTTAGAGACCGATTGATGAATTGTATTTTCCATTAAATTATAACGTATTTGTTGGGCTGCAAGCCGAATTTGTGCATTTCATCGATGATTTTGGTATTAGGATTCACCTTAACCATTTATCGATGTTTTTTATCTAATTTATTACATATTGCTGAATATGTGCCGTTTCTTTGACATGTAATTAAAAATAAAAACACCTTTTAGTCATGAAAAAAGTTTTAATCTTTATTGTTTTAAGCGCTTTGCCACTACTTACGATAGGTCAAAATACTGAATCTAACAATAACAAAGAACATGACAGTATTGTTATTGAAACAGCAACAACAATTTCTACAGAAGAAACCAAAACGGTATTAAGCACTACTGCAAAAGCTGAATTAGACAATTTGAATTACAAAAAAAGCAATGATTTGATCAGTATAAAAGCCTACAAGAAAAGTCTTCAGATTAAAGTAAAAGACATCAAAATGTGTTAAACGCAATTTGAAATTAAGACCCTTCTATTCATATTTATTTAAGTTTAAATCGAGTGATTTCATACAGCAGAAATCACTCGATTTTTTTTATTGAATTCGTTTATTTATTGGGAATGTCATTTGTAGAAAATTCATATAATTTATTGGCTTCCTCTTCCTTCAGTCTTTGAACAAGATCGAGCGCATCAGGAACGACATCACTGCAAATAACAATCAATGAGCCTTTTACAGCATTTTTAATGGCGAACATCGCAGCTTCCGTTTCATTCGGAATGATGGTTGTTTTCTTGTTGGGATCTTTCATTTTTATACCAGCATCCAACATACTTATAAGTTCCAGTTCCGTTTTTCCCCTTAAGTTTTTATCCTGACGGATGATAATTTCATCAAACATTTCGGCAGCCACACTGCCAATTTCATTGGTGTCTTCCTCCCGTCTGTCGCCTACTCCAGCGATAATCCCCACTTTTACGGTGGCATCGATGTTTTCGATAAATTTCTGTAAGGCACGCATTCCTGCTGGGTTATGGGCATAGTCCAATAATACCTGGAAATCCTTGAATTGAAACAAATTCAAACGTCCTGGTGTTTGTGCTGGTGAAGGGATAAAGGTCTCCAAACCGATTTTCATTTCGTCAATGGTAAAACCTTTTACATAAGCCGTAATAACGGCAGGCAACACATTTTGAATCATAAAAGTTGCCCTTCCACCATAAGTCAACGGCACATTGACGGCTTTGATAACGCGCAGTTTCCATTCGCCTTTACAAATTGTGATATAACCATTTTCATAAACAGCTGAAATTCCACCTAACTTTTGCATCGCCCTGATACGCGGATTGTTTTCATCCATTGAAAACAAGGCCACATTACATTCTACCGTTCGGCGCATTTCATATACCAAATCATCATCGGCATTTAAAATCGCATATCCGTCAGGCATCACTGTTTCTGGAACTACGCCCTTTACTTTAGCCAGCTGCTCGATGGTGTGAATGCCTTTTAATCCTAAATGGTCGGAAGCAACATTGGTCACAATACCGATATCACATTTATGAAAACCAAGTCCGGCGCGCAACAGTCCACCGCGGGCACATTCCAAGACTGCGAAATCAACCGTGGGGTCTTTCAAAACAAATTCTGAACTCGCCGGGCCTGTACAATCGCCTCTCATGAGCAAGCGGTTTTGGATATACACGCCATCACTGGTAGTATAACCTACTTTGTAACCTTTCATTTTTGCCAAATGAGCAATCAAACGCGTGGTCGTTGTTTTTCCGTTTGTACCAGTTATGGCAATGATTGGGATTTTACTGTTAGACCCTTGCGGAAACAATTTATCTATCACATGAGCCGCCACATTACGTGGAAGACCAGAGGTTGGCGCCAAGTGCATCCTAAAACCAGGTCCTGCATTGACTTCGAGGACTGCGCCTCCAGTTTCTTCCAAGGGTTTACTGATATCTGTCGTCATAACGTCGATGCCACAAATATCAAGATCGATGATTTTGGAAATGCGCTCTGCCATGAAAACATTGGCTGGATGTACGATATCGGTAACATCTTCTGCTGTTCCACCTGTACTTAAGTTTGCGGTATCTTTCAACAATAGCCTTTCGCCCTTTGGAAGAACGGAATCAAGTGAATACCCACTCGCCTTAATAATACTATGGGTCAAATCATTGACTGTGATTTGAGTCAGTACATTTTCATGTCCGTAACCACGTCGTGGATCTTTATTGACCTCATCAATAAGCTGTTGTACTGTAGAACTATCATCGCCTATGACGTGTGCAGGCGTCCGAACCGCAGCTGCAACAAGTTTGTGGTTGATGACCAACAATCGATAATCATCGCCTGTAACGAATTTTTCAACGATAATGGCACCACTTCGGGAGCTTTCTTTTGCGCTCTTAAAGGCGACCAAAGCGTCTTCATACGTATTGATATTTACTGTAATGCCTCGGCCATGATTGCCATCCACGGGTTTTATCACCAATGGAAAACCAACATAGTCGCAAGCGGCTTTAAGACTCTCTTCCTTACGAATAATATCGCCCCTTGGGGTTTGAACTTCGGCTTGTTCCAAAAGGAATTTTGTGTCCTCTTTATCGCAGGCTATTTCAACCCCAATGCTGCTTGTTTCACTGGTTACTGTGGCCTGAATGCGTTTTTGATTGGCACCGTATCCCAACTGACAAAGTGAATATTTATTCAATCGAATCCATGGAATCCCACGGGCTGCTGCTTCTTCCACAATTGATCCTGTGCTTGGACCCAACCGTTCAGCTTCACGCAGTTCGCGCATTTTTTGAATGTCATCTGTTAAATCGTAATCTACTCCGTCTATCAATGCCTTGCAAATATCCACGGACACTTTTGCGGCATAACGTCCCACAGATTCTTCCATATAGGCAAACACCACATTATAAACCCCTTTTTCACCATAACCGCGTGTACGTCCAAAACCAACATCCATACCAGCGAGCGTTTGTATTTCGAGCGCTATATGTTCAATAATGTGACCCATCCAAGTGCCTTCTTTAACACGTTCAAAAAAACCTCCAGGAGTGCCCACCGAGCAGCGATGTTCGTACATGGTTGGGAACATGGCTTCCAATCGGTCTAAAAATCCATCAATCTTATCAGAAGGTCTCTCTTCCATTTCTTCAAGGTCAAGAACCATGACTATTAATTTGTGACGTCTTACGGACCAATAATTTGGTCCTCGCATGGCATTAATCTCGCGTATTCTCATAAAATGAATGGATTATAATAGTTTAATGATGTCTTCTCGTAAATATACAGAAATGTTTGAAAATATATAGATGCCTACAGTTGATTTGCGAAAGATAAAAAATCCAACACTTAAAATATGAAACTCTCATTTTAAGTGTTGGATTGTTAACTATTACTATTATAAAATCTGGATTTTTTATAAATCAATTCCTCCAAAAATTGCTTTCCCATCTTTTTGAATTACATAGTCTTTCCAACTGATGAGTTTATACTCATTATTGGGCCAATTGCCTTCATTGGATTTTTATAAAATGAAACCTTCATTATTGGATGGCAAGAATAATTCTGCTTTGGTGTTATTTTCATTAAACAATACGTAAGCTAATTAACCTTCTGTTTTTGAACCTTCCTTAAGTGGGTTTAATTTGATGTTTAGGGTAGTCAATTCTAAACAAGTTTGTTTTAAATGCGAATAGGATTTCAAATTTTCAAACAAACAATTTGCTGTTCATTGCTGACAGTCTGTTTTTGTCAAAGGCATTGTGGATGAAAAGTTGACCGAATTTGCATCTTTAAACATGGTTCCGTCCTCGTTCAATTCGCCAAAACCTTCAACCAATTGATTGTCTATTAGCATATAGGCTATCTGTCGTTTGCTTTCAACACCTTCTGATTGAAATGTATAAGTCCCGATTAGCTTCCCGTTGTTCATATTTCCAGAAAATGTGCCTGTATTTTTGTCCTTTTCTACCAAAGCATAGGTCAAATTTCCCTCGACGGGATTTTCAGTCTTCGTGATTTCCAAGTTGACCATACTTCCGTTTGCATTGTACGTATAGCAGCCTTTTTCTAGGGTAGGTGTCATTACCATTTCTTCTTTTAATGGCTCCTCTATCATGGTCTCATCCGCCTTTTCTTCTTTGTTTTTACAGCTAAAGAAGACTGCGAATGATAACGTGAGTACTACTGCCAATTTACTCGCGGCATTGAAATACGAATTTTTAGAATTTGATTGTGTCATAATTGTTGGTTTTAAGTGTTAATCAATTTTTTTGAATATCGTTTGAATTCCTGACGGATTGGACAGTGTAAGTCTATTTTTTTCAATGGAATAGGCAGTACTGCTTTGTAATGCTTTTAAAAATTCGGCTTCCTTATTTGTTGGCTCGCACATCATTCTTGTTGTGGCAACATTGGTAAACCGAAGGAGTCCTTTCTCGAAAAAGAGTGAACCGTTCATTCGGTTGCAGCCGGCATAACCCATAAAAGTGTTTTCGGCAGCATTGATTTCCATCGTGGGAAGCTCATTTTTGAAATTTTCTTGAATGACATTTGTTCCATTTAAAGTTTCAAGTAACCAAATATCATGTAGTCGATAATCTGTATTGTAGCTGCCACAACCTTCGAGTTTCTGAAAATCCTTTTCAATTGCCTTCCTTATTTCAACTTTAACCAAATAGGGCGATAACTTTCCCGACATGGCGTTTGTACATTCCACTTGCTGAATCTGGATATGAAGTTCAACGGATTCCGTCTGAATATTGTAACGCTTTACATTCGCATCGGCTGCCCTTGAAGGTTCTGTTTGTGGTGTCTTTATGGAATCTTTTGGTGTTTTATAAACAATGTGATGATTAAATATCTCAATGCTCCAGAACGGTTCGGTGCCAGTTGCGGTAAAATAAGCTTGTTGGCTGTTCAAAATGGATGCTTTAACAGGTGTTTGAAATTCTGTTGAATCTGTTTTTATTTCTGTATTTATTTCAGAGGTGTTTTTTGGTTTGCAACCACATGCCACACATAAAAAAATGGCGATATAAATGAAATGCTTCATGTGTTTCAGTTTTTAAATCCTTTTCAATTCACTTTTTTGAAACGCATCATTGCAACCTCATTGAGCTTCAAAAGAAGTTTGCCATCGCCATCAAAACCATAGGCGTTGATTTTTTTCATCATATTGAGAAATTGCTGTTCGCCTTCACCACAATACATCTTTGTTGCGGGTCCTGGCTCACCAAAAGATAGCGAAGTGCCATCCATTGCAATTCCGTTAAAAGAATATGATGCAGAATAACCGTTGCAGCTAGCATTTCCTGTCACTTCTTTCGTGGCTTCATTAAATGTGATTTCAGGTTTTTTATCTGGAAATAGGCCGTCAAAAGCGATTCTTGGTCCAGACATGTATTCCAATTGCCATGTGGTGCCATAGAGTGAGTTTTTGGAACTCATCTCTTTTGAGGTTCCACATGCGCTCAACAAAATTAAGAACGCTACAAATAAAATAGATTGAATTTTCATAATTAATAGTTTTAAGATTGGTGTTTCTTTAAAAATCGTGCCACAACATATAATAATCCAATCAACATCATTAAAAATGCGCTCAATACAATAAAGTTAACAAAAACCTTTGGGTAACCGAGTACTTGGACATTAATAAATGGATAAGGATAAAAGCCAGAAAAATGACCTCTCAATAGTACAAAGGCAAAATACAAGAACGGATACAACAGCCAAATTGCAAGATATCGAATGTTAAAACTTGAAAGTTTCACATAAATAAACCAATAAACCAACACATACGTTGGGATGATTGTATGTAACAGCTCATCTATCACCAATTGCCATCCTGTGGGCTCCCAAATGGAACGTAGCATAAACTGATAGACAAGACCAACGGACAAAATAAATGCTGTTAAGGCTGTCAATGCTGTGACGGTTTTGAGAAATCTAAAGGATTTTGTATTTAAGATTTGGGATGTAAAATAACATGCGACCAAAATATTAGTCAAGATGGTAAAGAAACTAAAGAACCTAATGACGGTTTCAAAAATATCGGCTTGTCTGTTTACTATAATCAGGACCAATTGACCGATTACTGCAAACCATCCCATTGTAGCTCCAATGATGTTTAGTGTGTGCCGTTTATTTTTGGTTGCAATTGTTGCCATTTTTTTATAGCTTTAATTTTAGGGATTGAAATTATCGAATATTGTTGAATTTAAGAAGTAAAGCCAACGATTAATGAAAAACAATATCCTCCATTTTTAATTAAATAAGCTTAGTTTTGCAAACTGCTAACTATAAGTATTGAGAATGACGATTAAAGGAACATTGATTCCCATTGGAGGAAATGAAGACAAAGGCTTTATAGCGAAACCATCTTATAAATTGGATTATATATCTGAAGGTATTTTATCGCATATAGTGAGTGAAAGTGGCGGAACCAAAGCCAATATTTTAGTGGTTCCCGCGGCCTCCAGCATTCCAGACGAAGTTGGAGAGAATTACGTGACTGCTTTCGAAACTTTGGGCTGTAAAAACGTAAAAGTCATTCATATCAAAAAAAGAAAGCAAGCCGACAATCCTGAATTTTTGGAAGCCTTGCAATTGGCAGATTGCGTGATGTTTTCCGGTGGTGACCAACGAAAAATAACTGCAAAAATTTATGGAACTCAATTTCACAAGATTTTATTGGACAAATATCAAAGTGAAGAATTCGTTATTGCAGGTACCAGTGCCGGAGCGATGGCCATGGCAAAGGAAATGATTTCCGGTGGCAGCAGTACTGAGGCATTTATCAAAGGTGCAGTACAAATGTCGCAAGGGTTGGAATTGATTCCTGAAGTAATTATCGACACCCATTTTATTCAACGTGGAAGATTTGGGCGTCAAAGTGAAGCGGTTGCAAAATTTCCAGATTTATTGGGCATCGGATTGTCTGAAGATACCGGCTTAATCATCAAAAATGGCAATGAATTTGAAGTGATCGGTTCTGGGATGATTATCATATTTGATGCAAAACACATCACCCACAACAACGAAAAAATATTGAGACCTGGCACGCCAATGACCATGACCAACCTGATTGTTCATGTACTTGCAAATGGTGATCGATTCAACATTGAAACTCGGCAGGTGAAAGTACTTCCTATTCAGGAGCCGTTTGTGTAATTGAACTTCTGCGAAATCAATCCCGACACTTTACGATTCTGCAAAGTAGAAATATACTTAAAGAATCCTCTACGGCTTCAGGGTCTACATTTTAAGTGAAATTCAAATAATTCCAAATAGCTTCGTAATCTCAAATTAAGAAGTTCCATTCACTAGATTGCTCCGCTGCATTAGCATTGAACTATCAATCCAAATGATACCCATGGCCCTTTGGCAGACCCAATTTATTTATAAACCTGTTCCACCGCGGATCGCCCCAAAGCTGTTTCACAGGAATTCTATTTTATAAATCGCAATCCCTTCTTCTCCTTTTGAAGTCTTAAAAGCCCGATACATCCCTTCCGTATTGAACGACATGGCAATGTTTGCTTTTGAGTCAATGGCAATCAATCCGCCATCGCCGCCAATTTCAAGGATTCGTTTTTGAATGACTTCGTTTGAAGCTTCTTCAACAGTCAATCCTTTAAATTCCATCAAACAAGACACATCATAAGCCACCACGCCTCTGATGAAATATTCGCCACTTCCTGTGCACGATACTGCACAAGTTTTATTGTTGGCATACGTTCCCGCACCAATCATTGGGCTATCACCCACTCTCCCCCATTTCTTGTTGGTCATGCCGCCTGTAGATGTTGCTGCAGCAACGTTTCCGTTTTGATCACAGGCCACAGCACCAACGGTTCCAAATTTGCCATCTTTCTTTGCGCTGTGGTCTAGCTGAAATCCGTCGCTGTCTTTTATGCCTTGCCATTGCTGATAGCGCACCTCATCATAAAAATAGTCTGGACTCAAAATTTTATGTCCATTACTTTTTGCAAACTGCATGGCACCTTCGCCAGCCAAAAACACATGATAACTTTTTTCCATGACATCCCTGGCCAAAGACACAGGATTTTTGATGCCTGTTACCAAGGATACCGCACCAGCCTTCAATGATTTTCCGTCCATAATGGCAGCATCCATTTCGTGGGTACCTTCATTTGTAAATACGGCACCTTTTCCTGCATTAAATAGAGGCGTATCTTCCAATAATTTAACAGCTAACTCGATGGCATCCATGGCGCTTTCTCCGTGTTGCAATAGTTTATAGCCTTCATTTCTTGCATGCTCTAAAGCAGCTTTGTATTGTTCTTCCAACTTTGGTGTCATTAATCCTTTGACCAAAGTCCCTGCGCCACCGTGAATGACTATTGCAAAATTATTGTTCATATTTATGTTCTTCCTTGAAAGTTCAAAAGTACGGCATCTGTTTTATATTTTTCTCGAGGAAAATGCTTTTTATGAAGTTGAAGTTGAAGTTGATGTTTTAAATACCAAGTGCCAAAATACGAAGTACAAAGTTAGATAACAGAGGATAGACTTTTAGAGGCCGTAAATCGCAATTCAAAAAATTTTGAATCTATGTTCTAGTATCTATTTTCTATTCTCTTTCCCAAATCGTAACTCGTTATTCAAAAATACTTTTTGTAGTTTTATGGTCTTCAATAAAAACAAACAATGTCAGAACAAAAACGCCTCTTTTTAGTCGATGCCTATGCCATGATTTTCCGTGGTTATTATGCTTTAATCAAAAATCCGAGAGTCAATTCCAAAGGGCAGGATACGTCGGCTATTTTTGGGTTTATGAATTCGTTATTGGATGTTATCAAACGTGAACGGCCAGACCACTTGGCAGTGTGTTTTGATAAAGGCGGAAGTGTTGACCGTGTTGAAATGTTTGAAGCTTACAAGGCCAATCGCGACGAAACTCCAGAAGGCATCACCACAGCCATTCCTTATATCTGCGACATATTAAAAGCGATGCAAATACCGATTATGGTCAAGGAAGGTTTTGAGGCTGATGATGTTATTGGAACCCTTTCGCGGCAAGCGGAAAAAGTTGGCTACAAAACCTATATGGTGACGCCAGATAAGGATTTTGCGCAATTAGTGACTGAAAACATTTTTATATACCGGCCAATGTTTGGTGGTGGTTACGAAACTTGGGGAATTCCTGAAGTGAAGAAAAAATTTGAGGTCGAACATCCGATGCAGGTCATTGACTTTTTGGGAATGATGGGCGATTCTTCTGATAATATTCCTGGGCTTCCGGGCGTTGGTGAAAAGACTGCAAAGAAATTCATCAAGGAATATGGCAGCATGGAAAATCTTTTGGCCAACACCCATGAGCTAACAGGAAAGATGAAAGAGCGAATTGAGGAAAACAAAGAATTGGGCATGCTCTCAAAAACTTTGGCGACCATCATGCTCGATGTTCCTGTAGAGTTCCATGAACAGGATTTCGAAATGTCAGAACCCGACATGCCAGCTGTAGAAGCGATTTTTCAGGAATTGGAATTTAGACAGTTGCTATCCAATTTTCAAAAGACATTTACCAAAGATGCGAATACCAACGAGATGCCCAAAGGCACTGCTGCTCTAAAAGGAAACGCACAAATTTCGCCTTCGGGAAACACATCCGCAGGACAAATGGGTTCGGCAGGAAGTGGACAATTTTCATTATTTGGCGGTGACCCTTCGGACCTAGACGCTAAAGAAAAGGGTTCGGATTTTATACGAACTAACGCTTCAAACAATTCACATTTCTACCAAAGTGTGGCTCCGGGAATGGCAACCAAACTGTTCATTCAAAACCTGATGAAGCAA